>JAITFU010000002.1 GCA_031281125.1 Prevotellaceae bacterium | reverse complement strand
CTGCAATCCATTGTCGAATGATGCCTGCTGTTTCCTCCAATTTGTCGAAACGTTCAACCATTTGCAAATAATCGCGTTCCAGGTCCTCTAACTGCTCCAGGAAGCAATACAGAAAAAATGGCAAATCGGTTTCTGTTTTTAATGGAAATTGGTCTTTCGCATCATACAGTTTTACATCTATGTATGCTGATATGAAAGTTATTCCAAGCACAAACGAACAGCCGTTTCCCGATTGGTTGGCAATGTGGTATTCGCTTCGCGCCTTGTCGTAGGAAATGGCAAATTGCTTGAATTTAGAGTTTTGAAAATTCAATGCGAGCATTTCCGTTGAATTACCGCTTTTCATCATTGCATACAAAGACTTCAATCGTTTTTTGATGAACGTCTGTTTGCTTACTTCCCGATATTCTATTAATTTTTTCAGAATTTTTTATTTTTTTGAGTGTGAACAATATGTCAAAGAACTTGTCCAATTTTCGATTTTCAATTTGAGATCTTTTGCAAAGGTGCGATGGCGATATGCGAAATCTTTGCACAAGTTTATAAAATTGTAAAAATTACAAAATTTTAAGGGCAATCAGGTATTGGTTTTAGCTGGCGATTTCACCTCTAAGTTGTAAAGCACTCCAACGATTGAATCCCCATAGATAGCGATTATCTGTAACGCTTCGGTTCAACGATGGTTTAAACCCTAATTGTTATTTGCTGGCATTTTTGTCATTCACTATCGATTATTTTTTTGTGTATTTGAAAAAATCTATCAAATTCAAAAGGAATTACTATTTTTTTGCTCAAATCTATAACTCCCCATTTTCCATTCTTCTTAACAGCCAAAAGTACTTTTTCGTCTGTCTCATAACCCACCATATCGTCATATTCATCAAAAGGGATTATTATTTTTTTGTCCAAATCTATAACTCCCCATTTTTCATCTTTCTCGACTACCAAAAATACTTTCCCATTTTCCTTGTGAATAGATATTTGGTCATATTCAAAAGGGATTATTATTTTTTCGTCCAAATCTATTATTCCAGAATTTTCTTCCTTACTGGCTTCCAAAAATGCATCTTCTCCCTCTTTACAAACTTGCAGATAATCGTATTCAAAAGGAATAATTACTTTGCCCTGCGAATTTACGCAGCCGTATTTACCTACTTCGTTTTGTTGGCAAACGAATGATGTTTTTTCTTTTTCCATATCTATATTAAATTTTTGAAAGGATACATTTTTTTGAAATCTCTTTTCTTTTTCATAATCCAATTTCCTGTAGTTATAGTCCACATAGAGAGTATTTGAGTTTTATCCACCATTCGGGTTCTGAGCGAATGATGCGGTACATTTTTCGACAACTACTCCAGCGCGGACAATCACAATGCCAATACTGCAAACACTTGAGTGGTAGTGGTTGGCAATCTCAAAGTCTATGGCGGCAAAGTCGGTTAGCATATTTGTTAATTGCTTCACTACCCTAACTCTTTTGTGGGTTTTGTGTTATCCTTTAAGTCGGTTAAAAAGCTCTTGATTTTCCTTCGATATTGGAGCAAAATCTTTTTCGTCTAACTTGCCTTCTCCCACTTTTCTTTCCTTTCTATCTTCAGGAAGATTTCCCTTAAACCAATCTAAGTATAAATTTACTGTATTTGGATCATTTACAAATCTTTCAATTGTGCGGCGCCTTACTGTATTATAACCAATGCCTTTAAAGTTATATGCAAGTGGTTCTACAAGAACATTTGAAACATAACTAGCTCCATCTGCTATTGCACCATATATATCATATTTGTTATCATCCTTTTCGTTATAATTCTCAGGAACTGGTTCACTGTTTCCGATTTTTGTCTCTTTCTTATTTTTCTTTGTATCAAATACCATATATCCTGTGACTTTGAATGCACCAATATAACCATAACCACCACGACGGAAAAGAAAAACAACATCATTTATTTTTAAACGATGTTTAACGATATCCGTTTTGGAGCTATCTCCATAGTCAAGTACGGTTAAAAACCAATAACCTTCTAAAAGCCACTTATCTTCTCTCTTGAATACTTCTAATTGTTTTTCATTCCACATAATTAAATGCCAAAAAGTTCTGGTTGGCTCAGTGGGGATTGGAATATTATTTATTTCTTCTTTTTCTGTTTTCTTTTCTAGACCAGTATCTTTTCTGTCAAATGCATCATAAAGATTTTTTAGATATGAATCATCTGTATGCTTGTTTTCAAGACTACTTTGCAATATATTGGTTATTTTACAAATATGTGGAAGATTATCGTCTATTAGTTTTGTGATGTCAATTTTTTCTATTATTTCTGTTAATTTTTTAGTTTCGTCTTGTTCGAGAAAAAATACAAGTTTATCAAAACAGAATAATTTAACTTCTTCATATTTCTTTTGTAATTCTTCGGGTTTACTTTCCACATCGGACACCATTTTCCATATTTTACTGGTAAATTCAGAAAATACTGGAATCTTTTGCTCGTAAATTTTAATATTTTTATCTTTTTGTACTTCTCCTTTTGTTTGTCCTTGCAAAAGAAATGCCGTAACAATGGCTGTAATAAATACGCCAATCAAAGCACCAAAAAATTGTGAGGGTAAAATCTCAATTCTAAATACCTTAAAAATAATTGGTGCGACGATAAAAAGTACAATCAAGGCAAACAGAATGCCTAAAAATACTAAATTCTGATTCTTATTTTTCTTGTTCATGATAATTATCAATTTTAATCCAATTTACAAAACTCAAAATCTGCACTGCTGCAACACGCCTTCTTATAATCGAAGAGAAACAGTCGCATATATGCTTCCTTGACCTCTATTGCGCCATTGTAAAAAGGGGTACTGGTATTTTGTTTAGTAGTTACCGTAATCGACATGTCTGGCGTCAGTACGGTTCCGTTTGATCTTTTAATACGCTTAGGCGTAACTCTAAATATCCTCGACATATTTTTTAATATTTTTATTGCCTCCACTTAACGGCTATCGGCACCTCCGGTATAAAGAAAGCGTGAAACCGCACGTTTACAAAGTTTTGAGGTATCGCCAAACACCCGGTAACAAATAAACAAACAGCCCACGCTCGATTGATATTGTGAAGAACTAATGTCAAACGAGAACGTATGTGTTTATCTTTGTTACCCTTAGTAAATTGGCGATTTCCTAAACTAAAGATAAAACGCAACGCTTCACACCGCGAAGATAGATAATTATTTTCAAAGGTGAACATCATGGGCTGTGATTTGGCTGCAAAAGTAATACAAAAATGGACAAAAATTTTGACAAAAATAATGAAACGTTATGCCGAATCTTTGCACATGCCAGAATAATTGGCAATCTCAAGGTCTATGACTGCAAAAATAGTAAAAAAAGAAATCGTTAAAACACCTTTAAAGCAATCACCGCGCAAGCCTCTGCATCTGCCAAAGCGTGGTGATGGTTTGTTAAATCGAACCCGCAAAACGCCGCCACGGTTTGTAGTTGATGATTAGGGAGCAGATTGCCAAACTTTTTTCGTGAAGCCTTGCAGGTGCAAAGAAACTCATAGTCGGGATAATCCATTTGATATACCCTAAATACTTGCTTGAGGCAACCTTCGTCAAAGGAACTGTTGTGCGCCACCAAAGGCAAACCTACTATTTTTGGTTCAACCTCTTTCCATACATACGGGAAAACTTTGGCATCCTGCGTATCTTCAACGGTCAGTCCATGAATCTGTGTAAAGCGCCACCAGTGCCATTCGGGCTCCGGACGGATGAGGTGGTAAACCTTGTCCGTAATTATTCCGGAACGGACAATCACCAAACCAATACTGCAAACACTTGAGTGGTAGTGGTTGGCAATCTCAAAGTCTATGGCGGCAAAGTCGGTTAGCATAAGTTGTTTTGATTCTTTTGGCAAAGGTATGAAATATATACGCCAAATTGCAGCGCAGGCAGGCCTCTCTTACCTGAATCCAATCTTCCGCCGAACCTCATTTTTATAAAGGTATTCCGATTGGCAATAGCTGTGAATGGTTTCTAAGGATGGATTTGTTCCGTTGAGGATGCCGTCCACTGTATATTTGCGTACAATATTTTCGATTTGCCCACCGCTAAAGCTGTATGCACCTGCCAACTCCACTCTTTCCTCTTTGGAGAGGCCGGGAAGCATTGTTTTCCAAATCTTCTCTTTGGCCTCCACTTCGGGTTTGGCAAACTCGATCTTGTACAAAAACCTTCTTTCAAAGGCGTGGTCTAAGTTTTGGGTGAGGTTGGTGGTTGCGATTAAGATGCCCTCTAAATTTTCCATCTCCTGTAAAATGATGTTTTGAATGGCATTCTCTGTTTGGTCAACAGCGCTTTTTCCGGCCTCTTTTCTTTTTCCGATAACGGCGTCTGCTTCGTTAAAAAGGAGTATCGGTGCAATTTTGCTCGTTTTTAAATGGCTGCGGTAGGTGTCGAATATCCCTTTGATGCGTTTCTCGCTCTCGCCGTACCAGCAACTTTTGGTTTCGGCAATGTCAACCATCATCAGATCGCGTCCGGTAGCTTGCGCAATCTGGTACGCCGTTTCGGTTTTACCGGTGCCGGGCGCTCCGTAAAACAAGCAGGCAAACCCTTTTCTCATTCCGTTTTTCTCTAATTTTTCCTGAACCGACCGGAAGTTTTCGTTACTCAACAGCGACGAGAGTTGCGCTATCTGCGCCTGCTCGCGTTGGTTGTAGAACATCTGTTTGAGGACAATATTCCGGTGCAGAATAAGCCCTTTTTTGCTCTCTGCCTGATGGACTTTGATGTTGATTTCGGTAAACAGTTTCCCTTTTGCCGCGTCTGATATTTTATAAAAATCTTTGTCAGCAAAACCGTTGTCGGTGCCATACTCAAGGATATTATCTCGAATTAATTCGTTTTCACCATTTTGCAAACTTGTTTTTATGTTTCTAAAGTATCGTTTTGCGTCAAACAAATCATCAAAATCATGAAATCCAATGTTGTCGTCATCTAAATTAATGAAGCGGTGGCAAAATAGGAACAACAACAAAAAGTTGTTCTCTTCACATGTTTTTTTGTACTCCTTCATTTGCCGACTAAACACTAAAGAGGGATTATCTTTCAAAAGCGATTCCAATTCCTGAGACAACGCCTCCTGTGTGATTTCGTTATTCATATTTTCATCGAATAACCGTTCGATCTGCCTAAACAGGGCATCTGTATTTAAACCGGTGGTCTTTTCCGGTTGATATGCTATGTTTTGTTTTACGGCATTGACCACCTCAAACGGTACCCGATAACTTGCGGTACTCCCTTTTGTCCTGCGACAACGTACCAAACGGCGTGTTTCCAAAATATCCACATCGCTCATCATGCAAACCGTTTTAATGTTCCTGCATCCTAAGAATCGTGACAACTCTTGGATTTCGATACAGCTGTCGTTGCTGTGTTCCATAAAAAGCGAGAAGATAAGCGCTTGATTTATAGTCAGGTTCATTGTTTTAGCAACAAAGTTGATGTTTGGTTTTGCTTTTTGGTAAAACTCATCGCTCAACTTTGAATCTTTGGCAAGTTCAATGATTTGCTCAATGTGTTGCAAAAGCGTTTTTGCTTTTTGCTTTATAGTTAAAGGTTTATCACTTGTATTTTCTTTATTGGTATCCGATTTCTTTGTCATATATATATTTTAATGATTGCTTTAATGATTTCTGAATTTTTTGAACTGCAAACGACGCCAAGCATTTACAGCGACTTTATTATTTAGTAAGCGTATTTTAGTGTGTCAAAGAATGTTTAGACCCGGCGGGTCATTTTCGATGCAAAGATAGGACGATGATATGCCATATCTTGGCACACCTCTTAGCACAAAGAAAATATTTATTAATTCGACTCGATGCTTGGAAACCATATTACTGCATATTTCTCTTCGCTAAATATAGAGTAAATTTCTTTACTATTTTGAAATACTGCATATTTTTTTTACTTTTGCAGGCAGAAAAATAAAAATATATGAGGAAATTTGATTTTACGTTTTTAAAAAACTCCTTGTTACCGACTAATTTGCTGGGAATTACAAACACCATTGCAGAATTAAAAGTATTGGCTCAAGTTCGCAAGCGCGACTTTCAAATGATTTTCACCAAATTGGAAGGCATAGCTAAAGTGCAGTCTGTTAAAGGGTCAAATGCAATTGAAAACATCGTAACTAAAGACAAGCGTATAGAAGAAATTGTAAACCAATCTTCTGCACCGCTCAACCATAACGAGCAGGAAATTGCCGGTTACCGCGATGCGCTTGGCGCTATTCACAATGGCTTTGATTATATAGCGATTGACGAACAAAATATTTTAAATCTTCACTCCGTCATGCTTTCTTATACCCAAACCGGCGGCGGTAAGTATAAGACTTCTGACAACTTAATTATGGAAACGGATCGGGAAGGCAATCGAAAAATACGTTTTATCCCCACAAAGGCAGCAGAAACAGAGGTCGCCATGCAACAGCTTATCCTTGCGTACATGGATGCAAGCAACGACAATGGAATAAACAAATTGCTCCTGATTCCCTGTTTTATTCTCGACTTTTTGTGCATCCATCCTTTTTCTGACGGAAACGGAAGAGTGTCGCGGCTGCTGTCACTATTGCTGTTATACCAAGCTGGTTTTGACGCCGGAAAATACATCTCCTTTGAAGAGCAAATCAACGTAAACAAAAATGCATACTACGAGGCGTTGCAAAAGTCGTCGGTAGGTTGGAACAACAATGCGAATGACTACCTACCATATATCCAAAACTTTATATATACGCTGCTCATTTGTTACAAAGAATTGGACAAGCGTTTTGCCCTTATCAATTCCAAAAATGTTTCTAAACGCGAGCGAATTGAGCAAACAATACTCAACAGTTTGCTTCCGCTCAGCAAACGGGAAATCAATTCCATTCTGCCTGACGCTTCGGTGACAACCATAGAAATCGTTGTTTCTCAAATGCTAAAACAGGGGAAAGTTAAGAAAATCGGAACATTTAAAAATGCAAAGTACATTAGAACACCTTCATTGATATGAAACATATTTTTCCATCCTTGCCCTAAGCACCTCGCGCTTCCCGGGTGGCCCCGCCAATTTTTTCACCTCAAACCCTAACGAGCGTAATATCCGCTTGACTTCTCCCTTGCAACAATAGGTCACGAGAATTCCGTTTGGTTTCAGGGTCTTGGATATCAAGGAAAACATCTCTGAACCCCAAAGGTCCGGCTGCACTTTTGGTGAAAATGCGTCAAAATAGACAAGATCAAAAGATGATGGCGGAAAATCTATTTCCAAAGCAGAGCAGCGGTGTTTGGTTAGTCTAAATGAGGGAGTTATTTGTTGTGGCACTCCCCAGTTGCAGGAATGAATTTTTGTAAAGAGGAGCGAAACTTGAGGTTCCGGAAAAAAGGAGGGATAATTCAACTGCGACACCTCTTCTTGGGTAATCGGATATGGTTCAACCGCATCATAACGGACACTCTTTCCATCTTTTTCACTTTCCAAACAGGTCAACAGCACATTGAGTCCTGTTCCCATTCCTATCTCTAATAGGGCAATTTCGCTTTTGCCATGTGAGCTAACCTCACGCCATCCTTCATTTATAAAAATGTGCATCGACTCCTGAACGGCCCCAAAAAGGGAATGAAAACACTCCCCGGTTCTTTTGTCGAACAAGGTGCTTGACCCATCACCGCTGACTATAGTAGTTCGCTCCAAAACGATCAACCCTGTAATGCTGCAAGCTGTTCGGAAACAATATTTTCTGACGAGCGCATGGCTTCTAAAGTCATACTTAACAGCTTATCTAACTCCCATTCCAACATTTCGGCTCCTTTTTGAATCACTTCCCGTGAACATTTTGCCGCAAAGATTTTGTCGTTAAATTTCTTCCTCAGGCTTTTAAGCTCCATATCAGAAATGCTTTTGGAGGGGCGCATAAGGGCGGCGGCGCCCACGATTCCTGTCAACTCGTCCACAGCAAAGAGTATTTTTTCCATTTGGTGTTCCGGTTTGATGTCCACCCTCATGCCGTAGGCATGGGAACAAACGGAGCGAATGAAGTCTTCGCCATAGTTTTCAGACCTCAGGATTTCAACCGATTTGACACAGTGTTCATCTGGATACATCTCGTAATCAATATCGTGCAATAAACCTACTATGCCCCAATAGTCGGGGTCGTAACCAAATTCTTTGGCATACCACTTTAGCACCTCCTCCACAGTAAGGGCATGCCGGATGTGATACTTCTCTTTGTTGTACTTTAACAGAAGGTTGAGTGCTTGTTGTCGTTCCATAATGTTTACAAATATACAAAATTTTATAGATAGAAGTATAATTTGTACTTTTGTAGCACATTTTGCAGAAACTTCATGTCAATCGCCCTCCTTGCCCTCCTTGCCGCTATACCCATTATCGCCATTTTTGTGCTGATGGTTGGGTTTCGTTGGCCTGCCTCTAAGGCAATGCCGCTCTCCTTTGTCGTCACCATATTGTTGGCCTTTTTTATTTGGCAAACGCCTGTAAATTGGCTTGTTGCTTCAACCATAGAAGGAGCGGTGGTGGCCCTTAAAATTATTCTGATTGTGTTTGGGGCGTTAGCCCTGCTCTTTACTCTTAGGGAATGTGGTGCATTAGACGTTATTAATCAAGGTTTTGTATCAATCTCCCCCGACAGAAGGATTCAAGCCATTATTGTTGCGTGGTTTTTTGGCGCTTTTATTGAGGGCTCCGCAGGTTTTGGTACTCCGGCGGCGTTGGCTGCCCCCTTGTTGCTCTCCTTGGGCTTTCCTGCCCTTGGCGCCGTGATGGTTGCGTTGATCGCCAACAGCACTCCTGTTTCCTTTGGCGCAGTAGGAACCCCAACCATCATTGGAATAGGGTCGTCTCTCCATACTCCTGAAATTATTGAAACACTTTCTCTCCAAGGCATGACACACAGCGAGTTCATTCATCAAATCGGAGTTTGGACGGCCATTCAGCACACCATTCCTGCTATCATTTTGCCATTGATAATGGTGGTGATGCTTACACGATTTTTTGGCGAAAAGAAGAGCATCAGAGAGGGTTTGGCTATTTGGCCTTACGCCATTTTTGCCGCACTTTGCTTTATCATCCCCTACTTGCTTATAGCCATCTTTCTAGGCCCCGAATTTCCAAGTCTCTTTGGCAGTTTGTTGGGTCTATCTATTCTGATTCCGTTGACAAAAGCCGGTTTTTTGGTTCCCAAACAGGTTTGGGACTTTCCCAATAAAAACTTATGGGAGAAAAATTGGATGGGTTCAATAGCCATATCAGAAGAACTCGGTGCAAAAAAAATGAGTTTACTCAAAGCTTGGATACCTTATTTGTTGATTGGAATATTGTTGGTAATCACGCGAGTATCTTTTTTACCTTTTAAAAGCCGGATTTCATCGTTTACATACGTTTCTCCAAAACTGTTTGACACAAACATCGTTGCCGATTTTGATCCGCTAAACATACCCGGTATCATGCCCTTTATGCTTATTGCACTAATTTGTATCCCAATGTTTGCAATGACTAAGAAACAGGTATCTGTTGCTTGGTCAGAAGCTTTAATGAGAATTACAGGTCCATTTTTGGCCTTGGTATTTGCCGTCCCTTTGGTGAGGGTGATGATGCATTCGGGAATCAATCCCAATGAGTATGTAAGTATGCCTATTGCTATGGCGCAGTCCATGGCATTGGTTTTTAGTAAAGTCTGGCCATTACTCGATACATTTGTGGGTGCCTTGGGCGCCTTTATAGCCGGTTCCAATACGGTATCCAATATGCTTTTTTCCCTTTTTCAATACTCGATTGCCGATAATTTGGGCATTTCGCATATTATTATAGTCAGTTTGCAAAACATAGGTGGGGCGTTGGGAAACATGATTTGCGTACATAACATCATTGCCGCCTGTGCCACCGTTGGACTGGTAGGTGTCGAAGGATTGTTAATCAAGAGAAACTTGATTCCCATGTCCATTGCAGCCATCATCGCAGGAATAATCGGATTGTTTTTGGTTTTCTAGGTATAAATACCTATTGACACATATCATTATACCCCTTATCTTTGCCGTTTTAATAAAAAATATGAAAAAAAGTTTACTAATACGTTCAGCAACACTGTATTTTGCAGTGGTTTCTATTGTTACTGCATCTGCCCAAACCAAAGAGATCACCATCCTTGCAGTAAACGATATGCACGCATCTATTGATCGCTTTCCTAAGTTTGTTGCCCTTGTCGATAGCATGAGGACGGCACATCCCAACCTCTTGCTCTTTTCTGCCGGTGACAACCGTACCGGCAACCCTGTCAACGATATGTATCCCCAGCCCTCTCATCCCATGACGGCATTGATGAACAGAGCAGGGTTTAACTTGTCGGTGATTGGGAACCATGAATTTGATGGTGGTGTAGATGGTTTGCGTTATGTACTTAACCACTCCAATTTTAGGTACGTATGCGCCAATTTCTATGCACCGGATTCGCTTCGTCTGCACATTGAACCTTACAAAATATTTGAGATAGAGGGTGTTAAAATAGCAGTATTGGGATTGATTCAACGGGGCGAGGGCGGATTACCCGAAGCGCATCCCAATAAAATGACCAACATGAAGTTTTATTCTCCTTTGGAAGTAGCTATACAATATGGTTGGTTGCGCTATTTTTGCGACATCTTTATTGTGCTTGCGCACGAGGGATATGAAGAGAGTATTGGGATTGTCAATCAATACCCATTCGCCGACCTTCTCATCAGCGGACATACCCATTATGTTACCAAAGATACAGAAATCCATAATAACGTGCTTATTACACAGGCGGACGCAAAACTTAAATACGTCACCCATATTACTCTTCAACTGACAGACGGTAAGGTGACAAAAAAAGAGGCCCGTGCGCTTAGCGTGGATGCCTTTTCGCAAAAAGATCACGAAGTGGAATTGATGGTCAACACTTTTAATAACAGCGAATCGCTTCATAGGGTATTGACGCAAGCCATTACCGATTTTAGCAACTACGAAGAGTTGGGTTGCATGATGACCGATGCCATTAGGATTGAAACCGGAGCAGATATCGCTTTTCAAAACCCGGGCGGCGTTCGTTTTGGCGCCTTTTCAAAAGGACCGTTTACAGTAAAGGATGTCTATCAATTAGATCCATTTGGAAATGAAGTGATCCAATACAACTTAACAGGCGAAGAAGTTTTAAGATTGATAGCAGCAGCCTATATTGCTGATAATGGAGCAGCTTATGTCTCCGGCATCACATACCGGATCGAGTTAGACAATCAGAAACAGATAAAAAACATTGAGGTGACAATGGCAGACGGATCACCCATTAATCTTCAGAATACATATAAAGTTGTGATGAATAGTTATTTAGCAGCTGTCTCCCAGTATGAAAAGAGCGACAAGGGTCGCGGACTCTATCGTACCACCGCAGATGCCACCATCGAATACCTTGAAAAACAACAATCGGTTGACTATGCAGGGGTTAATAGGGTGATAATTAACAATTGAAGTGGCGAATTTATCAAATCAGAATTATATCAGAATTAAATCATTTAAAGTTATGAAAATTTTATCCAAATCAGTTATTATTTGCGCATTTTTTGCGGTTTTCCTATCGGCTTATGCCCAAGCGCAAACAAAAGAAAAAGTGATCCTTGACACCGACATGGTAGAGATTTTTGACGATGGGATTGCCATGATGAT
The DNA here is from genome assembly GCA_031281125.1 of Prevotellaceae bacterium. Classification (GTDB taxonomy): domain Bacteria; phylum Bacteroidota; class Bacteroidia; order Bacteroidales; family UBA932; genus WRBG01. The sequence goes on along the minus strand of JAITFU010000002.1, from coordinate 8,528 downwards.
GCTTCAAAACGCTCCAAATATCGAATTGTTGGGCGTTACTACAGTTATCGGAAATTCGTGGGTAGCCGAAGGAACGGCTTGGGCATTGCGTCAGCTTGAAGCCATCAATGCAACTCATATTCCTGTAGCGATGGGTGTTACGCGATTATTGCATCACCATCGCTACGAAACGATGCCATTGGAACGTCAACTCTATGGCATCAATACCGACTCGTGGGCAGGATCGTTTGGTTATCCCGAACCTGAATCGTGGCAATCGGTGTATAAAAAGGAATATGGTTTTGAACCAAAAGTAAGTCCCATTGAGCAACACGCCGTCGATTTTCTCATCGAACAAATTAAAAAATACCCCGGCGAAGTAACCATTGCCGCCATTGGAACTTGCACCAATCTGGCGCTTGCCATTCGTAAAGCGCCCGAAATCGTCCCCTTGGTAAAAAGAATTGTCTATATGGGCGGCTCCTTTTTCCGTCAGGGAAACGTAACCCCAACCGCCGAATTTAACTGGTGGGCCGACCCCGAAGCGGCAAAAATAACGGTACGCTCCCCTTTTAAAGAACAAATTGTGGTGGGATTGGACGTGACAAGAAAAGTAACGTTCAAAAAACCTGAATATGAAAAAGTGCGTAGCCTTGTTACCAATCCGATTATCACCGATATGCTCAATAGAAATGTTTTGGTAAAGCTCTATAACGATAATGAAGACTATACGCATTACATTTGGGATGTGATTGTTGCGGCTATCCTCATAGACCCCTCACTAATTACAGAAGAAGTTACCATGCCCATTGATGTATGTACCGACTACGGTCATGCCTACGGACAATCAATGGCTTACGACAAGCAGGCGCCCATTGGAGCGCAAAAAGCGCGCATCATCCGGACTGTGGACAAAGATCGTTTGTGGGAACTTATTTATGATTATTGCGCTAACTTTTAAATGTTTAGAAATAATTAATACACAATGAAAAGGTTAATACATCTCTTAGTCATCATATTTATATGGATAGCAACCGGTTGCGGACAAGAACGTACACCAAGGGAGCAAACCATACTCAAAGTCTTTGGGCGACTCAACCTTGATGTCGATCCCTACAATAAACTATACTGCTGGACAGACGGTGCCAATATGTACCGTCCCTTCTTTGCCGATCTTAGCAGCATTGAGAACGTACCGTGTGCCAACGGCGATACTATTTTTCTCTTGGGCAGCAATCTGCATGAAGCCGGCTGGGTCAAATGTATTGAACTCGACCTGGAAGGAAAAATGGTGGTAGCAGAAGACGATTTTGGGGTTCAAAAGGGCGACCGTGTGGAATTCCGCACCCTTGGCGGCGAAACATTCCTGCTCATTACCGATGCCCGTACAGGGGCACCAAAGGATCTATTGAAAAAATTTGATGGAGATTTGCATCAAAGAGTTATCAACAACTTCTTCCAATATATCTTTGCCGGCACATTCCGTAATATGGACGGCAACGGCGAAACCGTTGTGTTCAACGCAAAGAAATCGACTGTTTCGGGGCTAATATCAAAGGGCGAAACGCCTTTCACATTTATTGAGGCTTACGGCGATATACCCATACCGTCTCTCCGTTTTGGCAACGACATGGCTTATAAGGTGAATAAAAAGCTCATCGGAATAGAACTTGTCCCCTTACAACCCAACGACGATAATTGGGAATGGAATATAGAAGAAGACACCTCCAAACCCACCATTTTTCTCGTTAAAACTGCAGAAGGAGAATCGGGTTTGCCTCCGGGCAGATTTCCCTTGGTTTCCAAAAAGGTGATGACTCTGCCCGAATTGGAACTTTATGCGGGCGAGCCTAAACTCCAAAGCCTTCAAGATATGCGCAACGAAGTAATTGCCCGTTACGGATACATTTTTGATGTGGGTAGCGAAGAAGCGGACTTTTTTGGTACACAGGATTGGTACTGGCCAACCCAAGAAGATGTTACATCTCAATTGACCGAAGTTGAACAAATCAACACAGCGCTGATCCGGTTGTTGGAAAAGCGTTTAAAAGGGTACGCCCCGGAACTTACCAAAGAGGATATAAACGTGGGTAGTACGCTCAAAGATTTAGTCAAAGTCTTTCCAAAGTACAAAATCAAAAGATACGATATGGACTACGACGGAACGGTATTTGATGCCTTCTCTTCCGTTGAAGCGTTGCTAAAGAATTGGAAACGATGGTACGCTGCCGATCGTTGGACCATCTTTGTTCCCCTTGAAGCCAACGGGCAGGAATCTAATGTCGGTTATTTCCTTTGGCTTGGATCACCTGATGAGTCGGATGATTTTGAGAGAGATAGCCAAATTTGGATGATACAGGCGAATGTCCCGCCATCCTATCCGGCCGACCCAAACAATCTCCCCTTTACACTTCTGCATCCTTCTCTGTTTGATAAAGATGCGTTTGATGAAAATAGTAACTACTGGAGCTACAAATTGATGGTGGAACATAATGGCAATGTAACGATTATGGCTTCGCCGGCTATGTCGTGGAGTTGCGTGATGCTCGCCCGTTACAACGGTAAGAATAACTATACCCTCTATAAGCGGGCCGGATACGACTTTATGAATATAGAAATAACCGATGATAACGCAGAGACAGAGAAGTATTTGCGAAATGTGATTCAGCCCAACATTGACCGCATTAATGCCATGGTGAATTGGGAATATATCGAAAATAAACACCCCCTCGTCCTTGAAGGGGGTGCCGATATTCTGTTCTACTACTCCCGTAGCGGATTGGAAAAGATGGTCACAACTTTTGAGCGATACGCTACAACTCAGCATATTGAGTACTATTTTTTAGATGGACGTCTATCGTTTATACACAACATCACCACCAAAAATGATAACAATGTCAAAACAGAGCGCAGGTGGTACCTAAGAGGAGACAGTTGTTTCAGAGGTATTGGAGACAATGGCAAAAAATTGACATACAGCGAGATGGAAGAGGAGTTTCTTGGCGAACGTGATGTATTTTGGCTTTACACGGTTCTTTTAGAGGGCTTGGGAGAGTACGATGTGGTTAAAGAGCTTACTTATCCTTAAAAAACATTAAATAATTAATTATATGGCATATCAAACTACAACAAGAACGAGTTACGGTCAAAGGTTGACCGGCTCATTTAAAGGAATCGCAACCGGTTTTCTGTTGTTTATCGCAGGAACCATCCTCCTTTTTTGGAACGAAGGAAACTTTGTAAGAACAAAAGCATCGCTTTTGGAAGCGGAAGCGGCAGCAGTTATTGTGGAAGACGTATCAAGTTTAGACCCAAGTCTTAACGGAAGTCTTATTCATGCAATCGCCTTTGCAGACACTGAGGATATACTTGTGGATAACGACTATGGCGTGACCGAAAAGGCAATTGCACTTAAACGCGAGGTGGAGTATTACCAGTACGAAGAACGATCAGAAAGCACTACAAGAGACCGTATTGGCGGAGGCCAAGAGACGGTCACTACCTACTATTATGATTTAAAATGGGTGTCCAAACCAATCAATTCGGCAAATTTTGAGGACCCCTCTTACTACTCGTCCAATTTTGTACGGAAAAACGTGGAAGCACAGACAATATATGCCCAAAAAGTATCCTTTGGCGGTTACCAATTGCCAGCCTTTATGATCAAATCGATTCGCGGAAATGTTCCAGTAGATGTTCATGTGCCGCAAGAAGATGACGTAGCGGTATTTGGGAATACAGTCTATTATGGGAGATCGTCTTCTTCCCCAAGTGTTGGCGATGTTAGGGTAATGATTACCAAGGTGGTTCCTGCCCAAATATCGATCATGGGTAAGGTGGTCAATAATACTTTTGAGCACTATGTTGCCAAAAACGGAAAAACCTTTTCAGCGGTTGAGATGGGATCGGTGAGCGCCCAAAACATGTTTGCAGATGCCCATTCGTCCAACAAGATGTGGACGTGGATTCTTCGCTTTGTAGGTCTCTTTTTGGTGATTGGCGGACTCAAGTCAATGTTTAGCATCTTGCCTGCCATCTTTAAGGTGTTGCCTTTTCTGGGGAATATTGTGGGTGCAGGCGTGGGATTGGTGTGTGCAATCGTTGGCGGAGCTTGGTCGCTCATCATCATTGCCATATCGTGGCTCTGGTATCGGCCCCTGATTGGCATTATCCTATTGGTGATTTCTTTTGCAGGAATATGGCTTTTGAAGAAAAAGGCAAAAGAGAAATCGTAACAGACTTTTGCATTAAAAAAAGTTGTACATTTGCGGGGTTATACCGGTAAGGCACCCGATGATTGCCGGCACAACAAATGAGACATATAATACAAACAATTAATAATTATTAAAAAAGAAAGAATTATGGGACTTATTAAAGCATTCTCAGGAGCACTCGGCGGCACATTTGCCGACCAATGGAAAGATTTTCTTTTGCCCAAACCGGGCGTACCCGGTACGGCAGCACTATTTGAAGCAGTGCCGCAAGGGCAAAACGCAGATAGAGGCTCAAACACAAAAGGTTCAAAAAACATCATCACCAACGGCAGCAAAATTGTTGTGCCGGAAGGTACTGCCCTCATCCTCATGCAGGAAGGTGCAATTACAGCCCTCGTTGCAGAGCCGGGCGGATTTGAATACAGGTCAAACGATCCCAATTCAAGGTCTCTATTTTCCGGAGATGGTTTTTTTGGATCAACGTTAGGAACTTCATGGGAAAGGTTCAAATTTGGCGGACAGCCGGGGGCGCAACAATTGGCGTTTTACGTTAATTTAAAGGAGATTCCAAACAATAGATTTGGAACGCAATCGGAGATATATTGGGACGATGCCTATTTGGGCGCCCAAGTCGGAGCGGTGACAAGAGGCACCTATACAATGAAAATTGTTGACCCTATACTCTTTGTCAAGAATTTTGTTCCTGCCAAGTACCTGCAACCTGACGCACCGGTATTTGATTTTGCCGATATGGATAACGATGCCGGAGCACAACTCTTTAATGAAGTGGTAGGCAGCCTCTCCGCAGCATTTTCAAATTATACCAACGACCCGAGCAAGGGCAACCGCATCACCAAAATTCAGGGCGACCAAATTGGTTTTGCCCAATCGTTGACGTATGCCGTTGAAGAGGGTTACCAATGGAAGAGCGATCGTGGATTGGAAATCATTAAGGTTGCTTTGGTAGCCATTGAATACGACGACGATACAAAGGCCCTGTTAAGCGATGTCAAAAAAGCAGACGCTTTGTCGGGTGCCCGCGGGGCTTCATTTATGCAACAATCGGTTGCACGCGGAATGCAGGCAGCAGGCGAAAATCCCGCCGGTGGCGGCGGAATGGGAATGGCATTTATGGGAATGGGTATGGGCGCAGCCGGAAATATGATGGGTGCTACCCAACAGCAAGGTGCTACGCCTCAATCACAGTTTATTCAAAATCAATCCATGCAACAGCCGCAACAACAGCAGTTTACACCTCCTCCGCCAATGCCGCCCCAACAACAAATGTTTCACGCCATGATAGGTGGAGCACAACAAGGACCCTTTGCCGTGGCACAATTGCAACAGATGGCGTCTATGGGACAGGTGATGCCCGATACCATGGTATGGTGCGCCGGAATGCCCGGTTGGGCCGGTGCAGGTACAGTCCCCGCGTTAGCAGTACTCTTTGGCGCAGTTCCCCCTCCTCCGCCCCCTCCGGTTATGTAATTATAATTTGAAAAAACTATTATTATGGACGAGAATAACGAATTGAATATCCCTCCCGCGCCACCTCCATTTGAACCTGAAATCGTTCAAACAAACGACGATATCACAGGTGGCCCTAAAATCGTGCAAACGAATGAAGGGGTAAAAGATGGACAAAATAAATGTCCAAGTTGTGGAGCCACCGACATTTCATTGAACATGAATACCGGACTTTTAAGGTGTAATTATTGTCGGCACGAATTTGCGCCGGAAAAAATTACCGGTATGGAAAGCGACATCAGTAAGTTGACTGGAACGGTAATCGGCTCAGGTGCAACAGATATTATCCCCGGCACAGACGAAGTGATGACTTTCAAATGCAGCAGTTGTGGTGCCGAGGTGGTAATTGATACATCCGAGGCAACCCAAGCAAGGTGCCACTGGTGTCGCAATACGTTATCTATCAATCAACAAATCCCAAATGGAGCTGTTCCCGATGTTGTTTTACCTTTTTCCATAAAGAGAGAAGAGGCAAAAACATTTATCGAAAAATTTGTAGGAAAGCGCAAGTTTTTTGCCCACCCACAATTCAAACTGGAGTTTTCTTCTGATAATGTGATGGGGGTCTATTTGCCCTACATGGTTGTTGACATCAACGCGCACTCAAACCTTATTGGTCAGGGCGAGCACGAAGTGAGGAGATATACCGTAGGTAGCGGAAAAAACAAAGAAACGCGCTATGATGCTGATTTATATAATGTTGAACGTGAATTTGATATAATTGTCGAAGGATTGACGGTCGAGTCAAGCGCCGATAAGTTGGACAATAAGGCAAAAAACAAAACCAACAACATTATAAACTCGATTATGCCTTTTGATACCGAAAATTGTTCCAAGTGGAACGCGAACTATCTAAGAGGTTATTCATCAGAAAAAAGGGATGTCAATGTTGAACACCTGCAAGGTAAGGTAAACACACAAGCAAAAGATATTGCTCGTTTTAGCGCAAACGAAACATTAAAACATTATGACAGGGGTGTTGCCTGGACCAAAGAAGAGTTGCAAGTGAAAGGAGAACAGTGGAAAGCTGCCTATTTGCCTGTTTGGTTGTATAGTTATCATCAAAAGAAGAAAAATATGCTTCATTATGTAGCGGTAAATGCACGAACAAAGGAGACGATGGGAAGCGTACCTATACATACACCAAAATTATTGGGAGTATCCGCTATAGTAGAGGTGATTGGCATTATTCTTTGGATATTGATCAGGCCATTCTTTAATGCGGATGATGGGGACGGTGATTTTAGTTGGATCTCTTTAACTGCCGGATTTGTCTATTACGGTATAATGTATGCTAGATACCGAAACAAAGGCGCCCGCCACCACCACGAAAAGGAGACAAAATCAACAACGGACAATATGCGAAAAGTTGACGATTTTGTTAAAAGGAGAACGGGGCTAAGTAACGCAAAGATTAAAGGTGCCAACAACACCTCTGTAAGGGGAAGTACTTTCTAATGAGCAAACGCTAAAACACGTAACTTAGTGTTGTAAAAACGGATCGATTGCGAATATAGGCTCCATCCTGGTTTGTTGTGCGACTTAGGTTTGTGTATTCATGTCTGCTGGTAACGCCTATGCGAATAACCGCAAAGCGAAACTCAAAGCCAAAGTTGATTCCCATCTCATCTTGGCGATAGAGGTTTGTGAAATCGAGGGATGAGCTGTCCAAACAACCGCCAAAGTGATAACTGTAGTAAGGGCCAACAAAAACGTCCAAACCAACAGGAGATGAGCGTGGTGACTGCAACACTATGTTCAACGGAACGGTGAGGTTGTGGGTAGTGAGTTTTCCGTCCGGATGTTTGGCCATAATGTAGTTGTAATGGAGTTCGGGACGAATGGCCAATAGATGCATATTTATGGTTGCTGATAGCCCGATTCCGTAAGCTCCTGCAGTTTTGCCATCCAAAGCACCTTTTGTGTAGTGATGATGATTGGAACCAAAAGAGGCAGTTATACCAAAATTAAACACAGACGGATGGCCATGCTTGGCCGCAAACTTGCCCGAAGCCACATACTCTTCGTCTGCGGAAAAAGCATGAACCACATTGGTCAAGTGTTCCGTTATCAATGTCATACCATCATAATCAATTAGTTCCGCTTTATCGCCGGGCTTGTGGTAAGGCGACTTGAGGCCTGTGGTTACTGCCAAAGTGGGAATGCGGTGTTGGGCAAACTCTTGGGTATCTGTGGCTGTAAAGACGCTTTTTTCAAAATTTTGGGTTTTGACCACCAATCCCTCCGGAATCAGCAAGGGACTTCTGAGTAACGACTCGCCGTTTCTGATGGTGCCGCTTCCTTCATACTTGACATAACCACTTGTCTTATACCACCCTACCATATCAACACTAAACATTAACTTTATCTGCTCAATGGGAAAAGGAGGATTATAAACAAAGTTTCCGGAACCGTTTAATCCTGTCTCTTCCGCGTCAAAAGCGACCAAAATAACTGATCTGCTTAAAGTTGTTTGAATTTCCAAAAGTTTTCTACCCAATTCGGTAATCACGGCTGTTCCCGATGCATTGTCGTCGGCTCCGGGATAGACAACCATCTCACCATTATCTTTTAATTTTGTACCGAGATGATCGTAATGTGCTCCAACCACAATGTATTCGTCTTTTAATGTGGGATGATTCCCTTTGATAACACCAATCAGGTTATTAAATCGACCTCCACTAAATGGTTTAAAATACGAGTTGCCGTCCCATGGAGTGATTCCTATCTCTTCCCATTGAGCGGCAATATAATTGGCAGCTTTTAGGGCAAACTCAGTACCGGAACTTCTACCTTGCAACGAATCGG
>JAITFU010000170.1 GCA_031281125.1 Prevotellaceae bacterium | reverse complement strand
CGCTGCAATGGCCATTAGACCAATCCTTTGGGAGGAGATCAAGGAAAAAGACATGACTTTGCTCTACACCCAAGTGGAGATGCCCTTGACCTCCGTTTTGGTACAAATGGAGGCAGAAGGCATCAAGTTGGATACGCCTCGTTTACAGAGGTATGGAAACGAATGTCTGCTTGAACTGAATGCTCTGTCACAACAAATACGGGATTTGTGCGGAGACCGGACACTAAATATCTCCTCTCCAAAACAGTTGGGTATTGTATTGTTCGAAAAACTCAAGTTGGATCCTAACGCCAAGTTAACCCCCGGCAAGCAGTACGCCACAGACGAAGAGACGCTGCTTTCCTTAGAAAGCAAACACCCGATAATTCCCCTTCTTCTTGAGTATCGCTCTTTAAACAAACTCCTCTCCACCTACATAGACCCATTGCCGGGCCTTTTGAGCCGTACCACCGGACGAATCCATACCACCTTTAACCAAACCCTTACCGCCACCGGACGTTTAAGCTCCCAACGGCCTAATATGCAAAATATTCCAATTAGAGAAGAACGAGGAAAAGAGCTTCGCAGGGTATTTGTACCCCGATCTGCCGACTACCAACTCCTCTCTGCCGACTACTCTCAAATCGAATTGCGTGTTATGGCGCATTTAAGTCAAGATCAATCGTTTATTGACGCTTTTCAAAAAGGAGAAGATATTCATATTGCCACGGCTGCCAAGATTTTTAATGTTGCTCTTGATGAGGTGACACGTGAACAGCGCAACCGAGCAAAGACAGCCAACTTTGGCATTATCTATGGAATATCCTCTTTTGGACTTGCGCAACGGTTGCACATTTCACGAACAGAAGCAAAAGCGTTGATTGACGGCTATTTTTTGATGTATCCTAAGGTAAGGGAGTATATCGATGCCCAAATCGAGAGCGCCAAAGCGAAAGGATACGTTACAACACTAATGAACAGAAGAAGATATCTTTCGGACATCAACTCCAGAAACAACACCATCCGAAGTTTGGCAGAAAGGAATGCGGTAAATGCGCCCATCCAAGGAAGCGCCGCCGACATTATTAAAATTGCTATGGTTAATATCAGCAAAAAGATAGAACAAAACAAGTTGCGTAGCCGCATGATCCTACAGGTGCACGACGAGTTGGTCTTTGATCTCTTTATTCCTGAAAAAGAAGAACTTATATCTATCGTCAAAACCCTTATGGAACAGAGTGTGTCGCTTAGCGTTCCTCTTATTGCCGATTGCGGTGTGGGCAATCATTGGCTCGAAGCGCATTAATTTGTTATATTTGCAGACATTATGAGCGACTTTTTATCGGTATGTACCCCCTTCCAATGGAGTTTTATCCTTTTGGTTTTCATACTGTTTCTCTTTCTTTGGGTCTATCGTATGGTTGTTTATCTGCAACCCATACGCGCCAAAAACCTTGCACCAAAACGTGCAGACGATACGTTGCCTTCTGTTTCTGTGGTACTCTGCGCCACCAACGAATACAAAGAATTGAGGAGAACGCTTCCCATTTTGCTTCAGCAAGAGTATCCCTGTTACGAAGTGGTGGTGGTAAACGACCGTTCTTTGGATAATTCTGAAATCCTCCTAAGCGTACTTCAGGAACAATATCCACACTTACAGGTGCGTACTACAAGCACAGACGATCGTTTTGGTAGATCTCCCTCCATCGCTTTAGGAATGGGGATACGTGCGGCTAAATATGATGTAATTCTTTGCATCGAAGCAGATTGTCATGTCAAAGATACTCAGTGGATTCGCTCCATGGCCCTCTTTTACAACCAAGAGAAAGAGATTGTTCTTGGCCACACTACCTACCAAAAGTCTCCAATGTGGAAACGTTGCGACTTGTTCATGCACGCTTTGCATTATATGGGAAGGGCGGCAAACGGACGTCCCTACACCGGAGTAGGGTCCAACGTGCTCTTTAAGAAGTCTCTTTTTTACGACCACAACGGTTTTAATGTGCGCTTGACAAGAGTCCACGCTCCACTTCGCGTATTCATTGCTGCGGTGTCCAACAAACGCAATTGCGCCATCTGCACCTTACCCTCCGGCGTAACCCACTCCCGTTTGAAGATCAATTGCCGACTTTGGAAGCTCCATAGAAGGATAACAAAACGCTCTATCTCCATGAGTCCCAAGGGGCCTAAGGTTCCTATGTTGGCCGAAACTACTGTACGCCTGCTTTTCTATCTCTCTATTGGTCTGGCCTTTTTTCTCTTTTTTCACTCCTCTCCACAGCTCTGCATTTTCTTTGGCTCCATGCTGGTTATTCGACAAATTTCTGTACTCACTCTCTACCTACGTGTCAAGAAGAAGTTGAATGATAGAGGGATGACACTTGCTCTCTTATTTTGGGATTTTATCTTTCCTGTAGTCAACCTACGTCGGATTTTTAGATAATTATGCAGCACATTCCACAACATGACCGTGATTTGGTGGCCTTTGCCTTGGAAGGAAGTCAATACGCCTACTCTCTGTTGATGTTGCGCCACAAAGGAGCGCTAAAGAGCTATATTCAGCACCATTTCTCACTTGGTGACGAGGCCGAAGAGCTCATTTTGGTCATATTTGGGAAAGCATTCAGTAAGTTGGATAGCTACAATCCCCGGTTTTCTTTTTCTACCTGGCTCCATGCAATTGCAGAAAATGCCTGTATCGATTTTGTTCGAAAACAGAGGTCGGGTGCCCTCATTTTTCGCAGTCTCTCTCAACCTTTTGATTCCCACAGTACAGAAGATATCCCCGACCTCTCTAACCCCGAGACGGAGCTGATTGCTGCCCAACAATCTGCACTTTTGCTTACCCATATTGATCGGCTTACGCCCATCTATCGCGAACCTGCGCGCCTCCGTTTCCTCAATGGTTATGCCTACGAAGAGATTGCGCAAACGCTCTCCATTCCCAAAAGTACCGTAAAGATAAGGATTCACCGAGCCAAAGAGCTGTTATCAAAATGGATCATCAACTCATAACCCACTACTTTCCTCATCTGACGGATTTGCAGCAACAGCAACTTGCCGCACTACACAACGCGCTCCTGCTGTGGAACGATCGGATTAACGTCATCTCCCGCAAGGATATTGACCATCTCTATCTGCGTCACGTTCTGCACTCCTTATCCATTGCTAAATACATCGATTTTGGGCAGGGCGCACGGGTGTGGGATGTAGGAACGGGCGGCGGATTTCCGGGAATTCCTTTGGCCATTCTTTTTCCTGAGACGCAATTCTTTCTTTGTGACTCGATTGCAAAGAAAATCTTTGTTGTTAAAGAGGTGGTGACAATGTTGGGATTAACCAATGTGTTGGCAAAGCAGGTGAGGGCAGAAGAGGTAACCTCCTCGTTTGACTACGCCCTGACTCGCGCGGTAGCTCCTCTTGATAAGTTGGTTTCATGGGTGCAGAACAAAACCGATAAGGGGTTGATATGCCTAAAAGGGGGCAATTTAGATATGGAGGTAGAAGCGTGTGTAAAGGCCCATAGAATCAAACGCGATTTGATTGATATACAACCTATATCTCAATGGTTTACAGAACCATTTTTTGAAGAGAAAAAGATTGTTCACATACGAATTTGCAAATTAAAATAAAATCACTACCTTTGCAGCCCGTTTTTTAGATTTATTATTAAAGTATATTCATAATGAAAAGGACCTTTCAACCCTCTCAACGCAAGCGCCGCAACAAACATGGCTTTCGCGAGCGTATGGCAACACCTAACGGTCGCAGGGTGTTGGCTGCTCGTCGTCGTCGCGGGCGTAAAAAACTGACGGTGTCTGACGAAGATCGCTTCTAATATCCAGGGCTGTGGCTCCTGACATTGTCCGCAAAGTAGAAGATGGAGAACGCCTGAACGTTAAGGATGCATCCCACCTTTTGCATTGCAATGATTTAGCCCTCTTGGCTCTGCTCTCCGACACAAGGAGAAGGCAAATCAATGGGGATAAGGTTTTTTATA
>JAITFU010000069.1 GCA_031281125.1 Prevotellaceae bacterium | reverse complement strand
TTCTTTTTTTGTATCGTTTAAACGAATGTCCAAAAGCTCCATCTGATCGGCATTATGTAGCGAAGCGCGCTTTACCATTGTACCGGCCAGCAGTATGGGTTCTAAGTTGGCAACCGGAGTGATGGCGCCGGTACGTCCAACCTGAAAGTCGACCGAGAAAAGTGTTGTCACCGCTTGCTCGGCTTTGAATTTGTAAGCCACCGCCCATCGTGGCGATTTGGATGTGATACCCAAACGCTGTTGAAGGGAAAACGAATTGACTTTAATGACCACTCCGTCTGTGGCGTAAGGTAATGATTTTCTAGCATCTTCCCAATATTTGATATAGGCAAAAACCTCTTCCGGTGTCCTACATTTTTTATAAAACTCCGAAACGGGGAATCCCCATCTTTTGGCATGCACCAAACTTTGGTAATGAGTGTCAAATGGCAAATCGTGTCCCAAAAGATGGTAGAAAAATGAGTCGAGGCCGCGCCGCGCCACTTCCGTACTGTCCAATAGTTTGATTGAACCCGCAGCACCATTTCGAGGATTGGCAAATGGTTGTTCACCAATGGCTTCACGCTCGTTGTTAAGTCGTTCAAAAGCATGATAGGGCATAAATATTTCGCCACGAATCTCAAACTGCTTTGGTATGTTGTCCCCTGACAGACGAATCGGAATTGTCTGAATGGTTTGTACATTGGCTGTTACGTCATCGCCACTCTCCCCGTCACCGCGTGTGACTGCCCTTTGTAACACGCCTTCTAGATATGTCAGCCCAATAGCCGTGCCGTCAAATTTAAGTTCACAAACATATTCAACTTGCTCATCTACAATATTTTTATTCACTCTTTGAAAAAAATCATTTAACTCATCTGTTGAGTATGTATTGCTGAGCGACATCATTGGATATTTGTGTACAACTTGCGATAGTTCTCCGGAGAGGTCATTACCTACCTTCACGGTAGGAGAATCCAATGTTGTCAGTTCAGGAAATTTCTTTTCTATCCCTTCCAATTCCTGCATCAGCAAATCGAACTCGAAATCGGTAATAATAGGGTTGTTATCAACATAATAATGAATGTTATGAGATTGAATTTCTGCCCTAAGATACGCAGCTCTGATTTGTGCCTGTTGAAAATTCATGTCAAAAAAAATCTTACAAATTTACGTATTTTTTTATTTATTGCTACTTTTGCACCCAATATTCAAACCATCTATTTATATGAATCAATCCATTGCCATTTTATGCGGCGGCGGCCCGGCCCCCGGAATCAACACTGTTGTAGGAAGTATTGCCAAAACATTTATCAAAGACGGATACCGTATTCTTGGCCTACATGAAGGATACAAAGGACTCTTTTCGGCACAACCTCGTTGTACTGAAATTGACTTTGTACTTGCCGACCAAATCTTTAACCGCGGTGGTTCTTTCCTGATGATGAGCAGGTTTAAGCCAAGCGAAGATGACTTTTCGAATCGTTTTAACCTCGATTTTTTTGTAAAGAACAACGTCAAGTTATTGGTGACCATTGGGGGAGACGATACCGCTTCTTCGGCCAATCGGATTGCAAAGTTCTTACAACAAAAGAATTATGCAATTGCTAATATTCATGTGCCCAAAACTATTGACAATGACCTTCCTTTACCGCATGACATTCCCACATTTGGTTACCACTCTGCGTTGGCGGAGAGCGCGCATATTGGCGCAATTGTGATGGAAGACGCCCGCACCAGCGGAAACTGGTTTGTGGTTTCGGCCATGGGACGCTCCGCAGGGCACTTGGCGCTTGGCATTGGTTCATCATGCCACTATCCCATGATTGTCATTCCCGAGATGTTTAACAAAACCGACATTACTGTAGAAAAAATTGTGAATATGGCCGTCTCCTCAATTATCAAAAGAAAAATTTTGGGAATTAACTACGGGGCCATTGTTGTCTCCGAAGGCGTATTTCATTTTTTATCGGACCAAGACCTTAAAAATACCGGCGTTCACTTCTCTTACGATGATCATGGACATCCGGAATTAGGCAAACTATCAAAGGCTCATTTGTTTAACGAACTATTGGAGAAAAAACTCTCTGCCTTAAAGATAAAGATTAAAACACGTCCGGTAGAGATTGGATATGAAGTTAGGTGTGGCATCCCTACTGCGTATGACTTAGTCTATTGCACTCATCTTGGAATCGGTGTGCATAGCCTGTTTACAAAAGGTATCACCGCTTGTTTGGTCTATTTAGATACAGACGGCGAAGTAAAACCGCTCTATCTTAAAGATATTCAAGATACTATTTCCGGAAAGATATTGCCAAGGGGAGTGAATATGCAGTGCGACAGAGTGAACATGGTCTTTAATAACCTGCTGCACTACATTACCAAAGACGATTATTCTGCTGCTAAAGTATATGTGGCCAATCCAAGTGAATACGATTTTAATCAGATTCTTGGGTGGAATTAAAAAAATCATTAACTTTGCCGGTTGGAATACTATTTATTAACCTTTAAATATATCTAAATGATGAAAAAAATCGGAACTATTTTGACTCTTCTGATCTGTTTTGTTTCTCTCCAGTTATTTGGACAAAACATACAGATTCGAGGAGCCGTTTCAGATGCGATGGACAATTCACCAATACCCGGTGTCACTATTGTAGTGAAGGGCACCAATACGGTGACTACCACGTTAAATGACGGAACGTTTGTTTTGACAGCGCCAACTGATGCAGTATTGGTTTTCTCTTTCATAGGGATGACTGCACAAGAAATACCTGTAGAGGGGCGCTCCATTATCAACGTTATCATGAACTCTTCAACCACCTTACAAGAGGTGGTGGTGACTGCTTTAGGTATTTCAAGAGAAAAGAAATCTCTGGGATACGCCACACAAGATGTGAAAGGAGAAAAACTAAACATGACCGGTAATGCCGACTTGACTAAGTCACTGCAAGGTAAAGTTGTGGGCGTGGAATTAAAAACATCGAGCGGTATGCCAGGCGCTTCATCTCAAATCGTTATCAGGGGGGCTCGTTCCTTCACCGGAAACAACACTCCTTTGTATGTAATTGATGGTATGCCTGTTTCAAGTACAGCTCCATACAGTACCGGCAATAGTGTAACCGGCTCTGATATTACCAACCGTGCGATTGACATTGACCCCAACGATATTGAGTCGATCAATATATTAAGGGGACAAGCTGCTGCGGCTCTTTACGGGCTTCGCGCTTCTAACGGAGCTGTCATTATTACTACTAAAAGTGGTAAGGGACAAACTGTTGGCAAAACAAATGTAAGCATTACTCAAGTTGTCAGTTTTGATATGGTATCTCGTTCCCCCGAATACCAGCAACTCTATACCCAAGGCAATGGCGGCGTATTTCCAACTAACGGCACCAGTTCTATGGCTTGGGGTCCTCTTTTGTCAAGTATGCCCGACCACCCCGTTTTGGGCGGAAACAAGTCGGTTTACAGCGGTAAATACCAAGTACCCCAATTGGTAAGGGCCGGATTAGAAGAAGGAAAGACTTATGTTAAACCTCAAACCTACGACAACTGGAACGATTACTTTAGAACCGGTATTCAGTCCACTTCTTCGATTTCGTTATCACGTGCAGAGACCAACGGCCATTTTGCCATGGGTATTTCCTACAACGACCAAACAGGTATTGCGCTTAATACCGGTATGCAAAAGTGGAACGCAAAAGCAAGTGCAGAAAAAAAACTGAACAATGCTTTTACAGTAGGGTTTAGTTCAAACTTTATGAGAAATAATATCGACAAACTATCCGGAGCAAACGATGGCGCTTTGGCCGGTGTAATTGCAGCCCCACCAAGCTATAACTTAAAGGGCATCCCTTACCACGTTCCCGGCGACCCTTATTCACAGATCTATTACAGGAGTTTGACCTTTGACAACCCTTACTGGGTACAATACAACAATACCTTTAACGAGGGTACCGATCGTTTCTTTGGAAATATGTATGTTCAGTATTCTACTCAATTAGCAGATGATCATAAACTTACCTTAAAATATCAATTAGGTGTCGATTCGTTTACAACTCATTACAAGGATATTATGGGGTTTGGTCACTCCGGTGGCGCTGGTTACATTGATGACTACGGGAGTACCCTATTTAACTACAACTCACTAATAACTGCAAACTACGATTGGAAAATTTCTCCTGAACTTGATTTTAATCTGATCGTTGGTAATGAATTGGATCATAGCTATTGGAAAGATTACACAGAGTCAGGAGATACGTTTAATTTTGGAGGTTGGAACCATATTCAAAATACCACCACCCAGCAAACATTTGAAAGCGTATCGCAGTCCCGTACAGTTGGTTTCTTTGGTAGCGCCTCTCTATCTTATTTAAATATGATCTATTTGAATGCTACTGCAAGGCAAGATGTGTCTTCTGCCATGCCACCAAATAATCGCAACTTTTTCTACCCATCTGTATCGCTTGGCTTTCTTTTTTCCGAATTGGACGCTTTCAGGAAATTTGACTGGTTTAGTTTTGGTAAACTAAGGGCTTCATACGCAGAAGTTGGAGCTGCATCTTCAAGATATTATGAGTCTTACTATTATCAACCCGGATATGGTGGGAGTTGGTGGAAAAATGCCCCAATCCTTTATCCTTTAAACGGCGTGGGCACGTATGTGAAGAGCGACTATGTATATGACCCCAATTTGCATCCTCAAAACACAAAGACTTGGGAAGTGGGCGTTCAGTTAAACTTCATCCAAAACAGGATTGGTATTGATTATACTTATGCCAATCAAAATACGGTGGATCAGATTTTTGCGGTACCTCTACCAGGATCAAACGGTGCCTCATCAATGGTGACAAATGGCGGACAGATGAAGACCAACACCCACGAACTTGCTTTGAATGGTACTCCTATACAAACAAACGATTTTCGTTGGGATTTGAGTGTAAACTTTACTAAAATGAAGAACGAAGTGGTCTCATTGAGAGAGGGAGTTGAGTCGATTTTCTTAGGTGGATTTACGGAGCCTCAGGTTCGTGCAGGCATCGGATCATCATATCCGATTATTTATGGAACTACCTGGATTAGGGACGATAAGGGAAGAGTTTTGGTTGATGAGGATCCAAGCAGTATGACTTATGGTATGCCTATGGCCGGAGAGCCGGGCGAGATCGGCAAAGTTGCTCCCGATTTTATTCTTGGATTAAACACTATGCTCAGTTACAAATGGATCTCTTTAGGAGCTACTTTTGAATGGAAACAAGGTGGACACATGTATTCAGGTCTTAACGGCCTAAATGATATGTACGGAGTTTCAAAAAGGACAGAAGACAGAACCTCTACTTTTGTTTACGATGGTTATAAAAAAGATGGAACTCCTAACGACATTGTACGGGGTGGGCCAAATGATCCGGACGCATACGAAATGCTTTTTTCAAATGTAATCGGTAACTATTCCGCCGGATATGTTTACGGAAACTCGTTTATCAAACTAAGGGAGCTGTCACTTAGATACGTATTCCCAAAATCCATTTTCCCAAAAATTGACGTGGCTGTTTCTGCCTTTGCACGCAATCTTTTGCTTTGGACAGAATTGCCATACGCCGACCCGGAAGCTTCTCAAGGCAATAACAATATGATGGGCGCCTTTGAGCGTTTCTCTCTGCCCCAAACCAGAAGCTTCGGATTTGGGATTAATATTAATTTTTAACATTTGCAGAATATGAAAACAAAATTTTTTATCATCATATTGTTGGCCTCTGTGGGAATTTCTTCCTGCTCAGAAGATATAATGTATGAAATCAACAAAAATGTAAACAACCCAACAGATGTGGCGGCAAGGTTAATCATCACCGATATGATCAACCGATCTGCCTTTAGCGTTGCTGCCGGTGATTTTGCTCTTTACGCTTCGGTTTATATCGAATACAACGTAGGAATATGGAACCAAATGTATAACGCAGAGATGAGATTGGGCGAGCCATCAAGCGCTATGACCTACAACAATGTTTGGAATACCATCTACTCTAATTTATGGAATTTAAAAACCATTATTGAAAAATGCTCTCCTGATGGAAATGAACCAAACAATACCGTTGTTTTGGGTATGGCTCAGTTATTAACAGCCTACAACTTAGCCTCACTCACCGACATGATGGGTGACGTACCTTGGACAGAAGCCTTGCAACCCGGCATCTTTTGGACACCTCAATTAGATAAACAATCAGATATTTATAATGTTGTTAATCAGTTTATTGATGATGCCATTGATAATTTGCAAAAACCAACCAGCGTACCTGCCATTGGCGCACAGGACATTATGTACTCAGGAAACGCAAGTCGTTGGCTCCAATTGGCAAATGGACTCAAAGCTCGCTATGCCATGCGGTTATCAAAAATTAGTCCTAATTACGATGCTGTGATTAGCGCCGCCAACAAGTCTTTTGCAAGTAAAAGTGAAGAGGCAGTCATTAAATGCAGCGCATCTTTCCCAAATTCTTTTTACAGGTTTTTTGTTGACAGAGACTATTTTGGCGCGAGCCAAAGTTTATTAGATAAATTAGAAGACAAAGACGATCCTCGTGCTGATGTGTTTTTTAAACCATACATCGGCGCTCGTGTGATTGAGTTTGCCCCTAACGGGTCCCCGGATCAAGTTCAAGGTTTTTATGGACTCTCTGCACTCTCCGTGGTTACTGCACCTATTTATGTAATGAGCTATCACGAGATAGAGTTTCTGAAAGCAGAAGCATACGCACGTAAAAACGATTTGTCCAACGCTTCGGCCGCTCTTAAAAAGGCCGTTACCACCTGCTTTACAAATGTAGGACTTACTGCTGCTGAAGCTGATGACTATTTTGCAGCAAGTGTTCAACCTTTACTCTCCACTCAATCGGGTGCCATTAAGGAGATTATGATGCAAAAATACATTGGTCTCTACGAAATTGAAGCTTCCGAAACTTATTGCGACTATAGACGTCTAAAAGCAATGGGAGAGGGCGACATCATTCCTTTGGATAATCCGCTCAAATTTCCATTGCGGTTCAGCTATGGATCTGAAGATGTAACAACCAACGTCAATGTGCGGACCGCCTACGGTGACGGTAGCTATGTCTATTCCGAAAATGTATGGTGGGCAGGAGGCTCACGTTAATAATCATAAATGTATGAATGAAATGAAAAAATTATTTTTTATTGTAGCTGCTTTTCTGCTTATTGGAGTAAGCTGCGAAAACACCAACATTAATCCGGTAAAAGACAGAGGTCAATTTGTTGTTCCGATTATGTCGGAACCTGTTCCTCCCTACTTTACCGATAATATTGAGGCGAGTTTTATACAATTTGATGTCTCTTTGGCCCCCGGCGACGTGGTGGATAAAGCGGCAATCGAAGTGGTAAACAATGGTAAAAGCGCCATTGTTAAAGAGGTGTCTCTCCCTGTCACCGGAATAAAGGTAACGTGTACAGAAGTACTTAAGGCATTAGGAATATCTGAAAGTAACTATCATACCGGAGATGTATTCTTACTATATGTCTTAACCATAAAGAACGGAGTTACAACACGCTCTACAGCCGCTGCTGCCATACCTGTTATTTGTTTCTTTGAGCCTTCCATGTTAGTAGGTACATATGACTATGTATCTGATGATTGGGAAGAAGAAGGTACAGTAACCATGGTTGCTGATCCAAATAATCCATATCGAGTGTTCGTACATGGATATGTTGAATCGCAGGGACTACCCAGCTCTGGAAATCTTATCGAATTGATATTGAACCCTGCAAATTATAGCGTATCAGGACCAAAAGTCTCTATTGCATACGACTTGTCACCATGGGGCATACCTTCTCAGGACTATTTCTTCCAACC
>JAITFU010000040.1 GCA_031281125.1 Prevotellaceae bacterium | reverse complement strand
AGGTATCCGGCTTGATAGAGGAGCGGGAATAGCGTAATCGTGTTGTCCCTGTAGTCGGCGAAGCTGCCGGCTTTCATTTGCGCCTCTTCTATTTTGACGATATCGCTACTCTTCAATTGTCACAAACTTCGTCCAATTGACGTTCCAACGTGATAAAAAGCCCCTCCACACCGTTATCAGTAAAATCTTCCCCGCTCAAATCAAGATATATGACCGGATGAACCTTCCACTCCCAATCCGTCCCCGCTATCGCTAGACTCTCAAACAGCTCCTTTTCGGCGTGGAATAGCGACGCTATCGTCGAGCATAAGAGCGATTTCCCGAAACGGCGAGGGCGGGACAGGAATACGGCCCGGTAGCGCGACGCCATTTTATAGACGTGCGCGGTCTTGTCGATGTACACGTCATACTCCCTGCGCAAAACGCTGAAAGTCTGCACGCCGCCGATTGGTAATTTTCTTCTAGTCATAGTCATAATATAATATACGCGGAGCGCAAATGGGTGAAAAAAAATATTGCCCTGCGCTCCGCTTAAAAATATGCTGCCCCGCTACGTTGACTTCGGTCGCGATAGCCGGCGACGGGTGGGCGGGGGTCAGAATACCCACCCCGCGCCAACGTTCAACTGGAAAAGCAAGTGCCGGCTGTCGTGGTCGAAAGGGAGGAAGCCGATTAGGGTGCGGAGGGATCCCACAGATTCGGAAGGGTGAGGTATAATTAGGCAAAATCAGCCGAAACCAGCGATTCTTAACCGTTTTATGGGTGGCTTTTCGAGATACTCTGTAAATTGAAGCACCAAACCCCCTTTTTTTTTCATTTTATGGTTACCCCAAATATATATTAATTAGAAGTATCCAATCGGCCATATCGTATAAACGCATATATATATATGAAGGTGTTTCCATTATGAAAAAATTATTTATATTTCTTTGTTTTATTTTATGTATACAAGCTAAATATATTATCTCAGAGGATATATCATTAATGGCTCGATGTAATGCAATGCACATAGACCAGCTGAGATATGTAAATGCGTACATTGATATGGCATCGGAAAAATATGTATGCTATGAAGGGGAGGTAATCGGAGATAGTATTTATGTCGATTACGGAAATTCTTTATGCCAAAGAATAGTAACTGCTTATTATCACAAACAACAAGATGAAATACTACCTTGTCTAATAGAAAAAATTAAAGATACCACCTTTGCCGCCTACTACGGAAATATTAAACTTACACTTAGTGATATTGCGATAGTCGTGACAGCTTATATTTTAGGAAAAAATTACGAATTTAGTATTTTGGAGTTTTGTGAACATGAATTTGGCATTGGTTGTGGTATGTACAACCTGCCGTATGCCCATGTTTTCAAAACTAACGCGTCGGAAGAGAACTATAGAAGGAGAATGATATATTACAATACAGTCAGGAAAATTTATGAAGAAGCGAAAAAACAAACAGAATGATATGTATATGAAGGTGTTTCCATGATGAAAAAAATAATTATATTTTCTTTTTTTATTTTATTTACGCAAACTAAATATATTGTGCCAGAAAATATATCGTTGTCATCTCACTGTAATGAGATGTCCATTTTAGACAGTTTAAGGTATGTAACTATAATGACGGGTCACGCGCCAGATATCGAATGTAAAATAATAATACCTAATGGACAAGGTGGTTATTTTGTCCCTGAGAATGAGGAATCTATATGCAAGGCACTTATGGCTCCCCAGATGATGCCATGCTTAATAGAAAAGGTTAAGGATACCACTTTTGTCAAGGAAATGTTTGATGGAATGTTTAATTATACAATTAGTGATGTTACGATAGAACTTATAATGTATATTTTAAGTGGAAAGTTTGATATTACGGTTTCGGCCTTTCGCGAATTCAGCAAAGGAGATATGGTTGATCATAGCTCTTTTATGAGTTACAGGCAATCTATGCTACATCACAGTATTTTCGTTGCAAATACTCCTGATGAAAACTATAATAACAGAATTAAATTTTACAATGCAGTAAAAGAATTTTACGAAAAGGAAAACTAACAAAATCAAAAAACAGTCTCTCAAAAAAATCGAACAAATGGGTGAAAAAAAATATTGCCCTGCGCTCCGCTTGAAAATATGCTACCCCGCTACGTTGACTTCGGCCACGACTGCCGGCGACGGGTGGGCGGGGGTCAGAATACCCACCCCGCGCCAACGTTCAACTGGAAAAGCAAGTGCCGGCTGTCGTGGTCGAAAGGGAGAAAGCCGATTAAGGTGCGGAGGTCTATGTATATGTTGTCGATGATATGATAACCTAAACCGGCCGGAGGTACGGAGGGATTCCACAGATTCGGAAGGGTGAGGTATAATTAGGCAAAATCAACCGAAATAAGCGATTCTCAACCGTTTTATGGGTGGCTTTTCGAGATACTCTGTAAATTAAAGCACCAAAAAAACATTTTTTTCATTTTATGGCTACCCCCAATATATATTAATTTAGAAGTATCCAATCGGCCATTTGGAATAATAAAAACAAGGGGATTTCAATATGCACACGTACAAAATTTACGACCGCAAGAGCTTGAACCTGTTGGCGGAAGGTACTCTTAAAGAGAAAAATGGTGAGTACGTAATAGAATGCTTAGTTCCCGATTCTAGAAATGCTATAGTTTTTGTCGACGGCAAGGCAATGCAAATGTGTCCTGTTAGGCCGCAGAAGCGGGAGGTTGTGGATAAAGACCAGTTCGTGGAGGTCTATTGGACTTACGGAGAGGAGCATACCCGTTTGTGCGATAAGAGAGAAGACGGGGAAGACGTTGTCTGGCAATCCAAGTATTATCATGACTTGAATCTCCACGTCGTGACGAAAGAGGGGAATGACGGGAAAGTAGTGAAGATTGTACTGAATACCGAAGATAAGCGAAAAATTAATTTGCGCAAAATTGTTTCTGAAAATAACGTTGTGTTTGATAAAGCGTTTGGAAAATAACTTTTAATTACTTTTTTTGAGGAGGGATGAAATATGGCGTGTACAGTAAGAACTGTTGACGGGACAATCATAAGTTCTGTTGAGATAGTGGGAAACAAAGAAAAGCCAATAATATATAGTGATGATGGTGAGAGGTGTATATCTATTGCTGATGTAGTGAAAACTAATAAAACGTCAATACATATTTTACTTGCTAGATCAGACCAAGTATCAGGAGATAGTATGGGACGAAATGACTTCAATTTCCAATGTGTCAAAAAAGTTGCGGACGCGATAAATAACTTGGGGCCGGAACCATATTTAATAAAAGTTACACCTTCACGTATAGACGATTTAGAAAATTCATTATCACCATCTTTATTTTCTGATATTGAATTGATAATGTGGGGTGATCATAGTGGTAGCCCAAATGAAACTGAAGTGACAGGAGTATTTGCTAGTGGTAGTGCTAATGACTGGATTTATGTTCATTATAATACAACAAGAGGCCATTATCTAACAAAAGGACATCCAGGCTCCAATAATGATAACCCTAAAGCAATAAATTTAAAAATGGACATTAAACTGATAAACTATGGTTGCTATGGTAATACATCCTATAACCAACGTAGGTTTAATAACGTTTTTGGGGAAGGAAACTACTTGGGGAAATATAATGGGCAAAGTAAGGATAGAATAATTACTTTGGATATGATTAATGATTTGCTCACCATAGGAATGACCTATGCCCACAAATTAGGTATTAAGCCGGCACAATTACCGGAACTACTAGATGATGTTTTTTCTAGTACATTGAGAAGTATGAAATTAAGGAAGGAAGGAAGGAAGGAAATGCAGAGTATATAGAAGGTGATATATTAAATGAAAAAATAAAAAAAATCGAAGAGAGGTTAAAGATACCACCAGCAACTTCACCAACAAGCGGGGCTGGATTAGGTGTAGAGTAAAACGTGGGCGGTAACTGTTGGGAAAACAGAACTGTTTCAGACAGGAGTTGACACAAAATGAAGAAAAATGCATTTGTTTTTATAGCGTTGCTGTACTTGTTGGTTTTTGCCCAGCAAAGGTTTTCTGCACCCCCACAGGAAACATTGCCGGTAACTGGTACTTTTACCGACTCGCGTGATGGTCAGAGTTATCGCACGGTGGTGATTGGTGGACAGACTTGGATGGCGGAGAACTTGAGTTTCGATATTGATAGTAGCTGGTGTTATAATGACGATAATGCCAACTGCGCCAAATACGGTAGACTGTACGCATGGGTCGCCGCAGTAAAAGCTTGCGCCGGTCTTGGAGACGGATGGCATTTGCCAGATACTGCCAACTGGTACGCGTTGCTTGAAGTTGTGGGCGGCTGGGAAATCGCCGGTGCAAAACTGAAATCAAAAGTAGGGTGGCAAAAAGACGGCAATGGTACAGATGAGTTTGGCTTTACAGCCTTGCCTGGCGGCGGCCGCCGTAGCTCCAGTGACGATTTCATACTTGTCGGCAAAGAAGGCTGGTGGTGGAATGCCACGAAAGGCAAGGTATCCGGCGCATCCAGCACGAGCATAGTCTACTACGATGACTGTGTGTTTGTGGGCCTCCCCAACAGAAGCGTCGGGCTTTCTGTGCGTTGCGTTCAAGACGTGCGCCAGTAAGGCGCAATTAACATAGCGCGGTAAGACTCCGTGTCTAGCAGAAAGAGGTTAGGGATAATAGCACCACCAACTTCACCAACAAACGGGGCTGGATTAGGTGTAGAGTAAAGCGTGGGTGGTAACTGTTGGGAAAACTGAACTGTTTCAGATAGGAGTTGATACAAAATGAAGAAAAATGTATTTGTTTTTATAGCGTTGCTGTACTTGTTGGTTTTTGCCCAGCAAAGGTTTTCTGCACCCCCACAGGAAACATTGCCGGTAACGGGTACTTTTACCGACTCGCGTGATGGTCAAAGCTATCGTACGGTAAAGATCGGAAAGCTGACTTGGATGGCGGAGAACTTGAATTTTGACATTGATAGTAGCTGGTGTTATAATGACGATAACGCCAACTGCGCCAAATACGGTAGACTATACGCATGGGTCGCCGCAGTAAAAGCTTGCGCCGGTCTTGGAGACGGGTGGCGTTTGCCAGATACTGCCAATTGGTACGCGTTGCTTGAAGCTGTGGGCGGTTGGGAAATCGCCGGTATAAAACTGAAATCAAAAGCTGGGTGGCAGAATGACAACAATGGTACGGATGAGTTTGGCTTTATGGCCTTGCCTGGCGGCGGTCGCAGCCATAGTGGCAGTTTCAGATATGTCAGCGAACAAGGCTTCTGGTGGGGTGCCACGAAGAACAGTTTACCCGGCGCATTGAACCTGAGCATAGTCTACTACGACGACTGTGTGTTTGTGGGTTTCGGCAACAGAAGCGTCGGGCTTTCTGTGCGTTGCGTTCAAGACGTGCACCAGTAGGCGTGATAATCATAATAATATACGCGGAGCGCAAATGGGTGAAAAAAATATTGCCCTGCGCTCCGCAACCAGCGATTCTCAACCGTTTTATGGGTGGCTTTTCGAGATACTCTGTAAATTGAAGCACCAAAAAAACATTTTTTTCATTTTATGGCTACCCCAAATATATATTAATTAGAAGTATCCAATCGGCCATTTGGAATAATAAAAATAAGGGGATTTCAATATGCACACGTACAAAATTTACGACCGCAAGAGCTTGAACCTGTTGGCGGTAATTCCAGACTTAAACTAACTGTAAACCCTAAAAAATGGAAAAAAATATGAAACGTCAATACAAACAAAACATTACATTTAATCTGATCTTATCATTGTGTGTGTGTTGCGTTGTTTGGGGAGATCCACCACCATTGGGGTTGACAGGAAAGCCGACTTGGAATGATGAGGCTCCTATTGTTGAGGAAGTGGTGCTGAAAACGATAGCCGCATATAGTGAGGCATACACGGCATGTTGTATCGACACCTTTACAATTAAAGACATCTATTTGCGAGTCGGAAGAAGAGACTTTATGATAGATCCTGTTGGTCATGGAGGTGCCCCTCGTACTAGAAAAATATTGTTACCCGACACCGATGACGACTTGCGTTTTGTTTCGTATTTTACTTCTCCTCCAGAAATTCGCCTTCTTTGGAGAAAAGGAGATAATTTCTATCCAACGGTTGTTGATGGCACTTCTTTGGAAGAACTTAAGAATACCATAATATCATTTGAAAAGGGACCATATAGCTGTTCAAGTGATTGTTATCACTATCTAAACATAAAAATTGACGAGCTTTAACATGAAGCATCAAAACCGCCTGACCAACATCATTAAAGTGATTTTACTATTGTGTTTAAATAGCATTCTTTTAGGGGATACGTCGCAACGAAAAATTTCTCTTGAAGAAAAAACAGACCCCCTTGACATCGATGATGTGACACTAACGACGATGATTATATATTATGGAGAAGGCATTATAGATTGTCCCGATACTCTTATTATTGAAGATATAAATTTGCGTGTTAAAAGACAACGGTACCCGTTTGGTCGGTATGGTCCGTATGGCTCTGGTGGCTATCGCTACATGTGGTCGTTGCTTACTGATACAGATACTTTGTTTTCCGCTTGTGGCCGGAGAGAATTTTACTGGAAAAAAGGAACTGACATTTATTCAACTATTATTGATAGCGTTTCTTTGGGAAGATTAATAGATATATTGCGGTCGTTTGAAATGAGTTCGGTTAGTTGTATGTGGGAGCATAGGCGAGATTATTTAAGGTTAATGCCAGAGACTGTAATGATGTCGAAAATAGACACAAATACCACTGTGGCGGTTGATACTAACATCTCAACGGAAACTGTGCCGTCTATAACAAACATAAACTCGTTTAGGGCTGTGACAATCGGCAGTACGACATGGTTGAAAATGTTGCCGGAAACAGGTACAAATGCCATTGTAGCGGCGGATGTTAATATCACAACGGGAGCAGTAACAGCTATGACAAACGCCGGTCCTCTCGAGGTAGTAACAATCGGCGGTAAGACATGGTTGAAGAGGAACCTCAATATCGCGACCGATAATTCCAGGTGCTATCGTAATAACCCTGACATGTGCGCTAAATACGGTAGATTCTACAATTGGTTCGCAGCAATGAATGCTTGCGCCGGTCTTGGAGACGGGTGGCGTTTACCCGATACTGCCGACTGGAATGCGTTGATTGAAGCAGTGGGCGACCGGGAAATTGCCGGTTCAAAACTGAAATCAAATACCGATTGGCACTTGGACAGCAGGGGGAATACTCCTGTTGGCACTGATACTTTTGGCTTTTCGGCGCTGCCTGGTGGCTACCACATATATGACAAGTACGGATATGTCGGCTACTATGGCTATTGGTGGAGTGCCACGAGTGTGACGGGTGAGTTAGGTCTTTATGCATACTTTCAAATCATGGGTTTCTACGGCGAACACGTAGGTTTGAGCAGATT
>JAITFU010000037.1 GCA_031281125.1 Prevotellaceae bacterium | reverse complement strand
GAAGAGTGCCAACAGAAGTGCCTAATGCAAAAGAGCGGAGACATTATTGCAGACATTTTTGACGAAGACCTAAAGGCAACAGGATCAGAAACAAGTTTTGAGCTTAACTTTGCTTTGTTTAAGGTAAAACATACGATAATACGCAAGGCAGAGGTCTAATTCTAAAAATTCCGAAACCAACTACCTAACACACCGGAGCGTCAACCCTGCGTTCTTGATGATGGCGTTCTGAGGGTAGACGAAGCCACTCGAACTCGGATTGAGGTACAATCCGTACCCGTTGTACAAAGAGTGCTCAGACTGAGACCAATAGTATGCGAGAGAGCCCTTATACAAAAACGTACCATCCGAGATGCAACTGCCACCATAAGCACCACCCCAACCGGTTGTAAGACCCTGATTCAGGTACTTTGTAAATACTTCCTGCATCCAATGATTAGAACCAGTTCCGCCTAAAGCTTTGTCCAAGTCAATAAAATCTTGCCTCGTAGGAATGCGCCATGGAGCAGGGCATAACTGATTCTTGTACTGATCTACTGCATACCATGAGAACAAGTGGCCCTTATAACCAGGGTTGTTTCGACCATCTGCAGTATCACCGTTAAATGTAGTTTTATTAGCACCAGAAGCCTCAACCGCATCAGACCAGATTTGGTTTACGCCGTTACCACTTACCGTCCACTCTTGTGACGTGGCAAAGGTGACGGTGCCTGGGAAGATGCCACTGCTCTCTGCAGGACGTACACATCGAATTGTAAACCCATATACCTTGCGCTGGTAGTCCTGAGGTCTTACAGAGCCGCCTGCCGAAAGTAACAAGTATTCCCCAAAAGGCTCAAGTGAAGAAGGAGTTCTTGACCAATAGTATGCCCCAGATCCCTGGCTGAAAGAAGAACTCCCATCGCAAAGGCCACCAAAAGCGCCCCCCCAAACTGTGGGGGAAAGGTAGGTTTCGTTGATGAAAGAAATATTACCTGGGCCATCCCTATTTTCTCCAGTACCGCCCAAAGCCATATCTAAATCAATAAAATCCTGTTTTGTGGGAATATGCCAAGGCAAGGGGCAAAGCAGATCTTTGTACAAGGCTACTGCTAGCCACGAAAACAAGTTGCCTTTTTGCCCCGGATTGTTACGGCCATCGGCTAAGTAAGGGCCACCGGGATATGTGCCGCCATTAAAGTCAGTCTTGTTGGCGCCCGAAGCCTCCACCGCATCAGACCAGATTTGCGTAATGCCGTTACCGCTAACTGTCCACTCTTGGGGCGTGGCAAAGGTGACGGTGCCGGGGAAGGGGGGAGGTGTTGAAGGGGTAAGAGCTATTATAGTTTCTTTATCAATAAATTCAAAGGTATTTCCCAATTTAAATACCGGATATACTTTGTAGGTTTTGCCGTTGGGCACATTAACCGTAAAAGGAATTGGAACCGGAAGTTCAGAGGTTTTTAAAGGAATGCTTTCGTAATAATCATATTTTACAATTTGTTCTAATTCATCATACACATAGATCCCATAATAACCTTTTATGATCGTATTCTTGTGCGCTTCATATGAAATGTTTATAGAATTTTCAGTACCTCCGTTCTCTTTCTTCATATTTGAAAAATCGGGCAACAATGGCTGCTCGGCAAGTACATATTCTTCCTCCCATTCAGGAGCCCACTCCCATTCCCAAGTTGTAAACGGGATTTTAGCAACAAGACCTACACCAACTCCGGTAACTAAGGTTTGCTTTAGCTTTGTATCTTTTAACTCTTGGTATAATCCACCGGAAAAAGCTTTTGTTAAGTCATACTTAAATTCTCCGTCTATTCCAAGTGAGACTTTCCCTTTGACAAGTGGTCCTATAGCCCCATTAACCGTTGCACGGAGTTCACATACAACACCCACACCAAGTCGTCCCTCGATGCTTATGTTTGCACTAAACGGCTCTTCATTTTTTACTTCACGTTCGTAAATCCTTTCGGGATCATTTTTCCCGTATTGCTTGTAACCCATTTCTATTGATGGTTTATATTCAACTTTGCCTTGTACAGAAATCTTTCCCTTGCAATCCAACCCAAAATATACAGGTATTTCCGGTACAATTACAATAAACGGTGCAACGGGAATGGGGGTGAAATAGTATGTATAAACTTTTACTTGCCCCCAGTGTGACGTGCTATTACTCTCTTCAAGCCCTCCCCAGATTCCTGCACTAAAATCTCCCTCAAGTTTTACTGATAACTCCTCGTACTCTTTGGGTTTCCCATCTGGTTTGTTATATTCATAATTAAAAGTCACTCCAAATCCTAAAGTTCCTACTACTCCACCCGTTAATGAGGATGAGCTGTTTTTTGGTTTAATTGTGCCCTCTATATGATAAGTATTATTATATTCAACTGATCCTTTTGTTAATACAACTGGCTCAAGTGGGTTGCCGTCTTCATCAACAGCACCGGAAATATAGTTGCTAATATCAATGGAATTGATACTTATGATCAATTCGTCAAATGCATCTTCAAGATCAACACTTTCAGTAACAATTTTTACTCCTGCGCCACTTGGCGTCACTGATACTACTTTTCCAAGATACCCTTTGGGAAATTTAACGGTTGCGGTTTCTTTAATCAAAATATCACCAACTTTGGGTAGCGATATACCGCTAGTGGATGAGAGGTTAATGACGTTTTCCGTAACAGCACCTGAAATGCGGGTATCCCAATTGTCTTCGATTACTTTTGTGTTGTTACTCAACTTGTAAGAATAGCTTGCGTTTTCATTTGTCACCGTCACTGCGCAAGAAGCTATTTTTCCACCATCTTCCGTTTTTGCTGTAATGGTTGTTGATCCGATTGCTTTTGCAGTAACAAGGCCGGTAGCACTTACTGTTGCAACGCCCGGACTGTTGCTACTCCAAGTCACTTTTTTGTTGGGTGCTGAGGTGGGAAGGACAATAGCAATCAATTGCTTTGTCTTGTTTACGGCTAACGATACAGATGTGGAGCTTAGCGAAACGCTCGAAACGGAAACATCAATCCCCTCCATTCCGGGAGGGCAGCCCGTAAATAGAGCCATCAGTAATAGCAATGCCGGTACAAAGAATAGTCTCTTCATAAATATAAAGTTTAAATAATTTTTAGAAAAAGTCGATTGGACAAAAACGGTTGTAAGGTGCTAATATTTAGGCATTTACCCCCCCCCTCCCCCATTCGCAACAGCTTGACCATCAGACGCTTGCGCACCAATAATCAATCGTTGACTCAATACAGTCGATATATGACACAACAAGGTGCCCATGGGTGGTAGAGTTATTTTGATTGCAAAGATATAGATTCTTTTTTTAAGTACATGACAAAAATAGAAAAATATTTAATTTGATATGTTGTAAAAGAATGTCACCTCACACCAAAATCTTCCCTGTCATTTCAATAGGCGCCTCAATCCCCATCAATGTAAGGATGGTGGGCGCAATGTCGGCTAATATCCCGTCTTTTACCATCTTAATATCGTCATCCACCACAATAAAGGGCACCTTGTTCATAGAGTGCGCGGTGTTGGGTGATCCGTCGGGGTTAACGGCAAAATCGGCATTGCCGTGGTCAGCGGTAATAAGTACGGTGTAACCATGTTCACGTGCGGTGCGAACCACCTGATGAACACAAATATTTACCGTTTTTACGGCATCGCAAATTGCCTCATAAACGCCGGTGTGCCCCACCATGTCTCCGTTGGCAAAGTTAAGGATAATTGAATCGTATTGTTCTGATCTAAGGGCTTCGATCACGGCGTCTTTTACTCCAAAAGCGCTCATTTCTGGTTGTAAGTCGTAGGTGGGAAACGTTTTGGGAGAGTTGATCAGGATGCGGTCTTCTCCTGTAAACACCTCTTCGCGCCCGCCCGAAAAGAAGAAAGTGACATGGGCGTATTTTTCTGTCTCGGCAATACGTAACTGTTTACAACCGGCAGTAGAAATCACCTCGCCAAGAGTGCGTTGCACCTTCTCTTTGTCAAACAAAATGTGCAATCCCTTAAATTTATCGTCATACGGGGTGAGGCAGCAGTAGTAGAGCGGAATCGTTTTCATCCCAAGGTCGGGCATATTGGATTGAGTAAGAACTTGTGTAAGTTCACGGGCGCGGTCGTTGCGAAAGTTAAAGAAAATCACGGCGTCTCCCTCCTGAATCGTGGCAATGGGCATATCTCTATTGTCCACGCACACAATAGGTTTAATAAATTCGTCCGTTACGCCGTTTTCATAACTCTCCTGTATGCCCGTTATAGGGTCGCTGTGGGGAGCGCCTTTACCTGCCGTCAAAAGATCGTACGCCTCTTTAATGCGTTCCCAGCGTTTGTCTCTATCCATTGCATAATAACGCCCTGTTACAGAGGCTATTTTGCCAACAGAATGTGCCAAATGGTTTTGCAACTTTTGCAGGTATCCTTTTCCGCTTCTTGGATCGGTGTCTCGACCATCCATAAAGCAGTGTATAAATAGTTTATCTAATTGATAAGCTTTTCCTAAATCGCAAAAAGCATAGAGATGATCCATAGCGCTATGTACCCCGCCCTCCGAAGTAAGACCCAACAGATGTAACTGTTTACCACTCTTTTGCACATATTCATATACCAATTTTACCTGCGGGTTCTCCCCAATCGACCCATCGCTGCATGCGCGGTTAATCTTTACCAAATCTTGATAGACCACACGCCCCGCTCCAATGTTCAGGTGTCCCACTTCTGAGTTGCCCATTTGACCCTCCGGCAGCCCCACATCTTGGCCGCTGGCAGAGAGAAAACTGTATGGATATTTTGCCCTAAGAGCGTCTATATGTGGCGCTCCGGCGCTAAAAATAGCGTTTGATAAATCGTGTTTTCCCTCGCCCCAACCGTCGAGAATCATTAAGAGGACTTTTTTATGCATGATTGATGTCTTGAGTAATTGTATATCTTTGCCGATTATTCTGCAAATGTAATCAGAATGCACAAGAAACGCAAACAGCCAAAGACGCAAATTACCGGTATCATTAGTATGACAAGGGAAGGATTTGCTTTTTTGACCTCTCAAGACTTTGAAAAAGACATTTTTATTTCGGCAATCAAGCTGCGCGGCGCCTTGCATGGAGACACCGTATCGGCAGTAATTCTTAAAGGAAACAGAACCGGAAAGCTACGTTCCCACTCCAAAAAAAACGATAATTCGCGAATGGACGGAGAGGTGACAGAGATCATCTCCCGAAGCACACGCCCCTACATCGGCATACTTCAAATCGTACATAATTGTGCATGGGTCATCACCGACAGCAAAAACATGCCCTACGACGTGATGGTGGCCGGAGCGCCTCCCGAACACCACCTCAACGGATTAAAAGTGTCGATCCTTGTCACCGGATGGAACCGCAAAGAGGGCGCTCCCGAAGGACGGATCGAAGATGTTTTGGGGAAACCCGGAGAGAACAACACCGAGATGCACGCCATCTTAGCCGAGTTTGGCTTGCCCTACCGTTTTGAACCGGAAGTAGAAGCCGATGCCAATAAGATTCCCGACCAAATTACTCCCCACGATATTTCTGAGCGACGCGATTGTAGAGATGTTCCCACCTTTACGATCGATCCATCTGACGCTAAGGACTTTGACGACGCATTATCCGTTACTCAACTCCCAAACGGGAATTGGGAAGTGGGTGTCCATATTGCAGACGTTACGCACTATGTACAACCCGGAAGCTTGACCGATACTGAAGCTTCTGAGCGGGGAACCTCTGTCTATTTGGCCGACCGCACCGTGCCCATGCTGCCCCCAAAACTCTGCAATCAACTCTGTTCGCTACGGCCTCACGAAGATAAACTTACGTTTTCTGCCCTCTTTGAAATCGACAAACGAGGATATCCTGTAAATTGGTGGTTTGGCCGCACCATTATCAAATCTGACCATAGATTTGACTATGAAACGGCCCAACAAGTTATAGATACCGGTGAGGGCCCTCTTGCCAAAGAGATTTTGATCCTCCACCATTTGGCCACACGCCTTAGAACAGAACGATTTCGCAAAGGTGCCATCTCTTTTGAGCGCCCCGAATACAAAATTGAGATCGATACCCAAGGAAAACCCATTGCCATATATGTCAAAGAATCCCTGCCCTCTAATTGGCTGATAGAAGAGTTTATGTTGTTGGCCAATAGAAGTGTGGCGCAGTATATATCTGCCATAAAAGATGCCAAAGGCAAAAAAGTGCAACCCTCCTTTGTCTATCGGATTCACGAAGAGCCAAATATCGACAAAATCGACTCCTTTCGCACCTTTGTCACCCATTTTGGCTACCAACTTGGCCCCACCCGCTCCCCCCGCGATCTCTCCAAAGAGCTTAATCGACTGTTGGAGAAAGTGCGCGACACCCCGCAGGCAAGTGCCATTGAGATTATGGCCCTCCGTTCCATGGCACGCGCCCGCTATTCCACAGATAATTTGGGGCACTACGGACTCGCCTTTGACCACTACACCCACTTTACCTCCCCCATTCGCCGCTATCCCGACATGATGGTACACAGACTGTTGGCGCATTATCTATCCGGAGGCGCGTCGGAAAACAAAAGCTCCATTGAACGCCTCTGCACGTATCACTCCCAACGGGAACAAATTGCAACAGAAGCAGAGCGCGCCAGCGTCAAATACAAAATGGTGGAGTTTATGCAAGATAAAATCGGACAACAGTACGACGGTACCATATCCGGTCTCACCGAATGGGGAATATATGTCGAAATCAACGACTTGCACGTAGAAGGCATGATTCCTCTCCGTGAAATCCGCAACGACTACTTTACGTTTGACCCCGACTCATATACCCTCCTCAGCCGCTCCTCCCGCCGAGTATATCGCCTTGGAGACCCCGTTACCATTCGCGTTGTCCGTGCCAACTTGGAGCAAAAACAGTTGGACTATGCGTTGGTGGAGGGTTAATGTTTTTCCGGTAAAAACCTCCAAAATCTCTTTGGCAAAAGCTGCCGGTGTAACTTAGGATTGAGGCGTTCTTTGATCGCCATGGATGTAAAGTACGTTTTCCAGAGCGAACGGAAAAGTTGTTCATCGGCAGAGGCCTGTGTATCTTTGAGTTTGCCCGTTTGTTGGTCAAAATCAAGATGGTCAATGGTAATCACTTCTATCTTATGCAGATCATAATAAACGCCAAATTGCCTCTTTGTGTCGTAGATCACCCACTTTTGATCGCCAAAACGATCGGCAAAATGATCAGCTACTAAGGTTAACACATTGTATTGTGGCTCAATAGGAGCAAAAAAAATATCATCTGCCGTCTTTTGAAAACGTACAAACATCCGCATTCGCTCCGCCTCTCGCCCCACTTTTCGGTATATTTTGGCGCACGCCAACACATCTTCATCGGCAAAATTGACCTCAATCGATTTTTCTGACGCAAAAGCCTTTTGTATATAACGAAAGAGCAAAAGCTCTACGTGGGGTAACTCCGATAAAAAGACCACCGACAACATTCCGCACGCCTCTTTTGAAATCTTCTTAAGCAGCCCGCTCCATACCCTTTTTGCTTTTGTTGTATCTGTTACAACTCGATAAGCAGAGTCGCTAAATAGGGGCAACAGATCGTTCCCGGAGATTATTTGATCGGGAAAGGCCTTGTTCGTATAGGAGTCAAAAACTAATGTAAGCAGGCCTTCAAAAGTACTATCGTAGATATAAGTGATTGTACTTGATTTATGTAGCGCGAGGGAGGATTGAACTCCCGACCTCATGATTATGAATCATGCGCTCTAACCTGCTGAGCTATCGCGCCGGATAAGAGGGTGCAAAAGTACGGTTTTTTTTTAATTTACCAAAATATCGAAAAAAGGCTACCTTTGTACAAATTCAATACAATAAAAAATCA
This sequence comes from Prevotellaceae bacterium, assembly GCA_031281125.1. Classification (GTDB taxonomy): domain Bacteria; phylum Bacteroidota; class Bacteroidia; order Bacteroidales; family UBA932; genus WRBG01. Next base: position 12,055 of record JAITFU010000037.1, on the reverse strand, counting down.
ACCGATATGGCCATTCGTCTCAGCTTCTTTAAAACACCCAAACATAGGGTATTTAATTATAAACCACTCTATTACAATGCAGAAAAAGAGGAATTGCAGGAACGTCTTGCCCGTATTCGAGCAGAAATGGAAAGAGAGGCAGGAACCGGGGACGACCTTCGCACACGCGAAGAGCGACTCCACTTTCCCGGAAAAAGTATCCGCGGCAGTTTTCAAAAATCGCTTTACGAAAACCGTCGCCATGCCGGCAACAACCGCTACACCCGTATTATTATGATCCTCTCCATTTTGGTTTTACTGATTGCCGTTTTCTATTTTGCTGATGGATTGGGGTTTTTATTTAAGACACTCTATAACAGATGATCCGAATCCTTCCGGAATATATTGCCAATCGAATTGCTGCCGGCGAAGTGGTACAACGACCCGCATCGGCGGTCAAAGAGTTGCTCGAAAATGCAGTGGATGCAGGAGCAACGACAATCAGCTTGATTGTGGAAGACGCGGGACGTACCTTGATTCAAGTGGTGGATAACGGCAGCGGAATGAGTCCACAAGAAGCGTCTATTGCTTTTGAACGCCATGCCACTTCAAAGATTATCAATGCCGAAGACTTAGAGACCATTCAAACTTTTGGTTTTAGGGGCGAAGCGTTGGCCGCCATTGCCGCCGTATCCCAAGTGACGTTACGTACGCGGCAAGAAGACGAAGAAACCGGAATCCAAATTGAGATACAAGGATCAAAACATATCAACGAATCCCCAATTTCCTGCCCTGTAGGCGCCAATTTTGAAATACGTAACCTCTTTTACAATATTCCGGCGCGCAGAAAGTTTTTAAAGTCCGAAGCCTCTGAATTTAAGCATATTTTGGCCGAATTTACCCATATATCTCTGTGTAGATGTGATATTGAGTTTAAACTGATTCACAACGGACAAGAACTCTACCATCTTTTACCGGCCAAGCTTTTTCAAAGACTTACTAGGCTGTTAGGCAAAGAGATGAATCAAGAATTGGTTCCAATTGAAGCCAATAGCTCCTTGGTGCAAATATCCGGTTATGTGGGAAAACCACAAGATGCCAGAAAAAGCGCCGGCAATCAACTCTTTTTTATCAATGGTCGATTCTTTAAAAGCGCCTATTTTCAACGAGCTGTACTCAACGCCTACGAACACCTGATTCCCGAAAAAAGCTGGCCATCGTGGTGCATTTTTTTGGAAGTAGATAGTGATGAGGTGGATGTAAATATCCATCCCGCAAAAACCGAAGTAAAGATTGACAATGAACAGATGATCTTTCAGATTCTACAAGCGGCCGTAAGAGAAGCATTGGGGAAAAACGCATTGGGACCATCTATTGACTTTGATATGGAGGGCGTTCCTACCATTCCTCCCCTACAAAAAGGTCTCTTTGTGCCCCCTCCTAAAATTGACTTTGACCCTCTTTTTAATCCTTTTTCCTCTCATAGCCATCGACCTGTTCTATTTGATTCTGAGTCCGAAATCTTTACTTCTCCCCAACCGCCGATTCAACCGCAAGTTTTTCAGCTAAAAGAGAGCTACCTTCTCACGCCCGTAAAGTCGGGATTGATGGTCATCCATATCCAACGGGCGCGACAGCGTATTCTTTTCGATCACTACCTTAATCTAATTGTTCAAAACGGACAGGCAAATCAACAAACACTTTTTCCACAAGAACATACGTTAAATCCGGCCACTGTGCTGCTGCTTGCCGAGGTGAGGGATGAGTTGCTCCTTATGGGATTTGATATTCGTCCCAACGGAAAAGATTGTGTAACGGTATATGGCCTCCCGGTTGGATATTCAACAGAAAATGAAGACGTTGCTTTGATGATCGATAACTTTGTTGATCAACTCTCCCAACACACATCCCAACTCCGCAACCAAACCGCCCACACCGTAGCCCTCTCCATAGCCATTGCCGAATGCCACGCCCGCACCCAAAAGTTTACGCCCCATGAAGCTACACAGTTCATCGACAAGCTATTTGCCTCCTCTCAACCCGCAATCTCCCCTCTTGGAAAAACCGCTCTCCACATTATTACGTTAGAAGACTTTGACAAAATGCTTAGCTAAACAATTATAACAAAATGTATTACAAACAAAACCGAGGCTTTTTGGCCAATATTCCGCCGGTTGTTTTAAACCTGCTCATCATCAATGTCCTAATGCTTGTTGCTACCCAATTTTTTGGAGATATGATGTATCAAAAGTTGAGCCTCTTTTACCCTGCCTCTCCATTTTTTAAGCCATATCAGTTTATCACCCACATATTTATGCACGGTGGCTTTTACCACTTGTTTTTTAATATGTACGCTTTGTTCATTTTTGGTTGCGCCTTAGAGTATGTGTGGGGAAGTAAGCGTTTCTTTCTCTTCTACTTAGCCACCGGAATAGGTGCAGCCGCTTTTCATACACTGGTGCTTTGGATCACTACTTTATCCATGAGCTCATATTCTGATTACATTCAATTGCTTAGCACGCCAACAGTAGGCGCTTCGGGTGCCATTTACGGTGTTTTATTGGGATATGGGATGCTTTTTCCAAACAATGTACTTCAACTTCTCTTCCCCCCTGTGGCCCTCAAGGCTAAGTGGTTTGTATTGATCTTTGGCGCCCTTGAGCTTGTCCTTGGCATTTTTGATCGTTTTGGAAATGTGGCACACTTTGCCCATTTGGGCGGAATGATCTTTGCATTTATCCTCATACGCTTGTGGCAAAAAACAAAAAGAGTACATTTTTGAAATGCGTAAACTCTTTCGTTTTATAAAATGGATAGTTTGGCTTTGCGCCATTTCTTTAGGAATCGCCCTATTTATTTCCTACGCCTCCATCTATGTTCCTCCCATTCGTTTTTGGATTCCCGCCTTTTTTGGCCTCTACTTTGTTCCCTTGGTGATTGTAAACGCCCTATTTTTACTTATCTTTTTTGTTAAACGCTCTCGTATTGCCTGGATACCTTTTATTGCACTCTTGCCCACCCTGCTTTTTGCTGAGTTTTTTGTGCGCTGGGGCCCACACGGCGAGTCACTACCTCCACCATCGCTCACCATTGCCTCCTACAACGTTTGTAATTTTCAGGGATATGGAACAAAGACACGAGAAGAGACCATGGCAGAGATCGGCCGCTTTCTTCAGAGGGAACAGGTGGACATTGTATGTATGCAGGAATTTTTTTGCGCCGATACCGCAAGAATAGGCATCCTCTTTCCCTCGTTTCCCTATCGGTTTTACCCCAAAAAAGGTGTGGGAAAATCGTATAAGGGCAACATTATCCTTAGCCGAATTCCCATTGAAAACGCCCAAGAGCTTCCCTTTTTGGATAGCCGCAGGAGTTGTCTTTTTGCCGATTTTAATCATAACGGACAACTATTTAGAGTCTATACCACTCACCTTGAATCAAATAACATTTCATTAAACGCACTTATTGACCGAATCCGCCACTATCAGGAGGTTCCTGACGAATTTCTTCAGGCGCACCGGCGCATACGCGAGGCTTTTCGTTTGCGTACCCTACAAGTAGAGGCCATCTCTCAACATATTGAAACCATTACCAAGCCCTTCATTCTCTGTGGCGACTTTAACGACACGCCCGTCTCCTACACCTACCACCGCTTGCAAAGAGGGATCACCGACAGTTTTCGTCAAGCAGGTTACGGTTTTGGCGCCACTTTTCGCTACCTGTGGCCTTCTCTTAGGATTGATTACATCCTGTATAACAGCGCTTTTACAGCCAAAACCCACACAACGGCAAGAGTGCCGTTTTCTGACCACTATCCCGTCATAACTGAACTGATCATTTTATAACCACTCTTAAATAAAAATGTATAAAAATCATCAAATCATCTCTAATAGCGAAGAAGATACCATCCGGATCGCACAAAAGATCGCTCCACAATTTGGCCCCGGAGACGTAATCATTTTGGAAGGCGATTTAGGCGCCGGTAAGACCTACTTTGTCAAGGGTTTTACCTCCGCATTTCACTCAAAAGACTTGATTACCAGCCCCACGTTTAGTATTGCCAACTTCTATCGAACCAACAAATGCAACATTTTGCATATTGATCTCTATAGAATAACCGACATCGACCAGTTTAATGATTTAGGTTTGACCGACTATTTTAGTCAATCTATTGTGCTGATCGAGTGGGGAAAAAAGTTTGCCTCATGCTTTGAAAATTATTTCCTCATATCTTTTGAAATCAACAACGACCACACCAGAACGATAACCTTTTCTGAAAAACTATGACCACACTTGCCATTTCTACCTCATCGGGTCAATTTGCCTTAGCTATTGGAGAAAACAGTCGGGTTCTATTTGATTCGTCTATCGATTCAACCCAAGAAAAAGGGTTGGAAGAGATCCTCTCTGATGGACTATCTTGTTGCAACAGAGAAGTCTCGGATATTTCCCACATTATTGTTGATGTTGGCCCCGGCGGGACAAGCCGTGTGAGAACCGGAGTGGCTTTTGCCAATGCGCTTGCTTACAGCTTGGGAATATCTGTCTCTCCCGTTTCGTCTATGGAGTTAGCCGGAATCGACGCTTGGGAAAAATATCATTTACCTGTCCTCAGCACCGTTAAATCGATCAAAGGGAGCGCCTATATTGGCTTGTACCAACCTCCTGACACATCAATCCAATACGGAGAAGTACAAGATCTTGTACCAAAAATGGTGCAGAATATTGATAAGTTTGTGGTGGTTGGTGTTCATCGGGACAACATCCTTCAACTCCCTTCTCTCAAAGACAAAACAATGATTGACAGCACACTGACCTTTGGTCACGTCTCCTGTTTGATAAAAAACAGCAATACTTTTGCCAACAGAGCGTGCGGTTTTCCCGTATATGCTCAACCCGTAACTGAAAAGACGTTATAGGAGTTTACAATTTTAGATCACAGTTCCTTGGGAATTATCTGTTTCGGCAAATAAATCTTCAAGCGTAACCTCGTTTTGAACTATACCCGAATATTTATTTTGTTTCATTCCAAAGGTTGTAAGCATGAGTAAATGGATTGCCTTTTGTGGTAAAATCTCTTGTCGATATGCTTCAATTCTTTCACGCAGTTTTTCGTCTTCGCTTTTTGTAATTGTGTATTTTGCATTGGCATATTTTATTTCGCAGATATTCACAATGTTGTCGGCACGGTCTAAAATCAGGTCAATTTGCACGGCAGGGTCTGAGTTCTTGCTTCTCCAAGCATATTCAGAGGATTGCACACCAAAAACTTCAAGTTTTTTCTTGATTTCATTGACGTGCAACAGACAAACAATTTCAAATGAAAGTCCTGCCCAAACGTTGTGTGATGATGTATTGACAGTATTTGTCCAAAACTTATTGTCCCGAAAATTGTTGTTGTGTAAAAATCGAAAATAGAACAAACAAAATGAATCAACAAGTTGGTAAATGAGTTCTGTTTTCTTTTCCGATTTTTTTGTCGGCTGAGAATATAAACGAATAAAGCCGCTGTATTCCAAATTGTTAAGAATAGTTGTGATTTTGTTTCCGCTTTTCATTTTTGCTTTTTCAATAATTTCTTTGCGTGTCAAACCATAACGATTTCCTGCTAAAATTTGAACGAATTTTATGTAATTTTCCGAGTGTTTGAAAAGTGAATCAAACAAGCGTTTGAACTCATTTTTGAGGTCTGCTTTTTTGTCAAAAAATATTCTGTCAATGTTTTGCGGAACGCTGCTACCCGCTTTTAATTTTTCCAAATAAAATGGTATTCCGCCCATAATCATATAAACTTCGGCAATTTGATAATGTGACCAATAAATGTTTTTTGATTTCAGAAATAGTTTCGTTTCTCGCAAAGTAAACGGAAAAAGTTCAATACTTTCAGTAACACGATTGTATAGTCCGCCGGTATTATTGATTAGATTATTCACAATCCACGAAGTTGCCGAGCCGCAGACAATCAGCATAATATCACGTTTTGAGCAAGCCCAACCATTCCAAAAATGTTCTAACGCCATTAAAAAATCCGACTTGTGCGTATCGAGCCACGAAATTTCGTCAATAAAAATAACTTTGCGTTTTTTGCCGCAAGTTTTCAGATATGAAATCAGTTGTTCAAACGCTTCGAGCCAAGAAGTTGGCACAGCAAGTTCTTCTTCGGAAACTTTTTGCAATGAATACGAAAAGTTAATGAGTTGCTTTCCTGTATTGCCTTTTGCAAGTCCTGCGAGGTCAAAAACAAACTCTTTTTCGAGCATTTCACGCACAAGATAGGTTTTTCCAACACGTCGTCTGCCGAAAACTGCAACAAATTCAGGCTTGTTAGATTTATATAATTCTTGTAATCTGTTGATTTCTTGCCTTCTGCCAATGATATTTTTATTCATAATATAAAATTATTTATTGCCACAAAGATACAAAAAACATTTAATATGGCAATTAATAACTTTATTTATTGCCAAAATGGCAAAATATTGTTGAGTTTGGCAATAAATATCTTATTAAAGATTGTTTTTATGATTCTTGAGGTTTCATTCCGTTTTTTTGCCTACTTTTGTCGGCCAATTATGATAAAAATGTTAAAGACTGACCTCAAAAATAAAGCAGTAGCAACCCTTCAAAACGGAGGGGTGGTGCTGATTGCCACCGATACGGTGTATGGTTTGGCGGCTTTACCTACATCGGAGGGCGCCGTCAAAAAGATTTACTCTTTAAAAAATCGTCCACAAAATATGTTTCTTCCGATTATGGTGGCAAATATGAGGGATTTAGAATTGTTGGGATTGGATATAAATCCGATTGCGCAAAAAATCTTTGCATCCAACTTAGTGCCGGGTGCAATCACCTTTGTGTTGGGGTTTAAAGAGGGCTCTAAAAAACCCTCCTGGTTAGAAACAAGAGAAGAGATTGCCACGCGGATTCCGGACAATCAATTATTACTGTCGGTGTTAAGAGAAACAGGCCCCCTGTTGGTGACAAGCGCAAATAAACACGGTTTGCCCGTTACGCAGGCAAAAGTGACCGATATCTTGGCCGAACTAAACGGAACTCCCGACTTGGTTGTCGAAGACGGCGAGGGAAAAGAGTCACCCTCCACCATCATCAACTGTCGCCACAATCCTCCCATCATCGAAAGAGCCGGACTTATTCCCCTCTCTGTAATTAACAACATTTTAGAAACTGCTTAGATCAATGAAAGATGTAATCTTAGGAATAGAGACCTCGTGCGACGATACCGCCGTGGCATTGGTCACTTCTGAGGGGACTATTCTCTCCTCTGTGGTTGCCTCCCAGCTTGACGTACATGCCGAATTTGGAGGTATTTATCCCGAATTTGCCGCCCGCGCCCACATTTCGGCCATTCTCCCTACCGTACATCAGGCATTCAAGAACGCCGGAATCGCTCCCAACGACATCAAAGCCATTGGTGTTACCCGCGGACCCGGCTTAATTGGTTCTCTATTGGTGGGACTCAACACCGCCACCGGTCTGGGTTTGGGATGGAATAAACCCGTTATTGGAATCAACCATTTACGCGGCCACCTTCGCAGCGCCGATTTGGAACAAAAGAGGGTACGCTACCCCGCCACCATTCTATTGGTATCGGGCGGACACACCCTGCTTGCCCACATGAAAAATCCCGTAGAGATAACGCTACTTGGCACCACCTTAGACGACTCTGTGGGAGAGTGTTACGACAAAGTGGGGCGAATGTTGGGTTTGGGTTATCCCGGCGGTCCCGTTGTGGATCGAATGGCAACCAAAGGTCTTCCCTCCATCCCCTTTCCCCGTCCCGCGATAAACAAAGGGTTCGATTTTTCCTTTTCCGGACTAAAATCGGCAGTTGCGCGATATTTAGATGCCCATCCTGAAGCTGTGTATGAAGACGTTGCCGCTTCATACGTGTTGGCTGTTATGGATGTGTTAATGAAAAAATCTTCCGTTGCGCTCAAGCAATATCCCTCCCAATCGTTTGTGATTGTGGGCGGTGTGGCCGCAAGTCCCCAACTTAGAGAAGAAGCCGCAAAATTATGCAACAAACTTAACGTTGAGTTGTGTTTACCTCCCCTGCGCTGGTCAACCGACAACGCCGCTATGGTGGCGTTAGCCGCCTTTGACTATCTTAACTTACCCACAATCACCAAACCGGTCGTGGATTTACAATTAAAGATTACCGATTTTTAAGGCGATCTCACGTCAACAAATGTCTTCCGACTATACGTTTTTCTTATAGTACTATAGGAAAAATCAATGGAATTTGCTTGGAATGTGCCATTTGCGCTTTGTACCTTTGCGCAAAACTCCAGATATGGACAACCATCTAAAAGCTATATATTGTTTGCAAAGACTGCATTTGCTTATTAATGAAGGACAAACCGGAACCCCTTTAGAGCTTGCACAAAAATTGCAAATAAGCAGGCGTCATCTCTATAATATGATTAATCTCTTAAAAGATAGTGGTGCTGACATCAAATACAGTCGCTCTTTACAAACATTCTTTTATACAAAACCATTTAAGTTACTAAAAATCTTCAATGAAGTTTTTGACAAAACGTAATAATTAAAAAATATCAATAAATATTTCCATAGTGCACACGAGTGCACGGAGCGAACATATCTTTGTGGCCGTTATGGTGTACAAAAGTATAATTTTTTTATTTTTAAGCTTGATCATGAGACACTTGGTGATAATTGTCTTTTTTATCATTGTGTGTTTTCTTGCCGTTTTTTTGTTTATTCGTAGAAATAAACGTTTAGCAATTACCAATGTGAGCCTTGTTAGAGATAGTTATAAAAGATTGGCAGAGCTTGTACATACGTCTCTATTAAAAGGGTGGAATAAAGAACTTTTTCGCTCTGAAGTTGAGTCTGGCCGTCCTTATAGAGAGCAAGAAATGTTTTACACAAAAGTTTATTTAATTGCAAGTAGCACCTATCCGGGGCTCATAGAGTGGTTAGAGAAATATTATCCCGAACTTAATCAAGGTGATATTGTGTGTGTTTGTTTTATTATTTCTGATTGGAAAACAAAAGAGATACACAACGTGTATCCAATTTGGAGTGTTGGAGCAATTGACACCAGGCGGTCACGTATATACAAAAGCTTGGGTTTTAAAATTGACATCAAAGATCCTCTCTCATTTATTAAATTCTTGGTAGATGTAAGACATCCCGACAAAATGTAAGATGTCATTTTATAAACATCTATTAATCAATAATCTTTTTATTAAAAAAGTAAGGTTGTGTGTGAATCGTTTTTGATTCATTTCACTTATTTTTGTAGCGCAATCGTATAATGTGTTGCAACAGAAAACAAAAAAATAATGATCAAACTCTTTAAAAAAAAATTTACGTATGAAAACTCTTACAAAACACACGCAATATAATATAATCTTGTTAGCTTTGCATAAATTGAGAAATTCCTTGGCGGGTTTTTCTTCAAATTAATTATTATTAACAAACTAAAAAAATAACAATATGAAAACGACACTAAAATTCTTCTCTCTTTTTTGCTTTTTTACAACGCTCTTTTTTGCTTGCTCGGTAAAAGAAAACGAAGTTGAAGAAGAGAAAACAACAAAGCCTGATGACGAGATTTTCTATTACTTTGGCCTCGAAAATAAAAAAATCTATTTAACACAATGCTTAGATAAGATACTCATCAGGTTTTCATCTGATACCGACAAAGAACGTATGCTTGCTTTAGTTAGTGATGTAGCTCCTCTAAAGATTTTTGAAAACACTATTTCGGACGAAGGGTATATACATCTTGCATGTTTTGAGTCTCAAGATGAAAAGCCAATCTCGCAGGAAATCATAAAATCTTTTAAAACTATTGATCAAGTTATTTCGGTAGCATATATGTATCAATATAACGGCGGAAAACATCAAGGCATTATTGATGAATTTGTTGTGCAATTTAACAGTTCCACATCCTACAAACAATTGGAGGAACTTGCAAAAGAAAATGGTTGCACAATTGGAGAAAAATATTCATCTCCTTTTGTAGAAAACCGTTTTACAATACATGTTCCCAAAACTTCCGAATTAAATGCCATGCAGATGGCCAATAAATTTTATGAGACAAAGCTTTTTTATTTTTCTGAACCCAATTTTATCTTTTTAAATTTATTACATATGTAGGCGTAATGGTCAATACAAATACAAAACACCTATTTGTAACATCCTAAAAGAGGCAATCCGCTCCTTATGGCAAATTTTTAACTCTGACGAGACGGAGAAATCATTTTGTTCAGTATATTGAACAATAAACGGATAATATTGCAAAATATAGGCGTAAATCATCTCAGAATTGGGTACGAATTTTTTCTAGATATTTATCACGTTCTTTGGGAAAATCATCAAAGTCCTTCAAGCAATAAATATATATATGAGTACCATCTTTTAGCTTGCTGAAACTTACACCAATTGCTAGAATCTTTTCACCGCTTTCAAGTTCGGTTTCAAGAAATTCTCCGGAAACATGCTCAATGTTATCATTGTCGCAATATCGTTCTATAATGAATTTGTTATACCCTTCATTTGGAAGAACATCCACGTTATTAATTTCTCTGCCATAAACAAAATTTTTTCCTTCTACACTTGATGTCCCGTTTATTGTTGTGACGAAAACATCTTTTTCATAATAGCAGTCAAAATCATCGATATCAGTTAATAATGATTTTTTTACCTCAACAGTTCCGTTAATTTTCATATCTTTATACATGTATTGTTCAGATGCGTCACTCGATTACATTCAATGAAGAGACAACCATTGTAGAGAATGGCAAAAAGATTCAGGTGGTTCCAATTTGGAAGTGGTTGCTCAAACGTCCATAATTAGGGGGTGTCTCTGACACAACGAACAGGATAGGCGGTGGCTCTGCTCCCGTCACTATTCATCAAAGGTTTAAAAAACGAAGGAAACAACAGCCAAGAGAGTGTACAATTGGCAATGTTCGCCTCGGAAGTATTATAAGTAGGAGAGACGAAATCGCTTTTGGTCGAAGAAGTTAAGTACGTCCCCTCTTCGCAAGGATAACCGAGTTGAGAAATCGAGGCGCCCCAGCCAAAACGGAAGCCTGCGGACGGGAAGAAGAGGGAGGCGTTGGTAGTTGTATTAAACGCCAAATTTCCGATATAGGCAACGTTGCTGTTACCTTCCGAAACCCTGCCATAAATCAACCCAAAACCAAATATTGACACGACGGATTCAATCATACGACGGTCATAGAATCCGTCTGCGTAATTACCATATTCGACGTCAACGGCGGCATCAGAGAGTTTTGCAAGAGAATCCCAATCTCTCTGCTGACTGCTCGTCTCACTACCAATTCCGGAAGGAACTTTGTAACCGGCAGGGCAAGCATCACCAAGAGCGTAGTTCCAGGGTGTAGCAGAGGGTACCCATTCGGGAGATACAGGATCATAGGGACTATATGGAAAGGGAGTAGTGGAAGCACCATAACCCCATGGGTAATAGTACCCCGCTTTTGTGGGAAAATCGACTATTTTGTTGAACCCGTATTGATTTTGGTTGTTATAATTGCCTACATTGTAAGGACTCCACTTAACAGCGGTGTAATTGAGGGGCGAGGTAACGTTAGAAACGTTATCGGCCCCTTGGCCCTGCCTAAGGAAGATTTTCTGGTGTTTGGGTGTGCCATTCAGATTGTATGATAACAGCACCACCGCATATCGGGCAGGATTGTTAAACTCGTGGTATGTAGCAAAGTTGCTCTTTAATCCAATTCGGAAGATAATCTCGCCGCCAGATGCTACTGTGCCGCTGACAGATAGGGCAGAACCGCTGAGTTGATAATCTTCTGCGTCAGAGATGGAACCGTTGGGAATAACAGTGCTAAAATTGATGCCGCGGTTGGAAAGGGAGGTAAAGTCTAACAACTCTGTATCTAAGACAATATCGCCGCTCGCCCATTTGTTGTCCATCCATACGAGGGAGGCCGTCCAATCGCCAATATTAGCGCCGGTAATGTTGGTAAATCGGAGAATACGCTCTCCCGTCTGCTCGGCACGCCAAAAGGCACCCAAGTAGGGATCAAATTTGATGGGC
>JAITFU010000028.1 GCA_031281125.1 Prevotellaceae bacterium | reverse complement strand
CGCGTTACTACTTTACCGATGCCATTGGCGCATTTGCGGAATTAGGTTTTGGATATGCTGTTTTAAATCTTGGCGTTACTTTCAAGTTCTAATATGAAACGATCATTTATCACACTTCTTTCCATCATACTAACCTGCACCTTCGCGCAGGCGCAGTTTGGGAGCAGATTGGGCAACGCCGTTCAAAATACAGCCGAAAGGACGGTAATCCGCCAAGCGGAACAAAAAACGCAAAAGGCTGTAGATAAGACTATTGATAATGCATTAGATCCCAAATCTCAGAATTCAAATGATCCCAAAAAAGCCACTAAGGAGACTCCTTCCAAACCCGAAGTGGCAAAAGCCCCGCCGGTTGCCCCTGACGTTTTTCCTTTTGAAAAGGGTAGTTATGATATGGTGACAGAGGTTTTGGGTTTTGAAACAAAGCTAAAAATCTATTTTACCCAATCGGGCAAATGGCAAGCGGTCGAGAATAAGTCTCAAATCAAGTTTCTTGGCAATACCACAAAGATTGACAAGTTAACCATTACCAAAGGCACCGAATTTTGGGACCTTGACCTGATCGAAAAAACGGGCATCTATCGTAACCTTGATTCTAATGATACGGACATGGTCTTAAAGAATGCTTTTGGAGGCTCTGTGCCTGACGGTATGGAAATCACAGAGTTGGGGCACGAAGTCTATTTGGGTTTCCCCTGTAGAAAAGTGAACGTAAAGTATTCATCCCAAAGTTTAGACATGACATGCCTCTGCTACGGAACTTTGGCCTTAAAGATGGAAGGCTCTGTTATGGGAATCACAACAACAACAAGGGTCACCTCTATGGACTTGTCAGCGCCACCCGCTTCCAAGTTTGAGGTACCTAAGGGTGTTACGATCTCTAACTAATCTTTTTAGGACACCAAGCCGCTACCCCGCACTGACTACAGTACGGGGTTTTTGCCTTGCAAATATAACGTCCATGTAAAATTAGCCAGTGGTGCGCCGTTGGCAATAAATGAGGAGGGATCATTTGCATTAAGTCTCGTTCGACCAAAAGGGGCGTTTTGCCTTTTGAGAATCCTAAACGATGAGACACCCTAAAGACGTGGGTATCTACTGCAATTACCTCCTTATTATATATTACGGAAGCCACCACATTGGCCGTTTTACGCCCCACTCCGGGCAGTCTTTGCAGCTCCTCAACATCCTCCGGAACGATTCCATTAAATTTGTGAATCAGCATTTTAGCCATACCGGATAGGTGTTTTGCTTTGTTGTTTGGATAGGATACTGACTTGATTATGGCATAGATTTCATGAACAGTCGCTACTGCCATGGCTGCTGCACTGGGGAAACGGGCAAAAAGATCAGGAGTTGTGAGGTTTACCCTCTTATCGGTACATTGAGCCGACAAAATAGTGGCTACCAACAACTGGAAAGGATCGCGGTAGTGAAGTTCCGTTTTGGCTACCTCCATATTTTGGGCAAACCAATTGAAGATATCTTGATAATGAGGGTTCAAGACAGATTATCCATATCAAATTCGATCTCAGGGTGCATTTCGCACGGAACACATTTTCCGCTTCCGCATTTAAATATACGTCCCGGGAATCGCTGTACTATAGCCATATTATGGGTCACCATCAATATAGTTAATCCATAATTTCTGTGCAGCTCAGAGAAAAGCAACATAATCCCCATTGCCGTCTCCTCATCCAAATTTCCTGTTGGCTCATCCACCAAAATAAGTTGCGGATTATTAAGCACGGCGCGGGCAATAGCAACCCTTTGCTGTTCTCCTCCGGAGAGTTGATGGGGCATCTTATGGCTCTTATTTCTCATGCCCACCTTATCCAACACCTCATAAATACGCTGCTCCATCTCTTTTTTATTTCTCCAACCGGTTGTTTTGAGTACAAAAGCCAAGTTGTCAAAGACCGATCGCTCCATCAAAAGTTGAAAATCTTGAAAGACGACTCCGATTTTTCTGCGTAAAAGAGGGATATGTTTCGTTTTGAGGCGACGAAGATCAAACCCAACCACCTGCGCTTTTCCGGTCTCCACCATAATCTCTCCAATCAATACCTTTACAATAGAAGTTTTGCCGCTCCCCACTTTTCCCACCAAATACACCCACTCTCCGGGCGCCACAGAAAATGACACACCGGAAAGAATTAAGTTCTGATCCTTAATAATATCAACGTTTTCTAACTGAACAATAACATCAGGGTTTTCAATTTTTGGCACCATTTTTGAAATCTTTTTTTCACAAAGTGAGACAAAGATACACTATTTACGTAGATTGATGCTACTTTTGCAAAAAATTATGCTATGAATCGCCGACTGATCATCCTCTCTTTGGCTTTAGTTCCCCTGCTGTACAATGGGAATATGGTGGCGCAAAAGCCAACTCTCCCCTCCTTTGAACAAGCCTTAGCCCTTTATAATCAGCAGTTTTACATTGTTGCCCAAAAAGATTTTGTAATGATTGAGCAGTCGCTTGGGAATGACCAACCGATAAAAAAGGGAGAAGCGGCCGGATATGCCCTTCTTTGCCATATTGCATTGGGATATACCGACTTGGAAAATCTTTTGGAAGCCTATATCGAAAATTATCCCTATTCTACCCTTATCTCAGAAATTTGGTTCCGGTTGGCCAACCACTTGTTTGCATCCGAACTATACGAAAAAGCACTCCATTACTACAATAAGTGTTCCTTCTCATCCTTTGATCAGGAAAAGCGTGCTGAGATTGCCTTTAAAGCTGGTTACTCAGCATTTAAGGCCCAAGAGTTACATCAAGCGGAGCTTTTTCTTTCCCAAGTTTTTTTACAAAAAATTCGTAGATACGATATTCCCGCTACCTACTATTTGGCCTACATCCGCTATATAAATCGAGATTTTACCCAAGCAATTGAAGGGTTTTCAAAAACCACAAGAGACGTTAGATTTGCCGGTGTTGCACCCTACTACATTATTCAATCAAGGTTTCTGCTCAAACAGTACCAACAGGTGGTTTCAGAAGGAGAAGAACTCTATAACCGTTCCCAAGGAGAGGAAAAACGAGTACTTGCACGTATTTTAACCGAATCGTTTTTTGAACTCAATCGTTTGGAAGACGCGTTAAGGTACCTTGATGCTTATCAAAAAAATTCTAAGAATATCTCTCGCGAAGACAACTATTTGGCCGGTATGATTCACTATGCGCAAAAGCGTTATGGTGAGGCGATACCTTTTTTTGAAGAGACGGGACAGGTGTTGGATTCGTTGGGTCAAAACGCTCATTACTACCTGGGAGAGACCTACATACATACCAAAGATAAATTATCGGCCCTTAACTCTTTTCGTATTGCCTCTTCCCTTGATTTTGACCCTGTTATTACAGAAGATGCCTTTTTTAACTATGCCAAACTGTCATTTGACCTCAACAACCATATCGGCTCTTTTAACACCTATATGGAACGATACCCTAATACACAAAAAGCAACGGAGATTCAAAGTTATATTGCTGATGCCTACTTGCTTAACAAAGATTACAGAAGCGCCCTTACTGCGTTGTCGGCAATTAAGAATCCCGATCCTGTTGTTTTGGGTAAACTGCAACGCGCTTCGTTTCTTCGCGGTATGCAATTGGTTGGAGCAGGATCGTACAGAGAAGCGGAGATACTCTTTAACCAAGCGATCAACACCTCTGGAAATCTTTTAGGTATCAACGTTTTGGCCACCTATTGGAAGGCCGAATCTTTGTTCCGCAGCAACCGATATCAGGAGTCTATTGACACTTGGAATAACTTTTTATCCATTTGCCCCTCCAATTTCGCCTCCACTGAAAGAAGAATGGCTCTTTACCACATAGCATACGCCCACTTTCAAGGCTCCAATTGGGCGCTGGCAGAGCAGTACTTCGCTAACTATCTGTCGGGTGGAAATCCGCAAACCCGCACCTATTATGCAGATGCACAAAATAGACTTGGGGATTGCGCCTTTATGTCTAAAGCATACTCAAAGGCGATTGATTATTATGCCTTGGCGATGGAGAAAAATGGACTGCTTTCGGACTATAGTCTTTTTCAAATGGCTCTTTCTCAAGGATTAATATTTCAGCAATCGAAAAAAATCGCCACCTTACAACAATTAATCAACACCTATCCATCCGGACCGTTTGCCGTACCTGCCTCTTTTGAACTTGGACGGACCCTTGTACAAACCGGTGCCTATTCATCAGCAGAAGCTATATTCAACACACTGATTAAAAGAGATGATGCTACTCAGTTCTATTCCAAAACGCTGATTGAATTGGGACTTATTTGGGTCAACCTCAAAAAGCCCGAAAAGGCGCTCGGTTACTATAAACAGGTTTTGGAAGGATTTCCCGAGACCCCCGAAGCAGAAAATGCCCTCGCCGGAATCGAAAACATCTATATGGAGCAAAATAACGCCCAAGGTTATTTTGATTATATAGCCCGATTGGGTATCGACAGCAGAAAGAGTGCGGATGAGAAGGAGCAGATGCTCTTTAATGCAGGAGAACAGCTCTTTATACTTGGTTCTCACCACGAAGCGCTAAAGTCCCTCCGGTCGTTACTTCAACAATACCCCAACGGAGCCAGAAGTACGCAGTCCCATTTTTATATTGCAGAGTCTCTTCGCCTTACAGGTAAGGAAGAGGAGGCTGCCGACGAATACCTCACCGTGATGCGTACCGCCACCGGCTCCTTTGCCGAGCAGGCCACACTTCACTATGCCAGAATCTCTTATCGTCTCGAAAAGTACGATGAAGCAGCAAGGGGTTATGAATCGCTTGCCGAAATTGCAAAGCTTGACAATAACCTAACTGAGGCCGAGATAGGCAAAAGCCGCAGTTACTTTAAGGAGCAACTTTACGACCAGACCATTTTGCAAACAGAAAAGACGTTAAAAGGCAAAGGTTTATCTCAAGCTGTTATTCAGGAGCTTACCTACATAAAGGGGAAATCGCACCTTGCTTTGGGGCAAAGGGAACAAGCATTGGCAATCTTTCAAAAACTATCTAATGAGGTATATACCTCAATGGGTGCAGAGTCGGCCTATCTCTTGATTCAGGACGCCTACAATGCGGGCAACTTTGCCAAAGCCGAAGAGTATATATATGCCCTCTCCGATAGCGACTCTCCGCAGCATTACTGGATTGCGCTTAGTTTTATTATCTTAGGCGACATCTATGCCGATCAAAACGAAATCGTGCAGGCTTTGGCCACCTATCAAAGTCTGTTGGATGAGTACAAACCGGAGAAACCGGACAATATTCACGATATTGTGCGCCTCCGAATCGAAAAATACAATACCCAACTTAAAAAAAAGTAGCAAGCGATGAAGAAGTTTACCTTGGGCATGTTGGCCTCCCTCCTCCTCTCTTTTTGCCCCCTTTGGGCACAGCAAGTGCAAAAAATTGACCCAAAAGTAGAAGTGCAGCGCGACTACGAAGGGGGGATCGTAGAGATCACCAAGCCAAAACCCTCTATTGTGGTTCCGGATTCGATATCCAAATTCTCTATAACAATGGATTACAGCATTTTTGATATGCCTTTTCACGACCTCTACTCTTTTGCGCCCCTCCCTTTTATCCATCTCTCTGCCACAGGTAAAGAGAGGTTGCCAAATGTGCATATTCGCTTGGGACTGCTCATGCCCTTTTCTCCACGGGCCGACCTTTTTGTACAGGCACCATTGTCGGGAAGTTCGGCACTGCTGCTGACTGCTCAACATCAGTCCTTCTTTGGCAAACTACCAAGATTTCAACAAGATGAAAAGACATCTGCACGTATTATTCAGAATCCAATCGATATGCGTTATCTGCTCTTCTCCCCAAAAGTGCACTTTCAAATGGGTGGCGGATATGAAACCGATTCGTATCGGCGCTCCTTTACACTTGACACCATGTCACACGTTTTTAACCGTTACAAAGCCAATATATCCCTATCCTCTCCCAAGAGCGCGTTACCCGGCACCGAGTGGGCTTTCTCGTTTAACTGGAGCCTTTTGGAAGATGAGGCAAAATTTTGGGAATCTCCCTCTATGGTTGCCTTTAAGGAGAACCTAATACGTTTTAAAGGAGGAGTCGGCATCAGGTCTCATCCCGATCAAATATTTGGTTTTACCCTCTCCGGCTCATTTGCCAACCACCTTTCAAGCTCTGTGTTGGATCGCGGTGTATATGCTATTAATCCTTACTATCAGCTTCTTAAACAGAGATTGCACCTTCAAATTGGTGTGGTCATTTCGGGGATTCACAACGATATAGAGTCTAAACGCATTAATGACATTTCTCTTTATCCAAAATTCGAAGTTTCTTACCAAATTGTTCCGAATAGTCTATCCGGATACGCTCATATAGGTGGAGAAGACCGATTTAACGATTACCAATCGATCCTTTCCCAAAACCGATGGCTCTCAAAAGAGATTGAACTCAGTAGCAGCCACATCAATTGGGATATTCAAATGGGAATCAAAGGAAAAGCAGTTAAACATCTTGGATATCACCTATTTGGACAATATTCCCAAACAGATAATCAATACTACTTTACCAACATTGCCGCTCCGAGTCCCGAAAAAGATGACCTCTACGCACTCACATATACCGATGAAGATCGTTTTTCGGCAGGGGTTGAGTTGAGTTGGAACACCTCTCCGCTTTCGTTTCACTTTTTGGCCAAATTGCACTCCTATTCACTTTATTCCGGAGGCCCTGCCCTCTATCGACCCAAAACCGAAATCAACCTCTCTGCAAGGTACCAATGGCGAGAGCGCATCATTATCTCTACCGAATCCGTATTCCGAGGCCTCGTTCCCACCCCCGATGGGGAGATCAACGGTTTTCTTGACATTGGGCTTCAATTGGAGTACCGTTTTGCCTCGTGGTTTGGCCTCTATCTCGAAGGGAAAAATCTGCTAAATGCAGAGAAACAGTACTATCTCTGTTACTTGGATCCGGGAATGCGGCTTGGAGGAGGAATTACTGTTAGGTTTTGAGATTTTTTTCTTATCTTTGCGGGTTCAGATATAAATTGCATTCATGAATCACGACAACCAAAACCAATACTCAGCCGAGAGTATTCAGGTACTTGAAGGATTAGAGGCGGTACGAAAACGTCCCTCTATGTATATTGGCGATACCGGATCAAGAGGATTACATCACCTTGTTTATGAAGTGGTTGATAATTCTATTGACGAAGCCTTGGCAGGTTTTTGCTCAGAGATAACCGTAACAATCAATGCCAATAACACCATCACCATCACCGATAACGGTCGAGGAATTCCCGTAGATATGCACGAAAAGGAGGGAAAATCGGCGCTTGAAGTGGTGCTGACGATGCTCCATGCCGGAGGGAAGTTTAGTAAAGAGAGTTACAAAGTTTCAGGCGGATTGCACGGAGTGGGCGTCTCCTGCGTGAATGCGCTCTCCTCGCAGTTGATTGCGGAGATCCATCGCGATGGCAAAGTCTATAAACAGGAGTACAGTCGCGGCGCCCCCTTGTCGGATGTAAAGGAAGTGGGAACAACGGACAATACAGGTACAATCATCACTTTTGCTCCTGATTCTGAAATTTTTACGCAAACAACCTCGTTCAACTACGATATTTTGGCAGCACGTCTGCGCGAGCTGGCCTTTTTAAATAAAGGTGTACAACTCTCTATTACAGACAATCGCATAGCAGAATCATCTGATAATGGGGATAATGAAGGCAATACCGGTCGCCATCAAGAAGTTTTTTATTCCGATTCGGGACTTCTTGAATTTGTCTCCTATTTAGATGGCACGCGGGTTAAATTGACAGAAAAACCGATCTATTTAGAGGGCAATAAAGGAGGGTTTCCGATTGAAATTGCCATGCAGTACAACACAGGATTTAGCGAAAATATTCACTCCTACGTAAATAACATCAATACCATTGAGGGCGGCACCCACCTGAGCGGATTTCGCAGAGGGCTTACCACCACCCTTAAGAATTATGCCGAAAAGAGCGGAGCGTTGGCCAAACTAAAATTTGATATAGATCCCTCTGACTTTAGAGAGGGCCTTACGGCCATCATCTCGATTAAACTTGCTGAGCCCCAGTTTGAAGGACAAACCAAAACCAAGTTAGGAAATAGCGAAGTGGTGGGCGCTGTGTCGCAAGCCGTCACCACTGCTTTAGAAAACTATTTAGAAGAGAATCCAAGAGATGCCAAATTAATTGTTGACAAGGTGATCTTGGCCGCCACCGCACGCCACGCTGCCCGCAAAGCACGCGAAATGGTGCAACGCAAAACGGTGATGTCGGGATCGGGACTCCCCGGTAAACTCTCCGACTGCTCTGACCGTGACCCTTCTAAGTGCGAAATATATTTGGTAGAGGGCGATTCTGCAGGAGGAACAGCAAAATCGGGACGAGACCGTACTTTTCAGGCAATCCTGCCCTTACGTGGAAAGATCCTCAACGTAGAGAAGGCGATGGAACATAAAGTTTTTGAAAATGAAGAAATTAGAAATATCTACACCGCTTTGGGGGTCACCATCGGCACCGAAGAAGACAGCAAAGCGCTCAATCTTCAAAAACTTCGTTACTACAAAGTGATCATTATGACAGACGCCGATGTGGATGGCAGCCACATTGCCACCCTGATTCTCACCTTCTTTTTCCGATATATGCAGGATCTGATTAAAAATGGCCACATCTACATTGCCACACCTCCCCTCTATTTGGTTAAAAAAGGAAAAGAGGAGTCATATTGCTGGACAGAGGAGGAGCGAAAAGCAGCTATTGAGCTGATTGGCAAAGGAAAAGAGAGCAACCTACATGTGCAGCGATACAAAGGTTTGGGAGAGATGAATGCCATTCAGCTTTGGGACACCACCATGAATCCGGCCAACCGCGTGCTGCGTCAAGTGACCATTGACAACGCTGCCGAGGCAGACCGCATTTTTTCTATGCTCATGGGCGATGAAGTTCCTCCAAGACGTGACTTTATTGAACAACATGCCAAATACGCAAACATTGATGCTTAAATCGGGGTTACTGGGTATCTTACTGTTAGCTACATATACCCTTACAGCTTTTCCCTTCTTCCAGCGAAAAGCGACTCCCCATCCCACACCCACTCCCTATATCCGCGTTGTGCTCCCTTTGAGCGCTACCACCGTTTTGCCTCTTTTTACTCCGGATGCCAATCGCCATATTCCTGAGCTCCTTGACGACTTACGATCTCTCCGCTTTGACGATTTCCCCGACGAGTACGAACTCTGGGACGAATCGCTCATCAATCCTTACGGGGTGCGCCTGGCAGGGATGACCGATACCATCAAAATCGATCTCAGGGGCTATACCCCACCCACTCCAAAATATGTCACATCTGATTTTGGGTTTCGCAAAGGTTCTTTTCATTATGGCATTGACCTCAAAGTACATAAAGGGGACACGGTTTGGTGTGCTTTTGATGGACAGGTGCGTCTAATTGGTTATCAGCGAAGAGGTTACGGAAACTACATAGTGGTGCGTCACCACAATGGATTGGAGACGCTTTATGGTCATTTGGAAAAAGTCTTTGTTGCATCTGGACAAATGGTTAGCTCCGGTGAAGCTTTAGGTTTGGGCGGAACCACGGGACGTTCTTTTGGTTACCATCTTCATTTTGAAACGCGTTACATTGGTAACGTAATTAATCCAAATGATCTTATTGATTTTAAACAACTAAGGGTAACAGACGAAGTTTTCATCCTCTCTGCCGATAATTTTGAGTACGTAAAAGAGGTAGAAAAGGTGAGGTTTTGGACCGTTAAATCGGGCGATAGCTTAGGAAAAATTTCATCTCGTACAGGAGTGTCAATAACCCGTCTCTGTACCCTCAACAATATAAAGAAAACAAGCATCCTCAGGATCGGGCAAAAGATTAGATACACTTAAAAGTCAATATTATGGATATCTTTGAACGAATTATTAAAGACGAAGGAGGACCCCTTGGTCAGTACCGCAAAAAGGCGCACGGGTATTTTATGTTTCCTAAGTTAGAGGGTGAGATTCAACCCTATATGAAGTTTCAGGGGAAAGAGGTGTTGGCATGGACCTTTAACAACTATTTAGGATTGGCCAACCACCCAAAAGTGAGAAAAGCCGATGCAGAAGCCGCCGCAAAGTGGGGTTTGGGGTATCCCATGGGCGCCCGTATGATGTCGGGACACACTTTGCTTCACGAACAATTGGAACGCGAATTGGCTGACTTTGAGAAAAAAGAAGACGCTTATCTCTTTAACTTTGGTTATCAGGGCATGATCTCTACCATTGACGCAATGGTGAACCGCCACGACATTATTGTCTATGACTCCGAAGCGCACGCCTGCATTATGGACGGTGTTCGCCTCCATTTAGGACAACGCATTGTCTATCCGCACAATAATATTGAAAAGTGCCGCAAATCGTTGGAGCGCGCCACAAGGCTCACAGCCGATACCGGCGGAGGTATCTTGTTGATTACGGAAGGAGTATATGGCATGACAGGCGATTTGGGTATTTTAGATGAGATTTGCGCCCTCAAAAAGGAGTTCAACTTCCGAATTTTGATTGACGATGCCCACGGATTTGGCGTGATGGGCGCAAATGGATGCGGAACATCTGAACACTACCACGTTATGGATCAGGTGGACCTTTACTTTGGCGCTTTTGCCAAATCGATGGCATCCATTGGCGGATTTGTAGCCGGTCCTAAATCGATCATCAACTATCTAAGGTATAACCTTCGCTCCCAAATCTACGCCAAGTCGCTGCCTATGCCTATAGTAGAGGGGTTGCTTAAACGTTTAGAAATGGTTCGCACCCAACCGGAGCTTCGCGAGCAACTTTGGGTAGTCACCCGCGCCCTGCAAACGGGACTGCGCGCACGTGGTTTTGATATTGGCAAAGCGGAAGCATGTGTTACTCCGGTATTTATGCACGGAGGCGTGGAGGAAGCGACAGGGATTTTGGTGGATTTACGGGACAATCACCATATCTTTTGCTCTGTGGTGGTCTATCCGGTTGTTCCCAAAGGGGTGATTATGTTTAGATTGATTCCAACTGCCATGCATAATCTGGAACATGTTGCCTATACCTTGGATGCTTTTGGCCGGATTCAGGAGAAATGGCAAAGGGGTGTTTATAAGATTGATGCGATTCCGGATAAGGCGATTGACTTGTGATGAAGGGTAAAGCTGTAATTGTCACCGGTGCCACTTCCGGTATTGGCTTGGCGCTTGCGGGCGCTTTTGCCGGTGAAGGGGCGCGGGTTTGTTTGGTGGGTAGGGATGGCGAAAAGTTAAGGGCGGTGTTAGAGGATCTACAACTGCGGTACACAGGAGTTGAGTTGGTTACGGTTGTTGCAGATGTAAGTTTAGAGGGTGATTGCAAAAGGGCGGTAGAGGCTTGCGTGGCGAGGTTTGGGGGGATTGATGTTTTGGTAAACAATGCGGGTATCTCCATGCGGGCGCTCTTTAAGGACCTCGACTTAAACGTGATCCGACAATTAATGAACGTAAACTTTTGGGGTACCGTCTTTTGTACCAAATTTGCTCTTCCCTATCTATTGGCCTCAAAAGGTTCAGTAGTAGGCGTTTCGTCCATTGCCGGGTTCAAGGGTTTACCGGCGCGAACCGGTTATTCAGCGTCCAAGTTTGCCATGCAAGGGTTTTTAGAGACGATCCGCATTGAACATCTGTACGATGGCCTTCATGTAATGGTGATT
>JAITFU010000200.1 GCA_031281125.1 Prevotellaceae bacterium | reverse complement strand
GACTTGGCAGAGCCTGACGATTTTATGTTTTTAGACCCGCCTTACGACTGTATTTTTTCCGATTATGGCAACGAAGAATACAAAGACGGTTTTAATGATGAATGTCATATTGCACTTGCTAATGATTTTAAAAATCTGAATTGCAAAGCATTACTTGTAATTGGCAGAACACCACTTACCGAAAAATTGTATGGTGATATGATTATTGACGAATATGCAAAAAACTATTCTGTCAATATCCGTAATCGTTTCAAGTCGGTTGCAACTCATATTTTGGTTGCTAACTACGAAACAAACCACAAAACACTTTTCTCGAACAATTAGTATGGCAAGGATAGACAGCAAAATATTATTTATCACAACTTCTCCACGAACTCCATTTCGTATGATACCCGAAATTGAGTTACTGAACTCTCATTTTTCGGGACAAAAATGGAATACAGAAACACAAACGGAATTTATGCAACTTCTGCGAGAAGAAAACTTTTTCTTTGGCGAAGGTGCAAACGACCCTGCATTTAGTGCAAGAGATAGAATAAACCGTGCACCCAAAGCATTGGGATTTGTTTTGCTGTCGCCCGAAATAAACCTTACAAAAGCAGGACAAGAACTTGTAAGTGCAAAACGCAAAGAAGAAATCTTTTTGCGACAACTTTTGAAATTTCAATTGCCCTCTTCGTTTCATATTCCTACTGAAAAAGCAGCGAATTTTAATGTGAAGCCTTATCTTGAAATGTTCAGATTGATACAACACTTCGGTTCTTTGAGTTTTGACGAGGTAATGATTTTTGGCTTGCAATTGGTTGATTACAAGATTTTTGAAACTATTGTAGCAAAAATAGAACAATTTAGAATTAAAAAGGCAACGACTGGTTTAAGTAATAAGGCATTTAGACATAATCAGTTGCAGACAGAGTTGCAAATAATTTACAAAGACGAAATTACGGAAGGGAAAACTAAAACTCGTGAAAGTAGAAATCGCACACTTGACAAGTTTTTACAGACCAAAGCAAGCAATATGCGTGATTACACAGATGCGTTGTTTCGTTATTTGCGGGCAACAGGTCTTGTAAATATTTCACACATTGGAAAATCAATATCCATTGTGCCCGAAAAAATGTCAGAAGTTGTCTATTTCTTGAAAAATATTGACCGCAAACCCTGTTTTGTTGATGACGAAAAACTATACACTGACTATTTGGGAAATTCTGCTATTCCGCAACTATTGACAGACAATCGAGATTTATTATTGAGAAAAATCAATGAGGAATTCCCTCAAATCAAAGTCAAAAAAACGGCTACTCTACAGCAACTAAAAGATATTCTTTTTGACGAAACAGAAAAACGAAAAAAATCTATAATCGAAGAACAAGTAACGGAAATAAAAGATTATCGTTTGTACGATGACATTAACACAGTTTTTACACAGATAACCGACAGGTCGCTTTATGACGCACCCCTTATGCTCGAATGGAATACTTGGCGAGCAATGACAATGCTTGACGGTGGCTCAATTTCAGCAAATCTTAAATTTGATGATTTCGGTAATCCAATGTCCACCGCACAAGGCAATATGGCGGACATTGTTTGTGATTATGGCGATTTCGGTCTGACCGTAGAAGTTACAATGCAAATGGGACAACGCCAATACGAAACAGAGGGCGAGCCTGTAACCCGCCACCTCGCCAAATGGAAAAAAGAAACAGGCAAACCGTCTTATTGCCTTTTCATTGCACCCGAAATAAACGAGGCTTGTATTGCTCATTTCTACGCACTTCACAAAATGAATATCAGTTATTACGGCGGAGTATCGACAATCGTTCCATTGCCGTTAAGCATATTTCAAAAAATGGTTGAAGATTCTTACAAAGCCTCATACACGCCACAACCACAACAAGTAAAGCGTTTCTTTGAACGCTCAAATGAAATCGCAAAGACAAGTACAGACGAAAAAGTTTGGTACAAAGAAATCACAAACGAAGCGTTGAATTGGTTAAGTTGAAAAAAATCCCATTATCCCATAAGAAAAATAAATGATTGCGAGCGTATCAAGCAGCAAACAATCAATTAGACCAACAATTAATAACAAAAGCATTAGATTGAAGTACAGGCATAAAATACAGGTCTGATAGATTTGGTGACCAAAACTACACCACGAAAAAGATAGCGAACAAAATGAAGCACTGCCTCTAACTTGGGTTTGGCGCAAGCGGTGCAGTAGCTCGCCCGAAAGTTTGTGCGAATTTGCAAGTTATGCTCCAGTCCGAGCGGCAGTGGAAGCCCCGCCTGCGCCAAGCCGCCACAACGCTGAGTAAATAATACGGATTTGATATTTCCCGTATTTTTACCGGTGTTTTATGTTTTTTGACCGCGTAACTTTGCGCCATATAAAAACAAATAAAAAATTTAATCATGACTTCGTTGAAACAAAACAAATTCATTGCGGCAATCTTTACGTTTGTACTCTTTACGTTTACCATCAACTCTTTATTGGCGCAACCAAGTGTCAAAATATCCGGAAACAGAGTTACCATTCAGGAAGGCGTAACAAATGAGATTATCGCGGAAATCAATAAAAGTGGTGCAAAAGAGATCGCTTTTACTCTTCAAAAGTTCAATTCAAATGACGACCTTGCAAAGATTTGTAAGACATACCCAAATATGAAAGAGTTGGAAATCTCTGCGGGTGAACAGCTGACGTCAATTGCGCCTGTGGCTCAACTGACAACTCTTACGCGTTTCAGGTTGTCGGGCAATTCCGTAACAGATTTCTCGCCTCTAAGCGGATTGACCGGATTGACAAGTCTGTCCATAGAATCAAGCTCCGTGCAAAACCTTAAATGGATGAGTAAATTAACAAAATTGACTTCCTTACGCATAGAAGGCAATAATTTTATGTCGGGAGGTACTAAATTTGTCTCTTTAGAAGGCATTCCTTCATTACCGGAATTAACTAAGGCTACTTTTTCAAGCGCAAAACCGGAAAGTTTAGAACCTCTCAAGGCGCTATCGGGATTAAAAGAGTTAGAACTGCGGAATGTTGTAATTAAAGACCTGACGCCTCTCAAACAACTTGCAAAATTGGGAAAACTGAGCTTGTACGGATCTACCGTTAAGGATTTTAGTCCATTGGCAGAGTGCCCGGCGCTAAAAGAACTCGAGTACTACGCTACAGAAGATGCTGATTACAGCACGCTGGGGAAACTGACTAAAATAGAAATATTAGATGGCGGACTAACCAAATTGAACAATATTTCGTGGACTACATCTTTACCCAATCTGAGAAAACTGCAGGTATTTGCCGAATATATTGCAGATTATTCGCCTTTAGCAAAGACAAAATTGGAAGATTTAACCATTTGGAGTATGAGAACGCCGCCCGATTTAAAGCAACTTTCGGGCGCTGTTTCTCTAAAAAGACTCAAACTGTGGAGTACAAAAATTGCAGGCGGATTTGAAGGATTGGCGTCACTGCTTAATTTGGAAGAACTGATTTTAGACGGTATGAACGCAAAGGATGGGGCTGCGGTGGATATGGCTTTTGTCAAAAAATTGGTCAATCTCAAAAAACTTACGCTGAACAACGCCGAAATTACAGGCAACTTTAACGACTTAGCTAATTGTGCAAAATTGGAATCCGTGCAGATAGACAGCAGAACAAAGGGTATCGCTAATTTAGATGCACTAAAAAAACTGCCAAACCTCACTTCCCTGCAAGTCCCCAAGGGAATGTTTACAGAAGCACAACTGCAAGGTTTTGCTAATCCCAAAATCAATATACGAGAAAGATAAAAGAAATAACAATGATTAACCTAACTATTTAATATCATGGCAAAACAATGCGCAATTTGTGGAGTTCAAATGAACGTATTCCAGTCACAACAACTATCGGACGGTAATTATATTTGCCGCAAAACCTGTCAAAAGCTTGGATTAAAGTATTTAAACTACGGTAAGAGCAGCGTAGAACAGGTAATCGCCCACAACGCACAGGTAGCACGCGGGACCAAACTGTGGGAGCACTATTTTGTTCCCCGCAAAAAGACGAGCGACAAATCAAAGAAACTCAAGAAGTTCTCTACCATTTATGTTGCCGAGGACATTGGCTTAATGGCATTGGTAGAAAAGCGCTACAAGTTTATGTTTTGGGGTAAGTCGGAGCATGTATGCGTTTACCGCATTGCAGACCTGTATAAATACGACAAAATATCGATCATTGCCTCTGTTGTAAACGGCAAAAAGAAGAACGAGTTTTACATAAACTTTCGTTTCCCCAATGTCGAAGGATTGTCAAACTTTCAAATAAAATTCAGCAGCAGTTCGACATGTAATAATATAATCAAGTATTTTGACACCTTGTATGGCATTCAAACGACCCTTGGCAACTTTACAAAACAAATGACAAATCAGATTGCTGCTATGAAGAGCGCCGGATCTGTCGCTAAATCGATGCTCACGGGAAAAGTCAAAGATATCAGCGATAATCAACTGCAAGAAGCCATAGACACCACTTCCGTTGCCCTGTATGGCGACCGCACACAGTGGATTGAAAAAGCGGACGCCGCCTTAAAAGAGTTTGATCATTCAATACAATAAAGATGCAAAAAAAGATCGTAAAAAGTATATGGCTTGCCCTGTTTGTATCTCTGCTGATGCCCAACACCCTGTTTGCAGAGGAAAAGAGACTTGTATTTGACAATACCGGCTCCATCACCGACAGTGAACTTGAAGCGCTTAACGACTATGCGCGAAACATCAGCCAAAAGCGTCGGTTTAATGTGGCTTTCTTATTGACGGATAGCAGTTATGCTCCCCAAAAGGAACTTTTTTATTTTGCGCTTGAACACTACAGTAAAAATATTGGATATAAGGTGCCCGGCTTTATGTTAGTTTACGACAAGGAGTCCAATCTTTGGGATATGTGCACCTCAGGCGATGGGAGTAAAGTGCTTACGTCTGCTGTCCGAAAGAAATTTTTAGATGTATTCTGGGCAAATAGAAAACCGTATTCAGACGGTATTAAAGCCTATTTGGACGCCGCAGACGTTTATTTGGGCAAGATGCCTTTATGGTCGTATGTGGTTGAAGATGTTTTCTTCTCCATTACTGTAATTATGATTCTTTTTTGGGTGCCGTTATTTATTCTCTCCTTTGTGATGCGCTTCCCAACAGGCAAGTATAAATATGTGGGCATACAAACGCAAAAACGCCGTAACTACGTGCGCTCTACCATACTGTTGTTGGTGTTTCCTCTTATTTTTATTTTTGTGACATGGTTTGTTGCCATGGGTATTTCTACTGTTGTGTATAGTGGCGAGTCAGTAGTCGAACTCCAGATCACAGCTACAGAAATGAGGGTTATATTATGGTCGTTTCTAATATGTTTGGGGTGGTTTATGGTTTGTTATTATTCAAGCGCGGCAATGCTCAAGAGTATTTCGGGCGCCAATTCATTGGAACGCAGTCAAAACAAAAGGGTGTATAATTTGGTCGAAAACCTTTGTATGGCCACGGCAATGAACATGCCAAAAATCAACATTGTAGAGCATACTTCGCTCAATGCTTTTGCAAGCGGTATGACCAATAAATCGGTTACCATTACGTTATCAAGAGGACTTTTAGACAACTTGGACGATTCGGAATTAGAAGCCGTCATTGCCCACGAATTGATGCACATACGCAATAATGATGTAAAGATGATGATGATTTTTACCATATTCTCCGGCTTGTTTTTTCTTGTTTATCAATTGACGCTCGGAAACATCTTCTCGATATTTAGAGGGCGGAGGTCTAGAAAAAGCGGCATCAAAAACTTACCGGCAGTGATTGGAATCATGTTGTTTATTGGCATCCCAATGTTATTGGGCATCTTGCTGACCCAAGCACTACGTGTTGCCGTTTCCCGCAACCGCGAATTTATGGCGGACGCCGGTTGCGCAGAAATGACAAAAAATCCCCTTGCATTGGCCTCTGCATTGCGTAAAATAGCAGCCGACCCCTATGTTGACGAGATGTTAGATGGCGCTATTTCCCAGCTATGTATCGCCGACCCAAAGAAAAAGAGAGATTCGTCAAAACAAAGAGAATCAAAAACCCACCCATTTATCGAAAAACGAATTAATATCTTGGAACAATTTTAACAGCAATTTTTAAGGAATCTAAAATGAAAAAGAACAAAACATTATTGATTATTTTGATATTTTTGACGCTTATACTTAACGCTTCCGGTACGATATCGTCTTCATCAAAACCATTGAATATGTACTTGAAATTTGGCGACGAATTGGAGAATGGCTGGTGGGAAGCGCTTCTTTGCGAGGTGGACTTTTACGACGCAATAGCTGGGGAAATGATTTATGATCAAGAGTTTGGAATATCATACAGCGATGCGCCGGAAAGAGTAACAATTGCTTACAACAATAACAACTGGTGGTCAGGTTTTGTTTGCCCCGAAACAGAATTCTTTTTATGGGTAAAAGACACCTCCGATCTTTCCCGCGTGATCCTCAAACAAATGCAAAGTTTTAAAGAAGCTCAAGATGAAATCGTCAAAAACAGAGAAGATGGGCAAATCTTGGCAAAAATCTTTCAAATAGAAGGAATCATTTCCCGTGTATCGGAAATATATATCGACTTATATAATTAAATCGCTACTCCTGTTTTGTGCGGTTTTTGGGGTCAAAAAAAATAATTAGCTGATTTTCATTTGATTAATGTTTTTTGTGTTGCAAAATTGGGTGTATCGGTGTATTTTTGCGGCATGTTTGTAAGATTAAAATTTAATAGAAGTGGAAGTACGAGTGTTCAGATTGTTCAAAAGATAGGGCGAGTTAATAAAGTATTGAAAGTTGTTGGATGTTCTTTTGACGAATCCGAGATTGCGCAGCTCAAACAACGTGCTCATTATGAAAAAGAAAGGATGTATGGTGCCACATTATTTGATCCGATTGAGGAAAACAAGTTCCAAGATATTGATAATGATTGCATTCAGATAGCAGGTCCGGAATTAATTATTGGCAAGTTGTATGATAAAATCGGTTTTAATCAACTTAAAGAACCTTTATTAAAGCAATTGGTTCTATCTCGCTTGACTTCAGCAGGGAGCAAATTGCAGTTAAGTGAACATCTTTCTGTTACCGGTAAAGCCAAGCTTTCAGTTTATTCCATTTATCGTTTTTTAGACAAGATTAGCTCTCATTACAAGGGGCAAATAGAGCAAATATCGTTCGATTACACCAAACAAGTTTTAGGAGGCTGTATCGGCGTCGTTTTTTACGATATGACAACACTCTATTTTGAGAGCAGCCAACCCGATGAACTGCGAATACCTGGTTTTTCAAAGGACGGCAAAACCCAACATCCGCAAATATTTTTAGGACTTTTAGTAGGGAGGAATGGATATCTAATAGGTTATGATATTTTTGAGGGACACACACTCATTCCTGTTATTGAACGATTTGAAAAACAATTTTCAATTGGCCATCCCATAGTAGTGGCAGATTCCGGTTTACTGACCAAAGATAATATGGGAGCATTGACCACTTTAGGGTATCAATTTATTTTAGGAGCAAAGATAAAGAGTGAAAAACAGTGGATCATTGACATAATAGAGCAGCAAGCATGGAAAGAGGGTACCACTTACGAAATTCACAAAGAAGATGGTAGCAGATTGATTATCGAATATAGCACAAACAGGGCTAAAGAAGATGCATTCAACAGAGAACGTGCATTAAAGAAACTTGAACAACAGATTAATAGCGGTAAACTTACCAAAGGAAATATCAATAATCGTGGCTATAATAAATATCTTAAAATGGAGGGAGATGTATCAATAAGTATTGACTATCAAAAAATCGAAAAAAGTATTTTTTGGGACGGGTTAAAAGGATATATCACAAATACAAAACTATCAATTAAAGAGATAATTACGCAATACAAGGAGCTTTGGAATATTGAAAGGGCTTTCCGTATATCAAAAACAGATTTACAAATTAGACCCATTTATCACAGAAAACGCAGTAGGATAGAAGTCCATATTTGCATATCATTCATGGCGTACCTGATATACAAAGAATTAGAAAGATTATTAAAGACTAACAAAATAGAATTATCCATAGAAAAAGCCATAGAACAAATCAACAAAATGTACGAAATAAAAATCCCAAATCAAAACGGAACATTCAACATATTTAGACCTAAAAATAATTATTGGCAAGAGATAATTTGTAACTTATTTCGTTGATCTCTGATTTTGGGTGTCTTTCGCACAAAACAGGAAGATGGGCAAATCTTGGCAAAAATCTTTCAAATAGAAGGAATCCTGTTTTCCGCATTGCAACACCCTAAAAATATTTTTTAACGTCAGTTCGACCTAAGCGATCAATTTAACAGCGTTCCAGTCAATGATTTCAATATTTATTGATGGTTTCTTTGGAGCGAAATTATAGGCAATCAGTCCGGTAACAAGATTTCCGATAAAATTGTTGAGACATCTGTGCCGTGTATGCTCGATTTGGCAACCATTCTTCAGCAGATCATTAACAGTCTCAATAATTGCCCGCTTTCTTAATGCGATCTTGTCGTACAGATGCATCAATGCGTTTTTCATGTTCTTCCTGA
>JAITFU010000082.1 GCA_031281125.1 Prevotellaceae bacterium | reverse complement strand
GCGCACCCATTGGCGCCACGTTAACCCTGACCGTCACCTGCCCTATCCCCTGGACGCTCAAAGACCTCCCACCGTGGCTTGACGTCTCAGACGACCATGGTACCGGTTCCCTCACCATTTCCTTTACCGTCAACGAGACCAACGATAACGAAGAGCCCCGCACCGCCACCCTCACCTTTTTGGCGACCAACGGGCAAAAAGTCCAAGTCAACGTTACGCAGGAGACCCTCTGCATTTTGATATGGACTATTGCCGACCTTGCCGACTTAGCCACAAGGGTAAATGCCGGTACCGAACCTGACGGACTCTACTACAAACTGATGGCAGACCTTGACCTGAACTTTGCCCCTTGGAACAGCGGCGATGGGTGGATTCCCATAGGGGATTACAATGGCTTTAATACCACCATCAGCTTTAAAGGCAATTTTGACGGAAACAACCACACCATATCCCATCTCTTTATTAACAGAAGCGGAACCGATTACATGGGGCTCTTTGGCTGTGTATATGGCGGAACAATAAAAAACTTGGGAGTGGAAGAGGTAGATATTATAGGTAATGATTGTGTCGGCGGCATAGCGGGCTTAATCATCGAAGCCACGATATCAAATAGTTACGCTACAGGCACGATCAGTGGTAATAACTATGTTGGTGGCGTGACGGGCGAGCTTGACTTCTCAGCAAGTAACGTAATCAGCTGTTACTCTACAGCCACGGTAAGCGGTAATAACTATGTTGGCGGTTTAGTGGGCTTGGTTTTCGCCGGCAGTGTAGCCAACTGTTATGCTACGGGCGCGGTTGGCGGAAATAACTATGTCGGCGGCGTGGTGGGCCAGGTTAACACCGGTGTGGTAAGCAACAACGTGGTGCTTAATCCGGATATCAAAAAAACAGGCACAGGTACTTATTTTGGACGTGTGGCGGGCCTAGACATTGGTACGCTTACCCATAATGTTGCCTACGACGGTATGACGGCCACCGGCTTTACCTTTAGCGGCACTAATATTGACGGCGATGATATTGATATTGACGCCGCCACGATGCAAATCACCTATACCGGCATGGGCTGGGGTTTTGGCTCATCCGAGACCTCCCCATGGAAAATGGGCGTGGGCGCTTACGAACTGCCGGTATTTTGGTGGCAAACCACAACGCCCGCATCTATGCCGGCGCATTTGGCAAATATTCTGATATCCACCCCTGCGCAGCTTGCCGCCTTAGCCACCCAAGTAAACGGAGGCGACAACAAAGCCGGTATTCGCTATAAACTCACCGCCGATATAGACGCAGGTTCCTTATGGATACCCATTGGCGACAACCACACCCGCACCGATGCTACCTGCTTTGCCGGCACATTTAACGGAAACGGACACACCGTTACCATTAACGGATTCGGTACGGTAAATCCCGAATCTGGGGGTTACTACAATGTCGGTTTGTTTGGATATTTGGGCGCAGGCGCTGTGGTACAAAACCTCAAAGTGGCAGGTTCGCTCTCTTTCACAACAGCAGGGCGCTGTTACGTGGGCGGAATAGCCGGAAGAAACAACGGCGGCACAATTCGCAACTGCGTGGGCGCTGCCGGTATTGTTCTCACGACAACCGGATTAGAATCATCAGCCGGTGGAATTGCGGGTAGTAACAGAATCACCACAGGTACTATTATAGACAATTGCTATTCCGTTGCCAATGTGTCGGTATCATGCACTACAGGAGTCTGTAGCGCCGGAGGTATTGCAGGAACTAATAACAGTACGTTAACCAACTGTTACGCCACAGGTCAAATAGAATCTGCTGCGTCGTCGGCAGGAGGGGAGGCCTACGTCGGCGGAATTACAGGATACAACGGCGGCAATACTGCAAACTGTGTGGCGCTCAATGCAGTTGTTGCTATGGGTTTGGGCAATGCGGGAACTCCTTATATTGGTCGTGTAGTCGGTAGATTTATGAGTGGTACGTTAAGCAACAACCGCGCCATAGCCATATCGGGTCTGCCCGACGGCACGCTTACAGATATCAACGGTTTACTCATAACGCCGGCAGGGGCAAATGAATCCGAAAGTTGGTGGTCAACCGCAGCCCCCACAGGTCCAGGCTGGCCGTTCGGCACCACCAACGCCGCACCGTGGGTATGGAGCGCTACGCTTTTGAGAACGGTGCTTTTTTGGGAGTAGGAGAGTGTGTAAATGTCTTTAATGCTTTAAACAACCAAGAGGAACTACATATACACCGTCCTGTCGTTGAAAAGCAAATTGTCCACCTGTTAAGACCATCAAAAATGAGGGTTCCCGCATTTTGTTGGTGTTGATTTTGTCTTTTAGTTTCAACAGGTTTGCGGCTGCTTCTTCAATTTGTTTGCCACCAAGTTTTACTTCGATTGCTCCCCAACGACCGTCTCGAAGTTGAACGATTAAGTCTGCCTCCAAACCGCTTTTATCTTTATAATGAAAAACATCTCCGTCATTATGTTGGGCGTAAATGCGAATGTCGCGGGTACATAAGGCCTCAAACAGAAAACCGAAATACTCAAAATCTTGTAAAAGAGCAGTCGGGCTGATTCTCCTTATGGAAGTGGCGATGGCAGGGTCAACAAAATGGTGCTTTGGCGAAGTTCTGATTGCTGTTTTAGAGCGTAATTGAGGCGACCATGCGGGCAAGGGCTCAACAACAAAGATTCTGCGTAAAGCATTGTAGTAGTTCGAAAGTGTTTTATCAGATATGGTTTCTTCGGTTGCTTCAACATCGTTCAGTATGGTTTGAAAAGAAGCCATTGTGGTAATATTTCGAGCAAGAGAACGTAATAGCAATCTTACTTTATTCGGATTTTTCTCTACACCATCAACACGAGAAACATCTTGGTTTATTACTGCTTCAACGTAATCAATGGGCATTCGCAGGGCTGTTCTATCAGGCTTTCCGATTGAGGCAGGAAAACCGCCTCGACAAATACAAAATGCAATCTGCTCAATACTCAAATCCGATATACTCTCTACCTCTTGGTCCCCGTCGAACAGATTGATTAATGAAATCGTGCCGTTTGATTCTTTAGACTCGTACAAGCTCATTGTGCGCATGATAATTCTTGCGATACGACCCGTTCCCGTGTGTTCGGTAACATTGTCTGCCGGAACGGCAGAGCCGGTCAAAATAAATTGTCCTGTTTCTTGTCTTTTGTCAATCTCAAAACGCACGGCATCCCAAAGCACAGGCGAAATTTGCCACTCGTCAAGTAATCTAGGAGTTGCGCCTTTTAGCAACAATGAGGGTTTGGTATCAGCAATATGTTGATATTCTCTTGTTTTATCCGGATCTTGCATGAACAAAGCGCTTTTTGCAATATGCTCTGCGGTGCTTGTTTTTCCACACCACTTTGCCCCTTCAATTAAAACCGCACCCACCGAAGTTAGAACATCTTGTAGTTCATTGTCGCAAATTCTTGATATGTAATTAATTCTATGCATAATAAATTTCTAAACGCTGCAAAGATAACATTTTTTTCGGAATTTGGCGCGATTTTACTTCCTGATTTGGCGCGATTTTACTTCCTGATTTGGCAAAGCTAAGAAAAAAGATTTATACAATTATTAAATTTATTACTGTTTTTAATTTTTTTTACATCTTTGTACCACCAAAAAACAAAATCCTCATGACCAACCACCTTATTATCGGAATGCCCAAGGAGCAGATTCCGACCCCGTCTCTTATCCTTGATTTGGATATTTTTGAAGCCAATCTCTACGCTATGGCAAAGCTCTTTACAGGGCAGGTAAAGCTAAGGCCACATATTAAAACCCATAAGTGTCCGGTGATTGCCCATTTGCAGGTGAAAGCGGGGGCGATTGGGATTACCTGCGCCAAGCTCTCCGAGGCAGAAGTGATGGTGGGTCACGGGATTACAGATATTCTGATTGCCAATCAGGTGGCAGGATATGGAAAAGCGGAGCGATTGGGCGCCTTGGCGACCCGCGTTGATGTTAAGGTGGCTGTGGACAACCCTGCCAATGTTGACGATTTGGATCGGGGCGCGCGGATGTTTGGCGCGCAGATAGGGGTGGTGATAGAGGTCAACGTGGGAAACGACCGTTGCGGCACCCGTTCTATGGAGCAGACGTTGGAGTTAGCCAAACACATTGCCACAAAAAAGGGATTGATTTTTAAGGGATTGATGGGATACGAAGGGCACTGCGTTTTTACTGCCGATAAAAAGGAGCGAACCGGAGAGTGTTTGTCGGCCAACAAAATATTGGTTGATTCTGCACAAATGCTTAGGGATAACGGCTTTAAAGTTGAGATTGTATCGGCAGGCGGCACCGGCACTTACGATATGTCGGGAATCTATCCCGGCATTACAGAGGTTGAGGCCGGTTCGTACGTTTTTATGGATAGTTGTTATTCGGGGATTTTGGGTAACGATGTATTCCGCCCCTCTTTACGACTGCTTGCTACGGTAATCAGCAAACCGCAGCCGGGCTTGGCGCTGATTGATGCCGGAATGAAGAGCTTAACGTTTGAGTTTGGAAAACCCCAGCCGCTTTTGCAAGGCGCCACCCTCACCGGATTGTCCGAAGAGCATGGTCGGTTGGAACTTACACCCGAAGCCGACACCTTACAAGTGGGGGATTTGGTAGAGATTTGGCCAACACATGGCTGCACCACAGTAAATCTGCACGACCGCTATTGTGTGGTAAAAGAGAATCGATTGGTTGCGGTGTGGGAGATCGCTTGCAGGGGAATGAGTCAGTAACGATAAAGATTGTATCTTTGTAAAAAAATAATCAAATATCCATGAAAACACCCATTTTTCTCACACTTTTTGTTATGGCCGGACTGATAACAGCTCAAGGTCAAACCGCAGCACAGCAGGCCGATCAAGCGATGAACGACCTTATTAAAGAACTCAATGCCGTTGGTCTCTCTGTGGCGGTGGTTAAGGACAATGCAATTGTCTATACCGGCGCTTTTGGTGCCAAAAACTTGGAAAAAGGTACACAAATAAGTACCGATGATATTTTTAGGATCGCCTCCATCTCAAAATCATTTACTGCTACTGCCATGATGCAGCTTTTTGAACAGGGAAGGTTTGATTTGGACGATGACGTAAGTCCTGCTTTGGGCTTTTTGGTACGCAACCCCAATCATAAAGATATTCCAATCACTTACAGGATGTTACTGACCCACACGTCGAGCCTCAACGACACTACCGGTTACTTTAGCCTTGACGTGATCGATCCCCAAAAGACGCAGGAGTACTGGCGCGCCTACAATCAATATGCACCGGGGACCGATTATGAATATTGCAATCTGGGATTCAACATGTTAGGAACTTTAGTCGAGATTCACTCCGGAGAGCGGTACGACCGCTATATTCATAACCATATTATTGAGCCGTTGGGTCTCCATGCCGGATTTAACGTGGACGCATTTGATCGATCGGAGTTTGTAACGATATATGAATATGAAAACGGCGAATTTGTTGCATCGCCGGATGCCTATCGCAGCAGGGCTACCGAGCTTCAAAACTATACAATGGGACGTACCACCCCCATCTTTTCGCCCACCGGCGGAATGAAAATTGCACCCAAAGATTTGGCAAAACATCTTCTTGTGCAGATCAATCAAGGCACGTTGAATGGAGTACAAATACTAAAACCTGAGAGCGTTAAGGCAATGCAAACTCCTTACGATTACCCCGACAAGAGGGCAAGTGGCTACGGATTTGCCATCACCACCTCTACAAGATTGATCGAAGGCGAAACGTTAAAGGGTCACACCGGATCGGCCTACGGCCTCTACAGCGCCATGTTTTTTGAGCCGGAGAAAAAGTTTGGATTTGTGATGATGACCAACGGTTATCCCGCCAAATACGAGAATGGTTTTTTAACTATACAATACAGAGTGATAAATGCGCTATACGAGATATTTATAAAAGAGTAGTCGAATCGTGCAGAAACCTTGTCGTCGGGTATTGATCATTACCTATTACTGGCCCCCTTCCGGAGGGTCGGGGGTGCAACGTTGGCTCAAGATGGCCAAATATTTACCCCAATTTGGGTGGGAGCCGATTATCTATACACCTCAAAATCCGGAGTTAATGACACGGGATGAGGAGTTGCTCAAAGAGGTGTCTCCGGATTTAAAAGTGTGGAAACGCCCTATCTTTGAACCCTATTTTTGGTACAAGATCTTTACAGGCAAAAGAAAAAGGGCGATCAATCCCGGGTTTATCTCCGATCACGTCCAAAATGTGTCGATAAAAGAACGGATCGCCCTATTTATCAGGAGCAACTTCTTTTTTCCGGATCCGCGCTGTTTTTGGCGCCGCCCCTCTGTGCGTTATTTGAGCAAAAGACTCAAAACGGAGCCGGTAGATTGGATCATTACGACCGGCCCACCACAATCCATGCATCTGATAGGCAGAGATTTACGTAGAAAAACAAACATTCCGTGGTTGGCAGATTTTAGGGATCCCTGGACGGGGATATACTACTTTAAACATCTTAGAATGACGCCGTTACAAGTCAAACGGCATAAAAAAGCAGAACAATCGGTGGTACGGGAAGCAGACATTGTTACGGTGGTCTCTCCGCAAATGAAACGAGACTTTACCTCTTTACAACATACACAAATAGAAGTAATTCCCAACGGTTTTGACGAGGACGATTTTAAGGTAGAGCCAAAAAACTATGATGAGAAATTTGCCATCATTCACACCGGATTGTTTACAAAAGACGCCAATCCAAACCAACTCTGGAAGGCCCTCTCGTCACTTGCCAATACAACCTCAGATTTTAGGGAGCGGTTGTTGATAGTGTTGGTGGGGCAAACCGATGGAGCTGTAAAAGAGTCGATTGAGGAGGTCGGATTATCTTCTTATACCCGTTTTGTGGGATACGTGTCCCATTTAGAGGCAGTATCGTACCAAAAAGGAGCCGACCTGCTGTTGCTTTCTCTCAAAAAAGAGCCTGAGTCTAAGGGAATTATCACGGGAAAATTGTTTGAATACTTAGCCGCCGGTAAGCCTGTTTTGGGGATCGGTCCCGTTGAGGGGGATTTAGCTCGGATTTTATCCCAATGTAACGCCGGAGTTATGTATGAATTTGAAGACTTTGAAGGCATTAAACAATATGTAAAGAAGCATTTCAATGCGTTTTTACGAAATAGTTCTATTCATGCACCTCTCCAAGAGGAAATTGCGACCTACAGCCGAAATAATCTTTGCGAAAAAATGGCGGCGCTGTTGGGAAAAAACAGATAATCACCATCCAAAGAGTTACGCAGTTGG
>JAITFU010000065.1 GCA_031281125.1 Prevotellaceae bacterium | reverse complement strand
ACATTAAAAGAGTCATTCAAATTATCGGAGCAGGCATTAAATAATAATTGTGTGATCAGCAGTACGTAAATAGCTTTTTTCATTCTGATTGTGTATTAGAAATTATATACGCATCTGCTATTCTGATTATCTCATTAATCGAAGAGAGATCGCCCAACCTACCTGTTTGAATAAAATAAGAGTTAGGCTGTTTGTTTGGAGAAGATACAAATTCGGGATACTCTTCCAAGGCGAGAATACTTGCCATTATGCGAAGGGTGGGCTCAATACCAGGGACAGATGAAAAAGAGTCATCAACAATCTTCTCATCAATCTTTTTCCGTGCCTCAATTAGTAATTCCAATTTTTCTTCTTGAACCATTGGTTCCAGCACCTCCTTCTGAGATAACAACAACTCTACATAGTAAATTTTTATTGTCCAAAATTCATTGGAATAAGGCAATGAATTAAATCCGGACATACCTGCATCTTTGTATGCAGGTATCAAACATTTTCCTGCATCGTGCAGTTTTAGCAAATGTGGAAACAGATTATATCTCTCAACCATAATATCAAAGCCATCTTGAGGTGTTTGAAATGCAGTAAAGAGTCCAAAATGAGGGAATGTTATACACAATTCAACAACCTCCTCGGTTGTCAGTCGTGCTAAAATGCTTTCCGGCACCTGTAATACAGCTATCCGTTCCTTTTCTGTGGTCAACTTATCCCACTCGTCCATTCCTGGTTTTACCGGGTAATCCCAAGACGCATTACTGCGTGTGGTAGGTTTTAAGTCTTGACATATAGCCGCTTCTTTCTTTTCCATATTTGTACAAGAAAAGAGGAGCGTCAATGTCAAAATATGGGCAACTAACGATGTGTTGATTCTTTTTTTCATGCAATAAAAAATAAGTGTTAATAATCGATGGAAATTTCGGTTACCAAATATGGCACAAAGATAAAAATTATTATCTTTCTTTCTCAATACTATGGGGACTTTTTTTCTCAACGTTCCCACTTCCTCTCCCACCGCTCCCACTTGCGTTCCCACCTCTTCTCCAGACGCTCCCACCTGCGCTCCATTCTGCTTGACCATGCCGGATGGGTGGGGCCAATGTGCAGAAACGATGCTCCTTTGGAGATAATTGGAGCGTTGCGGTCAAAGTGGTGGCGGTAGGGCGATGTGAGTACTACTTGTTTTCCCTTAGGTAAATAGATGAGCACCTCGCTCATGTTGCCCTGCCACTTGTTGTTTTTAGAATAGATGTCAGGCGATAGTGTGAGGAGCGAATCTTGCAGCGAGTATGTGGGAATCGACTCGTTTGCCCTTGTTATGGACTCTGCTTCATAGCGCCCTGCTGCAGTACCGGTAAACTCTATACGCATCGGTTGCAGCGAATCGACCCTCACCACATTAATGCGCGGATAAACAATCGCCTTGAGGCTCTTTCCTTCTCCTTCGAACCATCCCAACAATGCCTCAGAAGCCCCTGCTTCCATCCATATATCCTTGCCGACAACCTCGTTACTATTTGCATAACACACAAATAATGTGTCAGAAAGCAGGGTGACAGGCACCTCTTTTTGGGCCTCTTCAACACCCCCATAATAGGGTCGGGTGGCAAATATCAACATAATAATCAATGCAATAATGGAAAGAATCCAAGAGGTAAAGATGATGGCGCCAAGGCCAAATCTCCTGAAGTTCAGCCTAAAAACCAACTTTATTCCGCCATAGAACATCCCCACAAAAGGCAAAAGAATAACGAGTGTCAATAGAATCTTAATCCAAAAGACGTTTCCGTTAAATGCTATCAATGAGGAAATTCCGGATGGCACAACTCCGCAGAACCACGAAGCCGAAAAGATCATCGTCACCGGCAAGGCAATCAACATGGGTATGGAGATCAACAACAGGACGAGGCCTACGCAAAACGCTATTATGCGCCCAAGACCACTTGCAATACCTGCACCTTTTCCTTCTATGTTCTTGGATACTTGCTGACTTGCATTTCTAACGCTGCGCTCAAACTGATCGGCACCCTTTTTTACGCGCTCCTGAATCCCCGAAAAATCGGGTCGCTCGCCTCGCATCTCACACTTCTGCGCCACCGTTTTTGCACCGGGAACAATGATCCACAAAATAATATAGACTATAATCACCCATCCTCCTCCAAAATGGAGATTCGGAGTGTTCATAGTAATATTGTGGGTGAACCATAGACGAAACATGCCAAATCCAACAGAAGAGAAAAACGCCAACACAATAAATACCAGCCTAACAATAAGCGTCTCTATATTAAACCACGCGGCAATTCCTGAACAAACGCCGCCAAGTACGCGATCGTCAATGTTTCTGTATAGCCGATGTTTTGGCTTGTTTTCGGTGGCGGCGTCTGTCGGGGTTTTGTTTGGCTCTTGGTCCATATTCTCTCCTTCAATATCTTCCGGTTTGCCCATTATTGCCATCACCTTTTGTATTAGCTCTTTGCTAACAACCTCTTCCGATGTACTCATGCGTTCCCGCAGCAGTTCGGCAATTCGTTCTTCGATTCCCTCTACCACCTCGATACCGTTTTGTTGCTTGGTATAGTGCGTTTTAAGTTGGTTTAGGTACTTTTCCAACAACACATATCCGTCTTCCTCTAAGGTAAAGACAAGTCCACTTATGCTGATTTTAATTACATTTTTCATGATAGTCAGTTTTAATTTTGATTATAAGTTTGATTTTCTGATCAGTGCAAGTGTCTCTACCACTTCCTTCCACGCAATGTCCATCTCATGAAGCAGGGAGCGTCCCTTTTCTGTGATAGAGTAATACTTGCGGGGTGGTCCCTGAGACGACTCTTCCCATCGGTAGGTCAACAGTTCCTGATTCTTTTGACGGGTAAGCAAGGGGTAGAGCGTCCCCTCAACCACAATCATCTTTGCCTCTTTAAGTTCCAAAATCAGAGAGGAGGCGTAGGCATCGTTTTTATTGAGAATACTTAATATACAGTATTCTAAAACGCCCTTTCGCATTTGGGCTTTAATGTTATCGGTGTTAAATTCGTTCATCATTTTCTTGTTTTTAATTATATATTCCCTGAGCGGCTTTCCTGAGGTTTTCGGCCGTAACTGGAAGTCCGCGCATCTCTAACTTTTGGGCAGCCGTATGTGCAGAGGGTACGGCAATCCACAATATGACATAGGTGATGACCGCCGGAACCGGAAGAATAATAGCGACCACAAAAATAATGCGCCACAATAATATCTCCATATCAAAATAGGCGGCTATGCCCGAGCAGACACCACCAAGCGCCTTATTGTCAGGATCTCTATGGAGTCGTTTCCGTGGACGGCAATAGGTGTCGTATCCACGGTCAAAGGTAAACTCATCGGTACGCTCGGTTCCCTCCGGAAAACCAAGGCGCGTGATCACCTTCTCCACCAAAGCGAGGTTAACCACCTCTTCTTTAAAGCGAAGTCCCTCCCTAAAAAGTTCGGCAATTCGCTGTTCTACATCTGACATCACTTCGGCAGATTCGCGGGGAGAATCCAATCCGCCTTTAAAGCGAGTAAGATAGTTGTGCAAACGATAATAGGCGTCCTCGTCAATAATAAAGGCGACTCCGCCAATTCCTACATTCATTACTTTTTTCATTTTAGTACTATATTTTATATTGTATTTGGTTTTGCAAATATATATATAAATTTTGATACCTTGTATCACATAGTAGCAGAAAATAATAAAAAACATAAGGGCGAAAAATTTTCGCCCTTATATTGCATTGTTAATCAGTAGGGGTGGAAAATTTTTCACCCCTACTGATTATTCTATCGGTGCCTCAGATGGTGCACTCGGCATGGTAGGGAACTGCGGTGTGGGGTTACCGGTTTGTACGTTTTCCAACCGGTTTTGCAGTTCAGATTGTTTGGCGGTTTTGCCGGTGGAGATAAAAGCGGTGGCCAAAACACAACAAACCAAAATGGTCAAAGCAAGCGTCCAAGTGGTCTTCTCCAAGAAGTCGGCGGTTTGACGCACACCAAATGCTTGGTTGCCGGATGCGAAATTTGCAGCCAATCCCCCACCCTTTGAGTTTTGCACCAAAACCACAAGTGTAAGCAAAATGCTGGCAATCACAATAATTATCGAAAATGTAGTGTACATAATATCAACGAATCAGTTTATATTTTAAATCGTGTATAAAGACTGCAAAGTAATCACTTTTTTTTGGATATAACAAAATAAGTTTTTCGTATGCATCAATAGCGAGCTGATACAAAGACTGATCGGCATAAATTTTTGCTAAAGTCTCGGTCATAAAATTGTCATCGCCCTCGTTGATGAGGGGTGATTTTTCATCTTTTTCTTCGGGAGGTGGCAACACGGTTACTAATTTTGGTTTGGTGATAATAAATTTGTCGATCGGATTTTTTTCTTCTAAGGCTGTGGAGCGAAGCTCTGAGGGTGCAAAATAGTCACCTCCCACCACCACAATTCGTTCCACTGGGTCGGGGATCATCTCCATCTCCTCTTCCTTTATTTTTGCAACCTTCTGCTCCACGGTCTCTTTTACGAGACGAGGGGTATATGCCAAAGTAAAAAGTTCCTCCCTGCAAAAGAGGTAGGCAGATGCCATGGGGGCATAGGAGAGCCACGCCTCATCGGTTCTGGTACACAGGGATTTAAAAAGTGATTTATGTCCAATGGCGCACCATGGATAGCGATGGGTAAACTCTTCGATTATTTGTATCGGAGGCAACATTTCGCCGGAAATCATTTGCAGAATAAATTCGTTACTTGCCATATTACCAATCTGCTGCGGTGGCGTTAAATATATCTTCGATTAGCTCGTCTGTAATCTGGTCAACAAGACCAGACTCTTCGGCATCAAATGACCTTTCAGATGAGAAGTCGGCATATTTGGAGAATGCTTTTTCAAAACTCTTATCGGGCTCAGTGGTGGTAAAACGAATCTTCACAGCAATGGTTAATCGATTGAGCGCTCCCACCTCGTCAGCGGTAAAGCCCATCGGAGCAACATCATACTGAGTGATATCCCCTTCAAAAGAGAAGTCGCCATCTTCGTCCACAAATTCGAGACGTGTCATTTTTCGATACTTCTCTTTTAATTTTTCGGTCAAAAGATTACTCAATGCAGGATTGACTAATTGCGCCTTGTTATCAAAATAGGCGATGCTGATTGTTTTTACCGATGGAGGAATTGAAGTGCCTTTAAAACCATAAGTTACTCTGCAATCGGTTAGTAACCACATTGTTCCAATGACACATACTAACAAAGAAAGTCTACGGGTA
The DNA here is from genome assembly GCA_031281125.1 of Prevotellaceae bacterium. Lineage (GTDB taxonomy): Bacteria > Bacteroidota > Bacteroidia > Bacteroidales > UBA932 > WRBG01. The sequence goes on along the minus strand of JAITFU010000065.1, from coordinate 1,034 downwards.
TTCATCATCTTTTAATTATCAATTTGATACTCTTTAATTTTGCGATAGAGCGTACGTTCAGAAATCCCCAATTCAAGCGCACTCTCTCTTCGTTTTCCTTTATTCTTTTCCAACGCTTTATTGATCGTCTCAATCTCGATCTCTTCCAACGATTTGACTTCGGCCGGACACGGTTCCTCTTCGTCAATCACCACTGTTTCTGTAATGGTATCGACCAACTCTCTGCCAAGGGCGCTTTGTACCTTTGGAGCCGACATTTGGCGCAACTGCTCTTTTAATTGGTCCATCTCGGCACGTAACTGCCACAACACCTTATACAATATATCTCGTTCCGATAAATAGTCTCCGGAGAGATTTTCGGAGTAGGGTACGGGTAGGTGCAAGGGGTTACTCTTGGGTAGGTAGGAGGCGATTTGTTGGGTGTCGATAAGTCGTTCGGATTCAATCACAGAGATTTGCTCCACCACGTTTTTAAGCTGTCGAATATTACCGGGCCACTCATACTGAGTCAAAACTTCCTGAGCCTGAGGCGTTAATTTGATGGGAGGCATTTGATAACTCTCTGCAAAGTCAGATGCAAATTTCTTAAACAGCAGATAGATATCCTCCTTTCTTTGGCGCAATGGCGGCATAAAGACCGGAACGGTATTCAACCGATAGTATAGATCCTCTCTAAATTGTCCTTTGTGAATGGCTCCGGGAATATCTGCATTGGTGGCGGCAATTACACGTACATTGGTTTTTTGCACCTTGGAAGATCCCACTTTAAGAAATTCTCCCGACTCCAGCACACGCAACAGTCGAACTTGAGTAAAAAGGGGCAATTCGGCCACCTCATCCAAAAAAAGTGTACCTCCGTCTGCCACTTCAAAGTAACCTTTTCGCATTTCGTGCGCTCCGGTGTAAGCCCCTTTTTCATGGCCAAAAAGTTCTGAGTCGATGGTTCCCTCCGGAATAGCGCCGCAGTTTACCGCTATATAGTGGCCATGTTTTCTTGCACTATTTTGATGAATAATGCGTGGAATCACCTCTTT
>JAITFU010000036.1 GCA_031281125.1 Prevotellaceae bacterium | reverse complement strand
CACGGCGCAACAGAGGTATCAAGAGTTTCCTTCCCAAGAGATGATCTATGTTGTTGGCAACGAGCAAAATTATCATTTTCAGGTTTTAAAATTGATACTTAAAAAATTGGGCTTTTCGTGGGCCGAGACCATTGCCCACCTCTCATACGGTATGGTAGAACTTCCGGAAGGCAAAATGAAATCGCGCGAGGGTACAGTAGTGGACGCAGACGAGTTGTTGTTAGGGATGGTGAACACAGCAAAGGAGACCTCTATGGAGTTGGGAAAATTAGAAGAGATGCCTTTTCAAGAACAGGAACAACTTTTTGAAATGTTGGGTTTAGGCGCCATTAAGTACTTTATTCTCAAAGTCGATCCCAAAAAGACTATGCTCTTTGATCCCAATGAATCGATCGACTTTAACGGAAACACCGGTCCTTTTATTCAATACTCATACGCGCGGATCAAATCTGTGTTGCGTAAAGCTAACGAACAGGGCATTACATCAAAGCTTACCGATGCGGTACTGATGGACAAAGAGATAGACATTATCAAGATACTCAACGACTACCCTGTGCGAATTAAAGAGGCGGGTGACGCACACTCTCCTGCATTAATAGCAAATTTCGCCTTTGAATTGGCCAAAGAGTTTAACCACTTTTACCACGAAGTATCTGTTCTCAAGGAGCCTGACGTTGCAAAACTTCACCTGCGCCTACTTATCTTGGAGCAGGTGGCCAAGGTGCTGACAAGTGCTATGGAGATTTTGGGCATCACCCTTCCGGAACGGATGTAAGAGATGCAAAATTTAGTAAACCAAAGTGCGTTTCTTCCCACTTCACGCAAAGAGATGGAGTCGCTTGGATGGGACAATGTCGATATTATTCTCTTTTCCGGAGATGCCTACGTGGATCATCCATCATTTGGCATTGCGGTGATTGGGAGGGTATTAGAAGCAGAAGGGTATCGTGTAGCCGTAGTACCCCAACCCAATTGGTTGGACGATTTAAGGGATTTTAAGAAGTTAGGACGACCAAGGCTCTTTTTTGGCGTAGGTTCAGGTAATATGGATTCGATGGTGAACCACTATACTGCCCATAAACGCCTCAGGAGCAACGATGCATACACACCGGAAGGACGGTCAGGGGCACGTCCCGACAGGGCGGTAACTGTATATAGCCAGATCCTTAAAAAGCTCTATCCCGATGTGCCGGTTGTGGTGGGAGGAATAGAGGCATCTTTAAGACGTCTAAGTCATTACGATTTCTGGGACGATAAATGGAAACCCTCCGTCCTGTCAGAGAGCGGAGCCGACTACTTGGTGTATGGAATGGGGGAGCGGGCAATCAAAGAGTTGGCATATAAAATGCGTAACAGAGTAGGTGAGAAGGAGTTAAAGCGAACTCGACAAATCGCTTATATGGAACATCTTTCGGCATCTTTACCACAAAATGTTACCATTCTCAATAGTTATGAAGCGTGCCAAGGAGATATACAAAGCATTATCGAGAATACCTTGTTGATTGAAAAAGAGTCTCTTAAATCAGATTCTTTGGGTTTGGTTGAGCCGGTTGCAGACTCTTTTGTTGTGGTGAATCCGCCATTTCCCGTAATGACATCAAACGAGCTTGATGCAATCTATGTACTCCCTTTTACCCGTTTGCCACATCCTCGTTACAAAGATAAAGATATACCGGCTTATAAAATGATCAAACACTCTATAACCCTGCATAGAGGATGTTTTGGAGGGTGTAACTTTTGCGCACTGTCGGCACATCAAGGTAAACAAATCGTTTCGCGCTCAGAGGGCTCGATACTCAGAGAAGTTCAAAATCTAAATAAACTCTCTAATTTTAAAGGAGTTATTTCTGATATGGGCGGACCATCTGCAAATATGTACGGAATGGGAGGGAAAGATGCCCTACTTTGTAGTAAATGCACTCGTTTATCGTGCCTCTTTCCGGCTATTTGTACAAACCTAAATCATGACCACACAAGAATCACAGCATTGTATCAGGCAATTGAAAAGGTAGAGGGAATAAGACACGCTTTTATAGGCAGCGGGATTCGTTATGATCTCTTTTTGAATCAAGATGGCTTTTATGGGAGAGATGGGAAAGAGTATTTTGAGCAAGTGATGCGGCGCCACACCTCCGGACACTTTAAAGTAGCTCCGGAACACACAGAGGAGCACGTGTTGCACTATATGGGAAAACCTTCGTATAAACTATTTGAACGATTTAAAGATTTTTTTGACCACCTTAACTCAATAGAACAGCTTAAACTTAAGATAGTTCCCTATTTTATCTCCTCACATCCGGGTTGCACCGACCAAGATATGGATGCGCTCTCTAAAAAGTTGCAAAAAAACAAAATGACCGTAGAGCAGATACAAGACTTTACCCCCACACCCTTGACACGCTCATCTGTGATGTTTTATACAAAAAAGGAGTTGAAAACGCAAAAAGAGATTTTTGTTGCTCATTCTAAATCATTCAAAATGAGGCAAAAAAGTTTTTTTTTCAAAAAAAAGTGAAAAGATATGTGCGAAGTAATATTTTTTGCTGTATAATTGTAGCCTGAATTTTGAACCCAGCAGAAAAAGTATGATTATGACTGATCCACATAAACGCAGAACAGTAGTAAGTTACGCCAATCTTTCTCCGGAATTATTGGCAGTTATCAAGGAAAAATATCCGCGTGGTTATGCCGACTACATGGATGAGATTATGAAAATATCCAAACCGGATGGTACTTTTTTCCATGCGATTAAAATTGAGACCGATGATGCCATCTATTTGGTAAAAGTTGACGTTAAAATCGACGACTATGCAGAGGTTGAAAAGGAGATATTTAGCGACAATACATCCTCTTCCATAGGGGACGATGACGACAGCTTTCCGGAGAGCGACGATGATTCCGGCGGTTTTGCTGACGAAGAGGGCGAATCTGGAGAAGAGGAGTCCGAAAACGACGACTGACGCTTGTCTAAAATGCAAAAATTTCTTTTACCCCTCTCCATCCGGCTCAAACGTATGCCGGAGCAACGGATGTTGTTTATCCTTGCTATGGTTACGGGATTGGGGTGCGGATTGGCGGCAGTGCTCCTTAAACGCGCCATATAGGGTGTGCAAACTTTGATCACGACTTGGTTTCATGTATCAACTGTAAACTGGCTCTACTTTGTCTATCCGGGGATTGGGATGTTTCTTGCCTTTTTGTTGGTTAAATATGTGATAAAGGACAACATATCTCATGGTGTTACTAAGGTATTACACGCCATTTCACGCAACGAATCCAAAATTAAAGCCCACAACTGTTGGTCATCCATGGCGGCGAGCTCCGTTACAATTGGATTTGGCGGGTCGGTGGGAGCAGAGGCGCCCATTGTCTATACCGGCGCCGCCATTGGCTCCAATATTGCACACATATTGGGATTAAATTACAGGCAAATGACTTTGCTCTTGGGGTGCGGTGCAGCCGGCGCGGTGGCAGGGATATTTAAGGCTCCTCTTGCAGGCATCCTCTTTTCCTTAGAGATTCTGTTGTTTAACCTATCGATTTCCTCGATACTTCCCCTGCTCATCAGCTCCATTACCGCCACAGTAGTATCATCTCTGCTGATGGGTAGCGAAGTGGTTTTCACCACTACTGCCGAGAAGTTTTTGATAGGAAATTTACCTTATTACGCACTTCTTGGAGTAATATGTGGATTTGTCTCTCTCTATTTTACCCGCATGACGTTACACTTAGAAGATAAAATTCATGCAATTCGCACACCATTACGCCGTTGGTTTCTCTCTGCGATTGGCCTTGGCATTTTGATCTTTGTATTTCCCCCCCTCTATGGAGAGGGCTATGGAGTGTTAAACACCTTTTTGAATGACAACTTAGAGCCGGCAGTAAGCAACACCATTGTTTTTGGAGATTTGGCGTTTACGCCATGGTTTCTTCCTCTCTTTTTTATAGGCGTACTCTTTTGTAAGGTGTTTGCCATGTCATTTACCAATGCCGGAGGCGGGGTGGGGGGGACGTTTGGTCCCACGCTCTTTATGGGGGGAATATTGGGTTTTGTTATGGCAAGAAGCATGAATTTGATAGATTTTCATCACCTTCCGGAAGCCAATTTTGCCCTCACGGGTATGGCCGGGTTGATGGCCGGGGTGATGCAGGCGCCCCTTACCGCTATCTTTTTGATTGCCGAGATTACAGGAGGGTACAAATTGCTTATGCCTTTGATCATTACATCTGTATGTTCTTTTGCAACCATTCGGGGTTTTGAATCATATTCCATATATACCAAACGATTGGCAAAAGCCGGAGATCTACTTACACACGATAACGATCAGGCTGTATTGGTGTTGCTGCGTACTGCCGATTTGGTGGAAACCGATTTTAAGGCGATTCTTGCAGACGACACATTGGCGACTTTGGTTAAAGCCGTCTCCACAAGCAAACGAAACATCTTTCCCGTTGTAGAATCGGATGGCCGGTTGTTAGGGATTGTACTTTTAGACCAAATCCGAGAGATTATGTTTGACCGCGATCGTTACGAAACGACTTTTGTAAAGGATCTGATGCAACCGCCTGCCGATGTGATTATTATCGATGAAAAAATGGAGCAGGTGATGGAAAAGTTCGAAATTTCCGGTGCATGGAACCTTCCTGTTATCAACAAACAACAATGTTATATCGGTTTTATTTCAAAATCAAAAATATTTTCTGCTTACCGGGCACAGTTAGCCCACCTCTCTCATAAATGAACAGATGACAACAAAGCACATTACACTGATTGCAAACGAATTGTCACTCAATGAGTGGCAAATTGAGCAAACGATTCAACTTATCAATGATGGCGGTTCAATCCCCTTTATTAGCCGTTACCGCAAAGAACAGACAGGCAGTTTAGACGAAGTTCAGATCGGCTCGATTAAATTGTTACATGAAAAATATGTGGAATTAGCAAAGCGTAAAGAGGCAATTATCAAATCAATAGAAGAGCAGGGAAAACTGACGGAAGAACTCAGAAAAGAGATTGAAGAGTGTTACGAACCAAATCGCTTGGAAGATTTGTATCTCCCCTATCGCCCAAAGCGCCGTACCCGAGCATCGGTAGCTCGTGAAAAGGGATTAGAGCCTTTGGCTTCCTTGATTGCCGCTTATGACCGGCGAGAAGCCTCAGTTTTAGCCGAGCCCTATCTTAATGATCAGGTGCCATCTATTGATGAGGCGCTTGCCGGAGCCAGAGACATTATTGCAGAAGATATTTCGGAACGGGCGGCGATTCGCGCAGGTTTGCGTCAAAGATACCAACGCGAAGCGCTAATGTCTTCTAAAGTGGTAAAGAGCAAAGAGAAAGAGGCAGAGAATTTTAGAAACTACTTTGACTTTAAAGAGCTGCTTCACAAGATGCCATCGCATCGTCTTCTTGCCATCCTACGCGGTCACGCAGAGGGCTTTTTGACCATTAAGGCTGAGCCTGAATCGGTTGATCACACCCTTGCCCTCATGGAACAGTGTCTCTTTCCCAAAGAGATGGGTGCATTGGGTTCCCATTCTTTTCCGGAAGGTGCCCAGAGTACCAAAACACAGGTAAAAATGGCAATGGAAGATAGTTATAAACGCTTGCTTCATCCTTCCATAGAAAATGAATCGTTAAATGCAGCCAAAGAAAAGGCAGACACAGATGCCATTAAAGTTTTTGCCAACAACTTATCGCAACTCTTATTGGCTTCGCCTTTGGGACAAAAGCGTGTGTTGGCCATTGACCCGGGTTTTAGGACAGGTTGTAAAGTGGTGTGTTTAGATGCTCAGGGAAACCTCCTGCACAACGACACCATTTATCCACATCCTCCTCAAAATGAGCGCAGCAATGCAATGAAAAAGATTGTAAATATTGTAGAATCCTATAAAATTGAGGTGATTGCCGTAGGCAACGGCACAGCCGGACGCGAAACGGAGCATTTTATCAAAAAAATCTCTTTTCCCCACGAAATCAAGGTATATGTTGTAAGCGAAGACGGCGCCTCTGTCTATTCGGCCTCCCCCATTGCACGCGAAGAGTTTCCCGATTACGATGTAACGGTACGCGGGGCTGTATCCATTGGTCGCCGGATCATGGATCCCTTGGCCGAATTAGTGAAGATCGATCCCAAAGCCATCGGCGTGGGTCAATACCAGCACGACGTTGATCAGCGGCGCCTAAAGGAGAGTCTTGATGTAACGGTAGAGCATTGCGTTAATCACGTGGGTGTCAATCTAAATACGGCAAGTAAACACCTGCTCACTTACGTTTCCGGCTTAGGCCCACAATTGGCGCAAAATATTGTCGATTTTCGCAGCCAAAACGGTGCTTTTCAGAGTCGGACGCAGCTCAAAAAGGTCAAACGGCTTGGTGAAAAAGCATTTGAACAGTGTGCCGGATTTCTTAGGATTCCCGATGCTGCTTACCCGTTGGACAACAGCGCTGTACATCCAGAACGATACCCGTTGGTAGAAAAAATGGCTTCCGATATAAAAAGCTCTGTTGCCGAGTTATTGAGTAATGAAGATTTGCGTAAAAAAGTGGTATTGAGTAAATACATTTCAGAAGATGTGGGAATGCCCACCCTCTTGGACATTATGGACGAGTTGGCAAAGCCGGGAAGAGACCCCAGAGCTGCCCTCAAAGTTCTTGAATTTTCGGACGAAATTTCGTGCATGGAGGATTTGCGGATCGGCATGATTATACCCGGGATCGTCACCAACATAACCAACTTTGGCGCTTTTGTGGATATTGGCATTAAACAAGACGGTTTGGTACACGTTTCCCAAGTAGTGGACAAGTACATAACCCACCCCGACGAAGTGCTCAGGTTGCACCAACACGTTAAAGTTAAGGTGGTACAGGTAGATATAGAACGACAAAGAATACAATTATCTATGAGAGGAGTATAATATGGAACTGATTTCTGTACTTTTACTGACAGGTATTGTCATCACCATAATATTAGTTATTGTAGTTTTAGTGGTTATCCATCAACGAATAACCCCAACTGACTTTTCGGGTTTGGAAAAAGCAATTGAAAAGTTAGAGAAATCTATAAAAGAGGATTTTAAGTCTAACCGT
>JAITFU010000056.1 GCA_031281125.1 Prevotellaceae bacterium | reverse complement strand
AAAAGACTCCATTCTTAAAGAACTTATCGATCGCAATAGCGTCCGTTTTGCAGAAAGCTACTCCGATCTCGCCGCAAAACACAAAGTCGCTCCGGATGTTATTAAAGTAATTATTGATCATTTTATTAGGCTTAATTTTATTACGTTATCTAACGAATCAATCGACGGCATTTTTCTTCTTCAGCTTAATAGCGAGGCGCATAACTTTCATGCGCATGGCGGATTCCATGGCAAGGAACAGATCCTTCACAAGAATATAGAACGGCTTCTTCTTGAAATAGAAAGCCTCAAGCCCGTCTTCCCTGATAAAGTGAGCACACTTACCGGCATTGCCGCAAACATTGCGACTGCTCTGAGTCTTTTCATAAAATAACCAATCACAAAAATCTCGTACTATCGAGGGCGTACTATCCCATTTTGACGACAACATTTTGGCATAATACCAAGGAGTGTCGGTTTCGGAGTGTTTGATCGAGCACTCTGTATAAAAGGGCCTCTCCACACTCCTGTCTTCATCAAGTCTGCCTGCATAGTGATTAAATTCAATCACAGCAGTGATTTTGTGCCATGCTTTAAGTTCCATACTCATTACCTCCTATTTTTGCTTTGTTAATTCAATAAGGTTATCAATCTTACCATCTATCTTTCCCCAAAAACAAATAGGAACTTCTTTCTTATGCAAGGGCAAACCACCACCAACGTAAGTCCCCTGTAAAAACTCATGTATTTTCCAAGCAAGCTCCATATAACTATCCACATCTTTTACGCAACCTCGATAAGAGTTCGCATTAAACACTTGGTAACTCCTTTCAAGAGCCCACATCCGCAGTTCCAACTCCTGCTCCGTTGGCATTTGATGCTCATTTTTTACCGTTTTCATACCCATTACCCCACCCGCGCAACCGTAATTATTCCCTCTATACGCGCGACGGAATAGTGAAATCCGGTATCAGCTGTTAGTACACTCGCTATAGTTCGTGTCGACGATAGCTTATATTCACTTCTGGGCATAGTGAAACTCTCGCCCACCTTCAACTCCCTAATTGATCCCATAATATTGATTTTTCCTTTTGCCATTTTCATCTCGTTTATTTTTATTAAGTTTGTAATTAAATCGCCACAAAGATAGATAATTTATTTTCATATACGCAAATATATTTACGAAAAAATGCAAACAATCAAAGAAAGAGTATCACAACTAATTGAATCTAAAAACATTATTAAAGAATCTTTTTTTCAAAAGATTGGTATGACCTCTGCAAATTTCAGGGGTGATGCCAAAAAAACACCACTAAATTCAACGGCAATCGAAAATATTTTGTCGTTAATTCCCGATGTCAACCCCGACTGGCTCCTCACAGGGCAGGGTCAAATGCTGCGAAAAATAGGAGAGATGGGCAAAGGGATGAAAAAAATTAAAGAAATGGGGGATATGTCCAAATACACTAAACTGAGCAGAGGGTTAAAGGCAGCAGAACAGTTAGGCAAAAAGTATGAAAAATTTGGAGAGATAGGGGTTCCGCCCACCATGGCAGCCTCAGGCAACGAACCCGACCGGGCAGAAGAGGCAGACATCAACAGCGCCACCCCGTACCCGTCCGAAACGAGTGTGCTCGAAAGTATCCTGAAGAAGCAGCAGGAGCAGATTGACCGGTTGATTGGGGTTATAGAAGGGTTAACAAAAAAATAAACAAAATGATGAGCAACATTTTCAAAACCAACAGGGAAGCAACAAAAAACACAGAAAAGACACAAGAGGGGAGTAGAAAGAAGACGGATAATGCCACAAGGGATTTTGGGCCTGACAATCCGCCGCCGCCTCCACCTCGAAAACCTACAGGACAGGATAAGGATAACGTCTAATTTTTTTATATCTTTGCCAGCCAATAGTGACACCTTATTACAAAAACATGATACGAAATCACATCTGGCACGAAATGGCACACGCCAAGTACTGGGAGCAATACATTTCACAGTATATCGGAAAAAAAATAGACATCCGTGAGTTTTTTAGTCTCACAATAATCATTGTTTCTATTTCAGGCGGCATTGCAGGCTTTTGGGCATGGCAGGCGCCAGTAGCCGGTTGTTGCATCATTGCAATTCTGCAATTAATAGTCAATGTGAGAGATAGTATTATTATAGATAATGAAGCAGTAAGCAAATACAGTGATTTACGGGATTACTATATTGAGTATTTCAACAAACTCGAAAAGCTATGGCTTGAATACGACACAGAGCTTATTTCTGAACAAACAGCAAGAGATCAATACCTTGTTTTAAGGGAATCAACATATAAGATTGAACGACTAAAAGACGCCTTACATATATCAAAACTTAAAAGGCCCGGTAAATTGGCTGAACTACAATTAAAAAAGTACATAAACTATAGATATTCAGACAATCAAAACGGATAAGACGCTCAAAAGCAACAAGAGCAGATTGACCGGTTGCCCGGGGTTATAGAAGGGTTGACAAAAAAATAACTATATTTGCACACCAATCTAATCATCATGCCAATCTTAGAAAAAGAATCCAACACATTTGACTCAAAGCTATCTGAACTACTCAAGTCAGATACAGGAAAATACGTCTTAATAAAAGGGGATAAAGTTGTTGGCATTTACGCAGCAATAACAGACGCATTGGGCTACGGATACAAAAAGTATAAAGATCAATCCTTTTTTGTTC
>JAITFU010000017.1 GCA_031281125.1 Prevotellaceae bacterium | reverse complement strand
TGCCGAAAATGCAATCCGTCCGATAGCCGTATCTCGGAAAAACTTCCTCTTCTGCGGAAACCATCAGGCAGCTGCACACACGGCCATTATCTGCTCGCTGCTCGCATCGTGTAAGGGTGTCGGGATAAACCCCAGAGAATGGCTTCTTGACATTATCGCTAAACTCCCATATTATTGCCAGCCCGGAAAGACGAAAAACCTCAAGGAACTGCTTCCGGCACATTGGTCAAAGTCAGGCTCCAACACTTTACAGTAAAACTCCAATATCCGTTGGAATGACCTGCTCAGGCGCTCTTAAGCTGATGCTTTGGCGACAGTAAGTGACTTGATACATACGAAGATAGAAACTGCATGGAAAAATGCAACGATTTACAGTAAAACTACAGTTTGACGGGAGAGGTGGTTTAGCGGGGGCTTACACTTTACAGTTCGTCATTACAGCACTTTGATAGCATCGGTAGGGCATATCACGGGGCAAACGTGTTCGCAACCTTTAACGTAATCACAGATATACTGATCGATTTGATAGTAAGCTGGCCCATCTGCACCATCAACAGCGTAGATAGCTTGTAGGGGACACACATACCAACATGCACCACAGGCACAGCACTCCTGGTAATCAATCCAAAACATAAACCCATCACTAACTTGTACTCCCTTAGTTTTAGTGGAAGCATTTAGCGCAAATACGGCAATTCCTGAAAAAAATACAAGAAAGGCAGATAGAATAAATAGCTTTTTCATAGCAATAAAAATTATAAATTTATTAAAAACTCTTTATGTTTTTCTTTTCAATATGTTAGAGAATATACAAACGCCTTGAAAAGTTTTAACACATCTGCAAATATAAAACATTTTCTTTAATTTAATGTTTTAAATGCAATAATATCACTACCCACAATATCTCAACCCGCGTTCCCATGAGTATCTATGCAGAGGCAAAGGCGCACTACACCTCTGTCAGCAGCGGAATGCCCGATGCTTTTAGGAAAGGAATAGTGGGGACAATAGGGTTTAACTTCTAAAATAAATTATCTGAAAAGATAACTATGAAAAAGAGGTTGTACAAGCAGGCAACCTCTTTTTCATAAGGCTTTTCAATTCACGATCGACTCAAGCAATTTCAAATGATCAATCCGGAATTGGCAGAAGATCTACCAGTTCAAAAGACTGTGTTGGGCAAGCATCTCGTCCTCTACACAATGCCTTTCTAAAAGCGTTATAATCAGACGTGCCAAAATCCATTTCAAATGCATAGCAAGTGTGGAACCAAATGGCGAGGTGCAATCCTCCCGGCAAAAAAATCGGATAATTCCCTATTAAATGATCCCCACTCTGCATAAGATTTGGCCATTCAGTATTTACTTCTGCAACACATGTTTGACATTGTACACAAGTATCATAGTCAATGGTAGCACGTAGGTATCTCAGTAGATAATTTTGGTGTTTCTGGTTGGCATATAGTGCAATTCCTGCAAATATTGATAAGAATGTAAAAAAGATGATCGTTTTTTTCATAGGTTATACATTTATTGATTGAATACTTTTTTTTTGATACGCAAATGTATTGCATTTTATTTGAATTGACAAATTTTTCGCAAATAAATTATCGAACCTGTTTAACCAAAGCCTTTGAAGTCATAAACTTAGCAGGAAACCAGTTTAGTTCGGCACAGGTGACGGTGGGGTGCAGTTTTTGATTATACAAAGCAGACAGAAGATATCTCGTTGCCAAAAGCATGTATGCGCGCTTCGATTCTTTGTCTTGTTGTTTCGTTAGGTTTTTTTACGCCGTTGATATAGTGGCTTAATTGGCGTTGATTAATTCCGGTTACACGCCCCAAGCCCGCCAGTGTAAAAGCGTATGCATAATACTGCAAAAAAGAGGGCATATCGTACCTGAATTCAAATTCAAGGTTCGGACATTCTTTGCTTTCTGTTTCATACATGACTCTTATTTCTCTGTATGAATTATAAAAATCATCAATTGCCTCTGACACGGTTTTTCCTTGTCCTATCAGACCAAAGGGAACATCTTTGATGAATTCCATATTTGCATCAAATGTGCCGTCGATACCGCGTTCAATAATAACCTGTACTTTCATTTTTGTTGTTTTTTTTGTTGTTTGATTATCTTATAATTAGAAGATGATCCCAGATTGTTCGCTAATGCTTTTAAGTGTTTTGTTTTTTGCTTCTTCATTTTTGTGTCTTGGAACTTGAAATCTGCGATTAGTTATTGGACTATACCACCAATCGTGATTTGACCCATGAGATATGAAGTAACACCCATATCTTTTCAATTTTCTCTCTACTTCGGAGTATTTCATACCTGTCTGATGATTATTTATGCCGCAAAGGTAGTAATTTTAATACTCCGCGCAACATTTCTGACAAAACTTCTTTTAGCAGGAAACCAGTTTAGTTCGGCACTATTGACGGTGGGGTGCAGTTTTTGATTAAGAGACGATCACTATGCCCTCTTTCTTAATTTCATCTATAAAAGGGTCGCTTTTATGGAAATAATCGGTTTGATACGTTTTTGCATCAATACGAATATAGGGCTTTTTGATGCCTACATACGGAAACAGCTTTTTATCATCGAAATAAAATCCTGAAAATTCGTCAGCTACCAACGCCACATCAATATCTGACCACTCATGTTGTGTCCCCTTAGCAAATGATCCATAGAGAATAACAGTTTTAAGATGGACGCCGTGCGTTTCAATGTCTCTAGCGTAGCTCTGTACTATTTCAATCACAGCATTTCTATCAAGCATTGTCTTATCTCCTTTGTTTTTTCAAGTTGTGTGTATGTAAATTCCTTGGTACACATCTTGTATATATTTTTTGTATAATCGGGATAACGTCCTGATAGTTGAAACTTATTGAAACCCTCCAAAAAATCTTTCATATCTTCGCCCAAATCCACATTTGACTCTTCTAAAAGCCACACAACATTGTGTACTTTTGGGGGGATATTGTCCTCATGGGTTTTTACCCAATGTGCCTTTGCCAATTTCTCCAAAACTAAGTGCGCCCAAAACAAACAATGCAAATAATTTTTTGTTTCAAACATACTCTCCACCGCAACCCAATCATTTTGTGCGGTTTCTACCCAGTAGCCGATGTGCTCTGCTTTTGTCATTAAGTAAAGTTTTGACAAAGATACAACTTTTTATGTACAACTCCATACGTCTCAAAAAACCGAGTATCATTTGTTGACCAGTTTAGTTTGGCCCAGGTGACGGTGGGGTGCAGCTTTTAGTCATACGAATTGAGCTCGGCTTAGCTGCGTTGCCAATTGATGCAAACCCTCCTCTATTTCTCTTCTTCTCTTCTCAGAAGGAGTCTTAATTCCGTATATGTATCTTGCCAAAAGACTTTTATTTATTCCTATCTGTTTTGCAAAAGAAGAGACGTTAATTTGTGGATGAGTTGTAAAGAAATCGCCAATCGGATTGGGAGTTGGTTCTTCGTTCAAAAAAAAGCTGTCAATATGAATATCCTCATCAATGCCTTCCCACCTCAAATCATCTTTTAATGGCCCTATCCTGAATTTTTTGCGTTCTTCTTCCGAAGCATTTTTTAACAATGGAAATGCCTCAAGAGGTCTGCTGAAGACATCTCCTTGCTCTGTTTTCATGAAGATTCTGCTTTCTGAAAACCAGACGTTTGATATTGTTTTCAGTTTCATTATATTAGCTTTCATGATACTCATGCCAGGCATTAATAAAATCCTCTTTATAAAGCTCAATTATTGACAATGCTTTTTTGATATCCCTTGGCTTTATGTTTTTGTTTTCTATAACCTCTATTGAAGGCTCCAAGCAAATCTTTGCCCTCCCATCACTATTCTCAATATGAACATGAATTGGTGTATGCTCATCGGAATAGAAATAGAAACGAAGACCAAAGACTGTTAATAATGTAGGCATATCTCAAATTTAAGTGCCGCAAAGATAGGGATAAATTTTTATACCTGCAAGTTTGTGAAGAATGCCTAGTAGTTTAAAACAACAGATGTTGATCAGTTTAGCTTGGCCCAGTTGACGGTGGGGTTCAGTCTATCTCACAAACTCCATCATTATGTCGGATATTTCTGCAGAACGTCTCGCTCTGTTGGCACGGTCTCGATAAGCACCTGTTTGGTTTATTAAACTTTTTGGCAAACGCTAGGCTAAGACCTGCCGATTTGGTACTGTTGTTGTTGTTTCCCTCGCTTATTGACTCATTGACGGGTCATTGTGGTTACTCCCTCACCAACGTTAGCTCCTCAATCAGTTTTCCCGCTCCCGCATATTTGTCCATCACCCAAAGCACAAACCTAATATCCACACTTACCGTTTTAAAATATTGCGGATGAAAATGGATGTCCCCCGCCATCGATTCGCGGTTGCCGTCAAACGCCAAGCCAATGAGGTGGCCATTGCCGTTGAGCACCGGACTTCCCGAATTACCGCCTGTGATGTCATTGTCGGTCAAGAAATTGACATACAGCTCGCCCTTTTCTCCCCAGCGTCCCCAATCGGCTGCCTTGATCAATGTTTGCATCTTATTGTCCACCCTAAATTCAAAATTGTCGGGGTCATATTTTTCCATGTACCCGCGGATGGTGGAGCGGGAGTCGTAATGTACTGCGTCTAAGGCAGAAAGCGGGCCAACTGTGCCGTAGGTAAAACGCATGGTGGAATTGGCGTCCGGATATTGGGCAACACCCTGATCTTTACGCATTTTATATATCATTCGGGCGTAAAGGGTCTCAAGGCTGTCGGTGTCCCAACCAAGGGTTTTGTCAATCTCTTGTATTTTATTATTGAATGACAGGGCGGTAACAGATGAGACAAGGGCCACCATGGGGTCGGATTGAATCTCCTCAACGGTGCGCGGAGTGGAGAAGAAGTGCTCAAGTACCTCACGGATACGGATAACAGTATTGTCTGCGGCCCAGGTAAAGAGGGCGCGGGCGTCTCCGTTGTGTTGTTCTATCAATTCTTTGAACTGTTGTCCACGCAGATCGTCTGAAACATTGGCCACAAATTGGGGAGCCAACTTGATAAAGCAGTCGCGCTCGGTACTCCAATCGGCTTTTGCGTAGAGGCGGTCGGCGTTGTTGACAAAGAAGGTGAGTATCGAGTCGTTCCATTGTACCGATGGGATGTTCCTGCGCGTCATGTTCATGGTTACGGCATTCAAACGACTTGCCGCCGGATAGAGTTCGCCGGAACGGAACCACGCTTCCTGAAAATAGGTACGCTCGCGAATGGCTTGGGCTCGTGCGGCGTAGCCCTTCGCAAGTCTATAGAGCAGGTTGCCTTTGGTCTCCTTATGCTCCGGTGAGGTGTCAATCCATTGTTGTAACTTCATCTCTTCTTGTGCCCTAACGCCTGCCACGTCGTACCTGCGTAGGCAAATGTTCTCCCAACGCGCATAATCGGTGTAGTTGCTGATACTAAAGTATTTATCGGCATACAAAAGGCGGAGCGCCGGATCGGCTTCCATCCGGGTAAGCATCACATCCAACAGGTCGCGGCGCGATTTGTAGGCAATGGGGTTGATGATTTGGTATTTTTGCTCCACAGAAAAAGAGGATTGGTAACGGGCGGTACGGCCCGGAAAACCAATGATCATGGCAAAGTCGCCGTCTTGAACGCCTGATGTAGAAACGCTGAGGTACTTGATTGGATTAAGCGGCACATTCTCAGGTGCGTAGTCGGCCGGACGGCCGTCCAAATCGCCATAGACGCGATAAAGTGCAAAGTCGCACTTGTGCTGTGGCCATCCCCAGTTGTCTGTCTCTCCGCCAAAAGCGCCAAGGCGTTCCGGAGGCGCTCCCACTAAGCGCACATCGGTATAAGTGTCTAAGTAAAAGAGGAGGTAGAGTTCGCCTTTAAAAAAGGAGTAACAGGAGGGTTCGTAGGGAGTATTTTCTGCTTGTGCGTGACGTTTTTCTACAAGGCTATATACACGGCGGGCGCCAAAAGGTCCCATGCGGCCGGTAGGAAATATTGAGTCCATGAGGAACATAACCTCATCAGTTACGTCCACCACTTTACGTACAAAGGTGACCGATTTGTTTTTAATGGGGATTTCTTCTTTGCGTTCCAAAGCCCAAAATCCATCTTCCAAATAGTTTTTGTCGGGTGTGCTAAGGGCGTGAATGTCGCCGTATGCCACGTGGTGATTAGTGATCATCAGGCCGTTGGCCGACACCATACTGCCTGTGCCCATGCCGCCGTCAACGGCTACCACCGCACCGGCCAAGGATGGGCCATCTTGGTTATAAATTTCTTCGGGATTTAAAACCAATCCCTTCTCCTTCATCTGCATATAAACATTTGCAAAGGAGTTGATCAGCCACATGCCTTCGTCTGCCAAGGAGGCAATAGGGAGGCAAAGGGCTAACAGTAAAGTGTATTTTTTTACCATAATTTAGTTGATTTTTCGACTGTGATTATATTTGGACTTATCCCCTCATCGCTTCTTCAACCTCCTCCACCGTAACAGGCAAGCGTTTGCTCCCCAACATCCTATATCCCTCCGGCGTGATGAGTATGTCCTCTTCAATCCTTATCCCTCCAAAACCGCGGAACTTGTCGATCTCGTCAAAACAGAGAAAATCGGTATTGACCTTTTCTGCCCGCCACTTATCGATCAGCGCAGGAATAAAATAGATCCCCGGTTCTACCGTCATCACATTGCCGGCCGATAACGCCTTTGCCATCCGCAAAGATTTTAGTCCAAACTGTGTGGAGCGTGCAACGGTGTGGTCGTAACCCACGAAGTTCTCGCCCAAGTCCTCCATATCGTGCACGTCCATTCCCATGTTGTGCCCCAAACCGCTTGGGAAAAACATGGCGTGGGCGCCGTT
>JAITFU010000004.1 GCA_031281125.1 Prevotellaceae bacterium | reverse complement strand
CGTTAAGCATTCGGGCATGGTTGTCGGTGGTAAAGAAGCGTCCATCTTTTTACTTAGAAGAGTTTTTATTCAATCCCGATACAGCAGTTGTTCAAGGGCCGGAGGGTGTCTTTGCCAATGAGTTCATTTTCGCATTTTTCAGAGAGTCAAAGGAAAAAAAGGAGTAGAAACGTGGAAAACAGAACATTCATACCCGGTAGCGAATGGGTTTATTTCAAACTTTATACCGGAACAAAAACAGCAGATGCAATTCTAAAGAATGAGTTATTTAGCTACGTCAATGAAATGTTGAACAACAATATTATCGACAAATGGTTTTTCATACGCTATAACGATCCTGACTTTCATGTACGACTTCGATTGCACCAGAAAGAAACAATGAATTTCAGTTTTGTTTTCAACAGTTTCTTTGACTTTTTCTCTCCTGCTGTAAGCACCGGCATCGTATGGGACATACAATGCGGAACATATCAACGGGAAATGGAGCGCTACGGAGCCAACACCATATCCATGGTTGAAAACTTTTTCTTTATTGACAGTGAGTTTATTATTAAACTGTTACATCAATTACGCGAAGACAATCCGGAACAACACAGGTGGAAATTGGCAATAATCCTCATTGACAGCTTTTTGTCTGCTTTTTCTTTTGACACAAGACAAAAACAAGAATTGCTGTCCATGATGACAGAAAATTATAAAAAGGAGTTCGGATTTACGCAAATCAACGCCAAAAAGCAATTAGACAATAAATACCGTACCAATCGCAGAGAAATTGAACAATCTATGATGTGGGAAACTGATGCGGGAGAAGTTATGAATGTAATCAAAGCCCGAAGGGAAACCATTTTTGCCATATCTGAAAAGATGCTGTTCTTAGAAAAACACAATGAACTCCAGGTCACTTTGAACTCATTATTAACCAGTATGATTCACATGACCATGAATCGGTGGTTTAGGACGAAAAATAGGTTGCATGAATTGGTGATATATGATTTTATGTTCAGGTACTATACAAGTGAGATTGCTAAGAAGAAGTATATTAAATAGATATGACAATTATTGAGAATGTTACGTTATATTAAAACCATAATATCTTCACGTTTCCAGTCGCTATTTTCACGACTGTTTGGCAGATTCGGGCTTTCTGTTTCCATTAATGACACGTATTTTGTCGGCCTTAGAAAACTTATGTTTTGTGATGTGAAAGTTATTGATTACGAGCACAAAACAGTTGCCAAAATAGAGAGCATTCTGTACAAAATATATCCTTGGCAAAGTTTATCAGGTTGGTGGTTAGCGGGAGATATGACAATCACCTGTTTTTGCACAGATCATAAAGCGATTACAAACAAGACATTTACATTGCCAAACATTGTTGTTACACTTGGGATCAATCGAAAAAGAGCAACAATCCTCATCGAGACCAACGGATTATCATTCCTATCAAATGTTTCTAACAAAAAAGATCAGATAGAAGTACTTTCAGAGCTAAGCCTAAACTGGAACAGTTACATTTCCATAATGGGTGATAATTTGATTTGTACCCACTTCAAAGACTTTTCTTCGTCCACTCCCGTGTCTGCAAACGCAATCCTTAGGATCGCAAAAGCCAATCCGAAACAGGTCTGGTTTAACGCCTCTATCAAATCAGATGAGTTTGAGCTTTCCAATCCTCTTATAGACAAACAGTTTCTTCTGAACACTCTTTTTTCTAAATTTGGCAGTAGTTACTTTTCGCTTGAAGACTATACTCCGTACGAAAAGATTCCCGAGCATTTAATCAATGCGATTATTTGTACAGAAGACCCAAATTTTCTAACCCATAAAGGTATAGATATTTACGGCATAAATCTTGCGATAGCTGCCAACCTTAAGAGCAAGAAATTTGAGAAAGGTGCCAGCACCATCACCATGCAATTGGTACGCAACCTGTTTCTTAACCACAACAAAAACATATTACGCAAGATAGAAGAGGGTGTGGTTTCCTTGCTTCTTGAAAACTATTTCAAAATCGAGAAAAAGGATATAATTGAGTTATATCTGAATCTGATAGAGTTTGCACCAAATGTTTATGGGCTGCATAATGCAAGTCGGTTTTACTTCGACAAACCATGTCACGAACTATCTCTATCCGAGAGTTTGGTGCTTACATACATCATCCCCCGCCCCAAACACTTTTATGACGCGCTTTTACAAAAAAAAGAACAGTTGCAAAACAACCTGCATCAACATATCCGGCAATATGCAAGCGTGATGCTTCGTAAATGGCTCATCTCATACAATGAACATAACAATATAAGTAACAAAATTTCATTTTCAGCCCCATTCGATGTGTTAACACTTCCTGATTTTAAAAAAATCGATATAAATATTCTTGATATTCAGGACGAATACAATAATGTTGGATTTGCAAGTGCAGCTATCATATTGGACAATGGTCATGGGAACGACACCCTCGGCAAACGCTCTCCTGTGTGGGATGATGGGACACAATTATTAGAGTATGAATTTAACAGGGATATTGTCAAGCGAATTGCAGCAGGATTGCAACAGAAAAATATTCGCTGTAAGATTTTGGTTTCTGAACTTGAGGACATTGGGCTAGAAGAGAGATGCAAACGGGCCAACATTATTGCAAACGAATATAAAGGGAAAGCCATTCTTATCAGCATTCACGCCAATGGAGGAGAGAGAAGCGGCTGGGAATGTTTTACCTCCGCTGGCAAAACCGATGCAGATGATTATGCGAAAATATTGTGCGAACAGTTCAGGGCGGACTTTGGGGAGTGGATCATGCGTTTTTCGGGGCCTTATCTATGCCGTAAGGAGAATTTTCACATTCTCAAGAATGTAAACTGCCCTGCAATACTGTCAGAAAACTTTTTTATGGATACCGAAAAGGATTGTCGGTTTATTATGAGTGAAAATGGTCGTGAACGCATTGCAACTGCACACGTAAAGGCAATAAAACGAATGTTACACCTTATGTCCTCTACATCAAAAGTATGAATACGGGAAAACAGATAGCGCTCACCATTGATGATTTGCCCTTTGTATCAGGACACTCCATCATTGGATTAAAAGATGGGAAACCTATTACCGATAAACTGTTGCAGCACCTTAATAAACACAATGTAAAGGCAACGGGTTTTGTAATTGGCAATATGATAGACATCAAGGAGGAGCAAAGTGAACGGATAAACTTGCTCCATCAGTGGCAAATAAGTGGACATATATTGGCAA
>JAITFU010000153.1 GCA_031281125.1 Prevotellaceae bacterium | reverse complement strand
ACACAGCTACATCACTATCTAAAATAACATTCTCATCTCTGATTTTGAGAATTTTATCCTCAACATCACTAAATTTTACCAAGCTCATAAATACACATTTTTAAGATTTGTCTTTTTTTTCCGCCACAAAGCAACAAAGAGATTCACTCAAAATGCGGCAAAAAGTAAAAAAATGCAAAATCCCTCACATTTTTAACTTTTTGCCGCCTTCAAAAAACTTTTAGTTGCTTTGGACAAAAATTTGCATGAAAAGTTTGCATATTTTGTGTAAACACCTTACTTTTGTATCGTAAGAGATAAGCTATGAAGTGGTCTGAATTGAGGAGAATCGCAGAGAGAAATGGGTGGTATCTAGTTAGATATGGAAGGGAGCATGATGTGTTTGGACATCCGGACAAAGATTATAGGATTACAATAGAAAGGCATGGCTCAAAGGAAGTGAAATCAGGATTGTATTACAAGTTAAAAAGGCAAATTGGTTTTTGAGGATAATATGAAAACAACTGCAATAATTGAAAAAGGAAAAGATGGGACTGTTGGTATCTATACACCAAATATTAATCATACCATTGTTGGAGAGGGAAATACAATCGTCGAAGCCAAAGCAGATTTTGAAAATTCGTTACAAGAAATAATATTATCTTATACAGAACTCGATCAAGAAGTTCCAAACGAATTAAGAGACATTGAGTTTGAGTATAGGTTTGGTCCTCAGCCACGGTGTACAAACCGTCATTTTTCCCCATACGCCAAATCCCCAGCATCCCCCAAACCGGGGACAATAAAAGATTTAACAGTTAGCTCTTCGTCAATGTCGGGCGCAGCCATATACTCCAACTGAATGGTAAACTTTTATCAAAGAAGCCACTAATTTGCAAGCACTGTAGTGTGCGACATATCGCGGACAATAATGCCGTCGTCAAAAACTTCATAAGCAAATACCCAACTTTTTTCGAACACAGCGCAACGATAGCCTAGTATTTGCCACATTTGAAAGCGACAGAGTGCATAATCTGCCTCTTTACCCAAAGAGAAAAGAAATGTTCTCATCCGATCACAACGTTTTTGCGCTGCTTCTTTTGAGAGCTTTAGATCATTTTTCAAAAAAAATTCAAGATTAGATATTTTGTCGATTACCGCACCCGATACCCTAACTACACGCATGATCGGGCCATTTTTCAATCCGCGCACTCAATTCATCAACGAAAGAGTCAACAGACACAGCTTTACAATCTGCGCAAGCCTCCTGAAAACTCTTTTTCTTTTCCCTCACAATCGTTGCAAAAGGCAATGTGCTAACGTGTTCAACAAATTTCCTTGCTTCTGCTGTTTGATCTTTTATAATTACGGTAACCATATTTTGTATAATAATTTTCGACAAAGATAGTGGTTTATAAACAAAAACAATCGTCACTTCTCCCCATACGCCAAATCCCCCGCATCCCCCAAACCGGGGACAATAAAAGATTTAACAGTTAGCTCTTCGTCAATGGCTCCCAACCAAAGTGTTACTCCTTTTTTAGGCAGTTGACGAGAGAGGTATTCAACCCCATCTCTGCTTGCGATGGCCGATGTTATGTGGCAATGTTTGGGAGTGCCTTTTTGGAGCAGATATTGATAGGTGAGCAGGACAGAGGCACCTGTTGCTAACATGGGGTCGGCAAGGATCAATACTTTATCGTTAATGTCGGGCGCAGCCATATACTCCAACTGAATGGTAAACTTATTGTCTTTCCCATACTTGCGGTAAGCGGCAACAAAAGCGTTTTGCGCTTTATCAAAGTAGTTGAGCAAACCGTTGTGCAGCGGAATACCTGCGCGCAAAATGGAGGCGATCACAACTTGGTCGGGCGAGAGGTGGCAGGTGGCAATTCCCAAGGGCGTTTGCACCTCGTGTGGTTGATAATCAAGTGTTTTGCTGATTTCATAAGCAAAAACCTCTCCTATACGTTCCATATTCTTCCTAAAACGCATGGAATCTTTTTGAATATGAACATCTCGCATTTCGGCGATAAAAGAGTTAAAAACGGAGTTTTTTTCTCCTAAAGAATAGATTTTCATAAAAATCGGGCTTTGAATTGGGCAAAGATAGAAAAAAATCCACAAAGGCATCTTTATATCGCGCCATCTTCTGCAAAGCTATAGTATCGATTTCCTGCAACAATCAGATGATCAAGCAATCGGATGCCAAATAGTGAAGCCGCTTCACGAAGCTGCAACGTCTGTTCTCTATCCTGAGCGCCTGGTTTTACGTTGCCTGAGGGGTGGTTATGCATCAGTATGATGCCGCTGGCCAACTTATTTACGGCACTTTTGAGAATGATTCTGGTATCGACTATGGTTCCGGAGACGCCTCCGCTGCTCACTCGCTCCTTTGCAACAATTCTATTGGCCTGATTCAAGAAGATCACCCAACACTCTTCGTGGCACAGATCGCGCAAAGTGGAGATGGCGATTTTGGCTGCCATCTTGGTGTTGCAGATGTTGTCACTCAACTCTTCTTGAGGAAAGGTATATCTTCTGCTAATTTCAAAAGATGCCAAAAGCGTGATGGCTTTTGCCTTGCCAATTCCTTTGATACCACAAAGTTGTTGAAGGGATATTTGGTTCAGATTCTGTATTTTGCCATTTACAAGTTGAAGTACCTCCCTTGCAAGATCAACCGCGGAGCGCTTTTTTGTCCCCGAATGTATCAAAATTGCTATCAACTCCGCGTCCGAAAGTACATTAGGACCTTTCTCCACTAACCTCTCCCTTGGCCGCTCTTGAGGCAGCCACTCCTTTATAGATTGTTTACTCATAACAATAAAAAAACACCCCAAAGGTTGGAGTGTTTTCTCAATGATGTGTGACAAATCGTAAAATTATGCCATTTTTGATACAAAGTGAGCCATACCGCTTTTTAAATTTGCAGCTTTTTTGGCATGTATTACATTGATTTTAGCCAATTTGTCAACCATGGAGGACACCTTTGGGAGCATCTCTATGGCGGCGGCTTTGTCGGTAGTGTTGCGTAGCGTTTTGATTGCGTTACGGGTACTGCGTGCATAATAGCGATTATGCAAACGTCTTTTTTCGTTTTGACGGTCTCTTTTTTCTGCAGAAGCGTGATTAGCCATTGTATTTTTATTTGTTTTTTATGTAGCCAGTAGGGGAATCGAACCCCTATTGCAAGAATGAAAATCTTGAGTCCTAACCGTTAGACGAACTGGCCCTCGATTGTTTGGGAGCGCAAAGATAAGGTTTTTTTTTAAAATACAAATTTTCGCTCTAATTTTTATCTTCCTGATCCTTTACCCACTGAAACGAGTAGAGGATTGATTCGGCCTGTCTCAAATAGTTACGTTTGTCAAAGCGAGGGGCATATACAAAAGCTTCAAGCACAAGCACCCTGTTCTGAAGGGTGTCTAAGTAAGAGTGGCTAACAAACGGTCCCCCCATAAAATCGTTCTCCACCTCCCAAAGGCCGCGCATCTCCGCAAAATCTTTGTGGTTGTAATGAATCCACGAAACGCCGGGGTCAATTATTTGGGCTGTAGTCATGTAAGATCCTTCCAACTGGCCGGGAATATTCTTTTTAAGCATCTGATTGCGAATACGGAGCATCTCTTTTTGGGAGAAAGAGGTGGCATTATCGATGTAGGGATAGGTGTAAACCAATATACACTGATCGTAGTTGGGGTTTCGATAGGCAATCCAGATAAAGTCAGGCTCCTGCCTCAAAATCGAATAATTTTTGGGGAAGTAAGGAGATCCACCAAACGCCTCATTTACCAACATGCGCAACCTCTTCTCTTCGTATCGCTTGGAGTTTGAAATCACCCGATTACGTTCGGCCTGCTCAATGGAGCTGATTAATTTAGCTTTTTGCTGAATAAAACATTCCAAAACGGATGGTGCGTCCGGCCCGGAAAGTGTGACAACAATCTGAGGTGCCGCCCAAACATTCTCCTGAATCACCATCTGCGCAACAGTAATATCGGGAGAGATATTGGCAAGAATGATGTTTCGATGGGTTTGAAAAATGGAGTTAAAGGCACTGCTGGGAATGTTAAAAAGGGTAAACATAGGCTCTCTTTGGTTAAGAAACGGAAAGTCTGCTGCCAAGACCTCTCTAAACGCAGCACCTAACTCTCCCTCCCAGTTTGGTTTATCCATCACAATGCCCACCTCTCCCGCTTTTCCGGAAACTTGGGGCTTGAGTTGAGGACCATTATTGCACGCCAATAAGAGGCATGTAGAAGCAATCATCAAAAAAGTAAAACATCTAAACATGATATAAGTGATTGAATATTATTTAAATAGACGAAAAATGTCATTACCAAATGCCAATATCATAATGGCAAACAGGAAAATCATTCCCACAACTTGTGCATATTCCAAAAATTTATCTCCCGGCTTGCGACCTGTAACCATTTCAAAGAGAACAAAAAGGATATGGCCACCGTCCAATGCGGGAATAGGTAACAGATTGAGTACGGCAAGCATAATCGATAAAAATGCAGAGATGCTCCAAAAGATTCCCCAGTCCCACGAAGAGGGAAAAATGTTGCCGATTGCAATGAAACTTCCTACAGATTTATACGCTTCGGTTTTGGGCGAAAAGACCAATCTAAGATCTTTAATGTAGTTGGAGACGGTTTGATATGCTTTTTTTGCTCCGGCAGGGAAGGCAGAGAAAATGGAGTACTCTTTTTTGGTGATGGAAAAGAAGTGGGCAAGATCAATATCAAACACCACATTAAGAAATCCTTGCGGATTGACATAAAGAGATATAGCAATGGTATCTCCATTTCGGTCAAACAGAGTCGAGATCGAATCTCCGGCATATTGTTGTAAAACGGTCTGCGCCTCCTGAACGGTGACAATAGGTATATCGTTGATACTAAGCAGGTGATCGCCGGGTTTCATACCGGCCAAATAGTTGGCAGATGAGTCGGGCACCTCCGTAACAACAAAAGGGATACGTGGTTGAAAAAGAAACTTCCGCTCTTTAATTAACGAGGGAATAAATTGCTCGTCAAACGGAAAAGTGACGGTTTCTCCCTGACGCAGAACAGTAATCGATTCAGGTCGCGAATAGATAAGGTCAATCTCCAATTCATTAATTTTACCCACCGGCTTGTTTCCATACTCCAGAATAATATCTCCGTTCCTAAACCCCACTTCCTGAGCCAAGTCGCTGCATTCAAAGCCATAAGTAGCGTCTTTTGCAAGCATATACTGCTCTCCGTGTGTAAACAGAAGTGCGCTGTAGAGGATAATGGCAAAAATCAGATTAAAGAGCACGCCGCCAAACATCACAAAAAAGCGCTGCCAAGCCGGTTTGCTCCGGTACTCCCAAGGCTGAGGCTCCTTTTTCATCGCCTCTTTGTCCATCGATTCGTCGATCATGCCCGACACCTTACAATAACCGCCAAAAGGCAACCATCCCAAACCGTATTCGGTGTCGCTGTTTTTTGGCTTGTATTTAAAGAGGCTAAAACCCGGGTTAAAAAAGAGGTAGAATTTTTCTACACGAATACGAAAGAGACGGGCAAAGAGAAAGTGCCCAAATTCATGTACAATAATAAGAATAGAGAGCGCAAGCACCACTTGCGCGGCTTTTATAAGGATATCCATAATTAAAAAGTGTTTAACAAATTTTGTGCCATAAGTCGAGCTTGGGAGTCAGTTTGGTGGATTTGAGAGAGGGTGGGGTTGGAAATAAAGGGGATTGATAACATCGTCTTTTCGATAACGACAGGGATATGGGTAAAAGAGATGCGGTCGCATAAAAATGCAGAAACGGCCACTTCGTTGGCAGCGTTTAGGGTGCAGGGAATATTGCCTCCTTGTAGCAGCGCGTGATATGCAAGTGAAAGACAAGGGAATCGCTGCAAATCGGGAGCGGAAAAATCGAGGTGTCCAAGGGTGTCAAAGGAGAGGCGGGGCGTATCTAAGGGCAGGCGCTCAGGGAATGTGAG
>JAITFU010000044.1 GCA_031281125.1 Prevotellaceae bacterium | reverse complement strand
GGTATGTAATAGCGTTGATAAACTTTAATCATTTTCTAACCATCACATGGGTACCTCCAATTTTGTCGATTATGTGCGAATCTTTTGCGCCTCCGGAAACGGCGGAAAGGGCTCTATGCACCTTCATCGCGAAAAATTTGTTGCCAAAGGGGGTCCCGATGGAGGAAACGGCGGCAGGGGTGGACACATTATCCTCAAAGGGAACAGTCAATACTGGACACTGATCCACCTAAAGTACCGTAAACACATTCGCGCACAACATGGCGAAGCAGGCAGCGGCAATCTCTGCACAGGTGCAGATGGAAGCGACATCGTTTTGGATGTACCGCTTGGCACCGTAGCCAAAGATGCCGACACCGGAGCCATCCTGTTTGAAATCAATCAAGAGGGAGAGCAACAGACGTTATGCAAAGGGGGACGTGGAGGCATGGGCAACGCCTTTTTCAAGAGCGCCACCTTGCAGACACCGCGCTTTTCACAGCCCGGAGAACCGGGTGTCGAAGGTTGGTTTATCCTCGAACTTAAGCTGTTGGCCGATGTTGGTTTGGTGGGATTTCCCAACGCCGGAAAGTCAACCCTCTTGAGCGTTGTCTCTGCAGCCAAACCAAAAATTGCAGACTATCCCTTTACCACTTTGGAACCCAACTTAGGGATTGTATCGTATCGAGATGATAAGTCGTTTGTTATGGCCGATATACCCGGAATTATTGAGGGGGCGCACGAGGGCCGTGGACTGGGAATCAGGTTTTTGCGTCATATTGAAAGGAACTCCGTACTGCTCTTTCTTATATCCACTGAGAGTGCCGATCCAACTGCTGAATACCACATATTGGTAAATGAGTTGGCAAAATATAATCCCGAACTGATGCACAAATCGCGTATCTTGGCCATCTCCAAATCGGACCTGTTGGACCACGAACTTGAAGTCCAAATGGAGTCGTTGTTGCCAAAAGATATCCCCCATATTTTTATATCATCCATCACCGGAAAAGGGATTTTACCTCTTAAAGACCTCCTTTGGAACACCTTAAATCAATATGCTTGAAAAACTTTTAGAATTTGACCGTCTGCTCTTTCTGTTGATCAACGGTGCGCATATCTCTTGGATTGACTTTGTGATGAAAACCGCTTCTGTTTCATCCACATGGATACCTCTCTACCTCCTACTGCTCTTTCTCTTTTTTTATTACCTTGGATGGAGAAAGGCGCTTATGGCGATTGGCGCGGCCGGGTTATGTTTTTTACTCACCGACCGTTTATCGGTAATGGCCTTTAAAGATGTTTTTTGCCGCCTCAGGCCCTCCCACGAACCCACATTAGTGGGGATGGTACATCTTCTAGAATCGCAAGGCGGCCTCTATGGCTTTGTCTCGAGCCATGCAGCCAACCTCTTTGGATTGGCTACACTCACCACTTTTATACTTAAAAAGAAGTGGTTAAGCTGGTTGCTCTTTGCAATAGTTACATTGGTAGGATACAGTCGCATATATGTGGGAAAACACTATCCGTTGGATGTACTCTGCGGCGCGCTCCTTGGCGCCCTCATCGGATGGCTAATATATAAGTTATACAAATATTTATGCTCCTCCTTCTTGACCACACATCAACCCAACCCGACTGGAACTTAGCCGCAGAGGAGTACCTTCTCACCTCTTTTACCGAGCCTCTGTTAAGGATTTGGCGCAATGGGCCTTCCATTATTGTTGGACGCCACCAAAATACATGGTCAGAGGTAAATGTACCGTATGTACATCAACATCGGATTCCTGTGGTTCGCCGTTTAAGTGGTGGAGGGGCCGTTTTTCACGACTTAGGGAACATTAACTACAGTTTTATTGAACCAAAGATTATGGGCGAAAGTAGCTCCGGAACCTTTGCGCGTTGTACGCGACCCATCCTTGACGCCCTTGGCCACGTGGGTGTGGGTGCCTACTTATCAGGTAGAAATGACCTGCTTATTGATGGCAAAAAATTTTCAGGAACGGCGCAATGCCAAAGGGAGGGGCGTATCTTGCTGCACGGCACGCTATTGTATTCCTCTACCCTCTCCCACCTAAGCCAAGCCCTTAAAGCCCCCAAAAGCAAATTTTCTCAAAAAGGGGTTGTTTCCATCTCCTCTCCGGTGTGCAACATCAGCGACTATCTAACGGAAGCTCCTACCGTAGAACAGTTTATGAATTTTTTGTCCGATTATATCCGCCAACACACCTCCAATGCGACTCTATACTCTTATACTACCGGCGATCTGCAAGCCATCGAGGCGCTTGCAGATAAAAAGTACCGTTCCCCTTTGTGGAACTGGGGAGACGAGCCTCATTTTACCCATCAAACCGATCTTAAAACCGATTCCGGAACGTGGCAAATCTTTTACGATACAGATAATCACGGACTTATCTCACGCATACGCATTTTTGGCGATGCCATTGATGATTTTGATATCCAAGTGTGGGAAAACGAGCTGACAGGCGCTCCTGTGTCTCATATTGACAAGAATAACGAAGCCTGATTAAAAACAGTGTGAAATGAATGGGTGACCATTTGATTCACACTTTGATCGGCCACCGGAAAAGGAACTTCATGGCTGTATTTGAAGGGAAAATCCATAATTTCTACATCAAAACAAGGGTTGCTAAAAGTCTCTTGTATAGCGCTTCCGGGCACTACGTGGTCATCTTTTAACCCAATTGCTTTTATTCTGTATATCAGATTGTTCAACGCGCTCACCCTAAGTTGCTCATACATACCAATCCCGCTCATGGCAAGGAAAGCACTCCATCCATCATGCAGCAGATGACCATAATACTTATCGATTTTGTTCTCTTTCACCGGATTGGATGTATGGTGGAGCAGATGGTTTCTTAGACGAGCAAAAGCTTGATTGTCCATTATCGACCGGGAAGATCCGTCGATTTTGTTGAAGGTAGAACCGCCGCAAAAGAAAAAAGCCCTGCTGTCAGAAAACAAATGTAATGGATTGGAAATTAATAACATTTCAGTCAAAAGGGCTCCTATTGAATAGGCAAAAAAATCGATTCGACACCCCTCATTAAAAAGGTCAAAAATTCCCGCTTTCATTTCTGATGACAACTTAATAATATCAAAGTAGGACTGTAGGCCGGAGTACGAAAAGTGATCCGGGTCTTTGTCAATTCTGAGACTTAATGCCACATTGGCAAATGTGCTGTTGACAATGGCAGGTACCTTTGCTTTTCTATTCATAGAGAGTCTGTTCATCAAACGAGGACAAATCCATGTGAGGGGAGAACGGTTGATGTGGTATGCAATGGGGAACAGAATTACCGGTTTTTGGGTTTGCAACACAAGTTGGTACGCCCACGGTAAATATTTTCCCCAGCTTCGTTCATTTAATCCATGAAGAAGAATGATCGCTTCAGAAAATTTTTGCTTGTGTGTTGGAGTAAAAATAGCATAACGGAAATGTTGATTTTCCTTTTCACCGTTTTCGAGATCGTTACTCTGTTTTTCTTTGGAATGAATCGATACGTCTGACGAGAAGCCAAATGTGTGACAAACTACATCTTTGTCAAATTGGATATAGGGACGTTCAAGTGCAAACGAGACCGCTAACAGCTTTGATAAATCGTTGAATAGCATTTTGTTTTCTTTGCACAAAGAAAAAGTTAATATTGTTGTAAACAGAATAAATGTCGTGTATATCAAGCAGGTGGGGTGAAATCCATCACGAGTGTGGCGAAATTCGGAAAGATGGGGTGAAAAAAAATTGTCGTGTGGCGAAATTATGAATAGTGTGGCGAAATTTTGATCAATTTACTAACAATTGATTACCTTTGCCCCTCCATTATTTCAATCCAAAATGAGCAAGCCTATTCGTCCCTACTACATCACAAGAAAGAATACAATCATACAGGTCGTTTTTACTACCTTTTTTGCCTACTTGTTTATCAACCTCTACAAGCCGCTTAACGCAGGGGAGTGGGACGACGTTTCATTTTGGGTCTTTTCTTTAGCCACAGGCATCATTGTTGTGTGCGGGATGTTGGTAGTGTTGGCCAGCAGGTTACTTATGTTTTGGAGAAAACGCAAACGATCCATCTCAATCCTCTACTACCTCTCAATGATCGCCGCGGAGATTTTTTTTATGGCACTTTGGTACGTCTTCCTCCAAAGATGGGTACTTAAAAATGAACCCCATCCCTTCCCAACACATCTCTATTTTTCCATCCAAAACACTGCATTAATTCTCCTGATCCCATACCTTATCTCCACCCTCTTTTTTGAGTGGCAGGAGAAGAAGATGAGTTTGGAAAAACTGATCAAACAGATTAGCCGAAAAGCTTACTTCATACCCTTTAACGATGAAAAAGGGAGGTTAAAACTGACACTAAAAACAAGCGACTTAATCTTTTTGCAAGCGGCCGACAACTATGTGGTGATCCATTACGAATCGATCGGCAAAACAAAAACGTATCTGATAAGAAACCGACTCAAACAGTTTGAGAAGGATTTGACCGAATTTCCCGTTGTGCGGTGCCATCGCTCATATATGGTAAATATTAACCACGTAAAGTTGTTAAAACGAGAAAAAGGGGTTGTTCAACTCATCATGGACAACGAAGGACAAAATCTGATCCCTGTCTCAAAAACTTTTGAAAATAATGTTTCTCAAATGCTTAGCACCAGCATTGTTCAAGAATAACACCGTTATACCTTCCTCATCTTCTCCTTTACCTTTACCAACTGCTCTTTTAAGATACCCACGCAGAGCGAAATCGCCTCTTCAAATGTTTCGCAATTTCGTTCCACCACCAAGTCGTTTCCCGGAATCTCGACACGCATCGAGGCTCTTTTGTTTTGATGATTTGGCACGAGGCCCAAAGTGATCTCAACAGAAAGAATGCCGTCAAAAAACTTATCCAACTTGTTTACTTTTCGATTGATCAAATCAATCAACTTTTTGTCTGCGTCAAACTTAACGGAAGTAATTCTAATGTCCATACGATTATATAATTAAGGAATGATGATCTGATATTTAGATTCTTCACAAAGGTAGTAAAAATTTTGAAACATCCAACTATTCGGCACGAGGATGGAACTGCTTATATACTTTTTGAAGGGCCTTAAAGTCGCTATGTGTATATATTTGGGTGGCGGCAAGGGAGCTGTGGCCAAGTACCTCTTTGATGCTGTATATGTCGGCGCCGTTGTTGAGGAGATGGGTGGCAAAGGAGTGACGCAGGCGGTGGGGTGTTTTGCGTCCGGGGATATCCTTTACTCCGTCCAATGCGGCGTGTACCATATTGTTTACATAGCTCAAGGGCAGTTTATTCCCCTTTTGGGTGACAAACATAGGTTCGGTTGCATCAAGTTCTTTTGAGTCGAATTGCTCTTTTCTTGCGGTACAAAAATGCAATAATTCATCTGCCAACGTTACCGTCATAGGCACTTCACGTGTTTTGTTTCCCTTTCCAAACACCCGTATCAGTCTCCTGTTAAAGTCGATATCCACAACTCGTAATCCTGTCAACTCTCCTCTTCTGATACCTGTTGCGTAAAGGGTGTGCAACACGGCATGTGCTTGAAACTGAAAAAAATCGTCCTCATCTATGGGCAAGTCCAACAATCTATTGATAGCTCCTTGAGTGTAAAAATCGGGAATAGAGCGGCCGGACTTTGGCCGCACCATTAGTGCAGTTGGGTTGGACGTACACAAACCCATCTTCATCAAAAAACGATAAAAACTGCTCAACGCAGATATATGCAACTGCACCGTCCTTGTACTACGCCCCTGTTCCATCATCATGGATACATAACCTCTTACGATTTTATGAGTTACGTCTTCTACGTATGTTCCGTCAGATGGAAGTTGGGCATATCTGAAAAAAGCACACAAAGCATCAGAATAGACATCAACCGTTCGGACAGAATATCTTTTTTGCTCAGTCAGATATTTGATAAAGAGCTCTATATTTGGTATGCCATGGGGCTTTTTCATCGGCGCAAGATACAAAAAAAAACAAAAACTTCTTATTTTTTTGGGGGTTTCTTAAAAAAATGTTTTTTTGAATAAATATTCATTTTGATTTATGAAAATAACAACAAAACACCTGCTTTTGATCTCTGTCTTTAGCGTTATTTGGACCGGAATGAGCGCCGGAACAACCCAACAGGACACTATTACAGTGACTTCTGTTGGTAGCATTCAAAAATCAGACCCCCTCATCAGAATAAACAATCTGGAGGGCGTAAAATTCTTTTTGGATGGAAATGAAATATTTGATATTCAGTCGATTGATCCAAATTCGATAGAATCCGTTTCTGTATTGAAAGACAAAACAGCCGTTAAGCTGTATGGAGAAGATGCTTCTAACGGTGTCGTTTTGATTACCACTAAGAAAAATGAAAAAAACACTTCAGAAACAAACGAAAGTTTTAGAGTGGTGAACGTTAGAAGTGTTCCTAAATCAGCCTCAATCATCAGAATAATAGACAAAAAAAAGGTGAAATTCCTTTTGGACGGTATAGAAATCAGCGACTATAAATCGGTTGACCCAAACACAGTCGAATCAATTTCTGTGCTAAAAGACAAAACAGCCATTGACCTTTATGGAGAAGGGGCCTCCAACGGTGTCGTATTGATCACAACCAAAAAAACGTCAACTACTCCTCTTTGAGTTGCAACTGTTGTTTATACACAGCGCGTTTTCTTGCTTCGCGTTGAAGAATGGACTTCTTGGTAAACGCCTGACGTGAACGCAATTCGCGGACGATTCCGGTTTTTTCGAATTTCCGTTTAAACTTCTTTAGGGCTCTTTCTAAATTTTCGCCCTCTTTAATGGGTACTATGATCATACAGTTGACACCTCCTTTTAATTTTAGGCCGCAAAAGTATATTTTTTTTATCTTTACACAAAATTTAATTCAACTGCAATGATGAATCGAGACGAAATATGGGCCGATATTCGGCAGGGAATTCCAGAGGAACTTCCACAGGCACCTCAGTATGACAATCTTATCAATCATGCCCCTTGTAGAAAAGAGATACTCTCTCAGACAGAAAAAAAGTTGGCACTAAGGAATGCATTGCGCTATTTTCCTCCTCATCTACACCCCATTTTGGCCTCCGAATTTGCTCAGGAGTTAAAGAAATACGGTCGTATCTATATGTATCGGTATCGTCCCTCCTACCCTATTTACGCCCGCTCCATCCGGGACTATCCGCACAACTCCTTGCAGGCTGCCGCCATTATGCTTATGCTCAGCAACAACTTAGACAATGCAGTGGCCCAGCACCCGCACGAACTGATCACATACGGAGGCAATGGAGCCGTTTTTCAAAATTGGGCACAATATCGACTTACCATGAAGTACCTGTCTGAGATGACAGACGAACAGACACTTGTGCTCTATTCAGGACATCCGTTAGGGCTTTTTCCGTCGCACAAAGAGGCACCGCGGGTGGTGATTACCAACGGTATGGTGGTTCCCAACTACTCTTCTCAAGACGATTGGGAACGGATGAATGCTTTAGGGGTATCACAATATGGACAAATGACCGCCGGTTCGTTTATGTACATTGGCCCACAGGGTATTGTGCACGGTACAACGATTACCCTGCTCAATGCCGCTAGATTGAAAGAAAGGGAAGGTACATCGATATCCGACATGCGACCATCGCAAATCGCAAATCGCAAATCCAAACTCTTTGTCTCCTCCGGTCTTGGAGGCATGTCGGGCGCCCAACCCAAAGCAGCCGTTATCGCCGGATTAGTAGGCGTTATTGCAGAGATGAACCCCAAGGCAACAGAAGTTCGCCATGCGCAAGGCTGGGTGGACGAAGTATATGCCTCATTAGACATATTGATTGACCGCATCAAAGCCGCCACGGCTGAGGGAGAATCGGTCTCCTTAGCCTATCAGGGCAATGTGGTAGAATTATGGGAACGATTGGCAGACGCGGAAGTGGTAGTCGATTTAGGCTCTGACCAAACATCTCTTCACAACCCTTGGTCAGGTGGATATTACCCTGTTGGTTATAGTTTTGAAGATTCTAACCGTTTGATGGCAGAAGATCCGCTTGCCTTTAAAGCCGCTGTTCAGGCATCACTGCG
>JAITFU010000030.1 GCA_031281125.1 Prevotellaceae bacterium | reverse complement strand
TTTGGCACGACAACTCTCCCTGATGGGAGCGCGCAACGGTACAGCCGCGGGCGCAATCCCGAACAGGTTCGTCATCGGTGGGGGTGTAGATGGGATAAAAGTCTAATATGTCGGTGGTTTGGTCTTGCATAAAATGGAGGTTAGGGACTCGGCAAAGATAGTAATTATTATGATGCAAAAAAGAGGCGCAAGGCGGTCGAGTAGAAGGTCATCTTGGCGTTGACGTTGCGGTCGATGTCGCTGAGGGCGCCGTTGAGGGCTTCGACTGCTTGTGAAAAGAAGTGAGGCGGGCGGTTGGATGCCCAGGCGCCAAGATGAGGAAGGTCGCTTGCAAGGGCGTTACTGATGTGGCGGGCGTGAAGATGTTCGACGTGTACTTCTCGCAACAGATCAAGTGTATAGGCAACCATTTGTCGTTGTTGTTCCCGTCCAAGACCTGCTACGTCGTCAGCCCATTCAATGAGAGAGAGAAGTTTTTTATCGACACAAAGTGTCATTAAATCAGATGCATACTTTATTAACTCTTCTTGTTGTTCCGATCGGTTGGAGACGGCGCGCGCTTTACCGTAACTTCCGTTGGCGTGGCGCGCCAAGGTCAATGCCTCTTGATGTGAGATATAGAGATCTTTGGATAGGGCCGGAGCCAACTCTTCCTGAGAAATTGGGTTTACCCTAATAGCCTGACAGCGTGAGCGAATGGTGCTTAACAGGAGTTCGGGATGTTCGCTGACCAAAAAGAAGTGGGTGCCCAATGGCGGCTCTTCCAAAATTTTGAGGATGGTGTTGGAAGCCTGAATGTTCATTTTTTCGGGCAACCAAACGATCATAAATTTTACTTCTCCTTCGTAAGGCTTGAGACTGAGCTTCTTTTGGATGGCGTCTGCTTCATGAACACTAATGTTTCCGCTTTTGTTGTCAATTCCGAGCGCTTCGTACCAATCAAATTCTGAGAGAAAAGGATTGGCAATCAGGGTCTCTCTCCATTTTGAGATGTAAAGATCAGTAACGGGATTACGGTCAGATGGTTTGACGCTGTTCACAGGTATGGCAAAGTGAAGATCGGGATGGATTAGCTTTTGCATCTTGTTGCAGGGTGGGCATTTCCCGCACGCATCCCCATTCTCTTTGGCTTTGCACACCATAAGTTGCGCCAACGCCAGTGCCAAAGGCAACGCTCCCACCCCCCAGTCGCCCCAAAAGAGCAACGAATGTGGGGTTCGGCCTGCATTGGCCATATCGGCAAGGCGCTCTTTTAATAAGGAGTGGCCGGGTATAGAGGAGAAGAGCATGGAGTGAGATTGAATTGAATAGGGTTGGTTGTGGAGCATCGTACATCGATTTCAAAGCCATCCGAAAGCCACAACGGTTTTTCAACTACATCTTCAAATGCATACTCCAAAGCTGTTCGAATGTTCTTTTTTGCCTCTTCAACAGTTTTTCCAAACGAGAAAACATTTGGAAACTCATCTATCCACACACCGTATCCATCTTTTGCTTTCTCTAAAACTACATATAATGTTTTCATAACGCATTTATTCTATAATTCCTGCACTCTTTAATATTTTTATTGCCAAACCTTTGCCAATTTCTTTTGTGCCATGATTCGGAACAATCAAAGCATTTTCTCGTAAAGGATGTCTCATCTTTAGATGACTTCCTCTCTGACCTGTTATCTCCCATCCATGATGATGAAGAACTTGTATCAATTTGCTGTATTTCATATCTTCCCCACAAATCTTTCTGAAAAAATGGTGCAAACGTGTGCCTTATTGACATTTGAGCACATTCTTGATCTTGTGCTCGGCCATTTGTTTAAAGGTGGCGTCGTTAAGAAGTAACTTGTATTGGGCGCACGCTTGGCTGTTTTTGTTTTGCGCCTCAAATGCTTGGGCCAATCGGTATATGATGCCGTTTTTGTCGGGAGCGTTGGGGTTGGCGGCAATGGTCTTTTCCAATGCAGGAATTGCCTCGTCATACTTCTTTTGCTCAAATGCCGAAATGCCGATAAATTTTAGGGCATTGGCGTTATCGGGGGTTATGGCAAGCGCTTTTTTGGCAAGGTCGTTCATCACCGCCCATTTTTTGTCTTTATTGGCGGCATTGGCCTGAGTAACATAGAGATTGGCCAAACGTGTGGCGGCATCTTTGTTGCCAAGGTCAATAGCTTTTTGATACGCTTCTATGGCCTTTGGGTCGTTGTTGAGCGCAGCGTGCGATACACCTATGTATAAATATATGCTTCCGTTATTTGGATCGGTCTCCAACACATTTTGAAATGCAACAATGGCCTCTTCATACTTTTTGTCATTAAATAGATCGTTGGCTGTCTTCATTTTAAGCTGATCGATCAGTTTTTTTGCATCGATTGCGGTGGTGCCAAAGTCGTCGTAGAGTTGGGCCAACTCAATGGCCTTGTTCAGTTGTTCAATAGCTTCTTCAATTTGTGCCTCTTTGGCAAGTTCTTGACCCAAAAAGAGGTGGAGGGCAGGGATAAAGTCTTTGATTTGTTGAACCATATCGGCAGCTTCTTCCTCCTCCAATTCTTGTGCAACGGCAAGCGCCAGGTTAAACTGAGTAATGGCGCCAACCCACTCTTTTGCCTGAACGGCTTCTGCGCCTTTGTTGTTCAACTCAATGGCTTGGTTAATGTCTTGTGCATTTGCTACAATAGCAAAAAAGAGCGTGCATACGCCACTCATAAGGAAAAATTTGATTTGTCTCATGTGTCTGTACATTAGTAATTATAATACAAAGGTAATAATTTTTTCAAAAATAACACAAAATTCGTGCCTGATTTTTTTTAGCAGCTCAAAACAGCAATATCGCCGACCATACGCCATTGGATCCTGTCGGCCCAAGGAGTTTGTAGCGATTTTGAACGGCGATCAAAGATTACTAAGTAGGATTGGGCGGCAGGATCGATCTTGTCGCGATAACGTGAGATTTGTTCCAATCCCTCCTCTTCGACGGTTTGCGGCGCATCATAATCGTGTATCAATTTGATCTCTATGATAAACCACTTGTAATTAAATTCGACTGCTAAATCCATTCGGCCACGGCCGGCGGCATATTCGCGTTCGATACGCCCACCACCGTTAAGCACACGTTGCAAAAAGGCCATCAACAGCAAATGGGGAAACGCTTCTGAGTAGTCAGATTTTTCTTCCCAAATATCGGCATGGCGGCGCCAGAAAACTTGAAATTCGTGCAGCAACTTATCCATATTTAAGTTACCATCGGCGAGTTGCCACTGCCATTCGGGTATTGGAATGGCCATTTGGGGGCCAAAGGTCATCTGACGTGCCAAGATTTCGCGGTAAATAGGATTGGTCACCTGCGGCATCCCTTGATCAAGCGACACCAAACCCAGGTCCAAGCAGAGACGAAATGCTTCGCTGTTTGCCATTGTGGGATCGGGCTCACCGCTCATTAAAGATTGCATAATGTTGCGAACTTGTGGATTATCGAGTCGATAGGCCAATGCATCTAAGTGCGTTTCTCGCGCTAAGATCATTTGTTGACGCGCCTCCCTGATGTGGTCAAGGGTCACGGTTTGGGTACAATTTTCGTCCAACACACGCATGGTAGCCCTTGCGAAGAGGCTGTTTACAATCCATGGTTGTCCTTTGGACTGTTCAAACACATAATCAAGGGCATCCGGAGCAATCTGTTGCCCTGTCTCCTCCGTTCGTTGTGCAAAGAGTCGGGTTATATTCTCTTTGGAAAAATTGGTGATGACTGCCGAATCGGCTTTAATATTAAACGGAGATCCCGGATTGGGCGAAAATCCTCCCTTTGATGCCGCGATGTAATCTTTAAGATCGCGCATCCCCACCAATACGACCGAAACAGGAAACGTCCCAACCCCACGAGAGGCAAAACCGCCGCGCAGTGTGCGCAAAAAGGTGATAAGCGTCTCGTCCTGAAGAACATCCACTTCGTCAAAAAGAACAACCAAAGGCTTTGGTGCAACCAACTTAGACCATTCGTGCAACATGCTGCCGAACAAACTAATTGAATTTGTGTCATTTGTTTGTGGGACAGGAACTTCAAATGATGTCGCGAAAAACTTAATAGCGTTGCAGATGGTAGGAAAGGCAATCTCGGCGTTGGAAATGCCCTGACACGTCTCTACGCTTACGTAGCAGGCCACGTATGATTCTGTAGCGTTGATCTCCCGCATCCAACTTTGTAAAAATGTGGTTTTTCCGGTTTGTCTTGGCGCATGAAGTACCCAATAGAGGCTGTCGCGAAGATAGCGATGCAACTGAGCGCCCACCAAGCGCTCTTTTGGCGGCAACATATAGTGGTCGTTGGGGTTGCAGGGACCTGTTGTGTTAAAAAAACGGATGCGTGACATTAAATGGTTTTTCTTGCGGGGGCAAAGATAAAAAATATTATCGCCGTGTAAAAAAAATATCTATCTTTGCCCGATACCTATATTAGAAAAAGTGTATAGTTTTGTTAAAAATTTTAGAAAAACCGACCCTTCATGCAGCGTTTTGAGGGGAAGCAGCATCATATAATAGCAGATAAATAAAACCAAAATCTATGAGAATATCTTCATTTATACATTTGTCTCTGATTGCGATCTTAACATCGGGCGTAGGCTTTTGTGCGCGAGACGCGTACGAGGGTCCCGATGCGCGTCTGTTGGTCAAACAGCAGGGCGAACCCGACAGCAAGTATGCCAAAGAGGCAACAGTTTATCTTAATGGCGCCCAAGGCTCTGCCGTTACAATCGATATTAACACCACCAACTATTGGTACATTGACAAAGCCTCTTTTTACAGCATCCCAAACTGGTGCGAAGTCTCTATTCCTTCCTGTTTCAGCATTGGCATCTTTGCCGGCGCCGTAACCGGCGTAGTCACCGACAAAACAATGACTTTCACCAACAAAGCCAACAACGACCACCCCTTTGTTCAGTCGTTTGATTTGATACTCCGCAACAACGGGAACCCCAACTTGACGGTGAAGATTCATGTGGTGCGGAATATGATGGGACAGGATTTGGATCTCTTTGACTATGACGGCAATTTTATCGAAAAATATAAGGAAGACAAGATTAAAGCAACGCAATACCCCTTTACCCCGGCCTTTATTCTTTTTGCCGGAACGGGCAGCGGTGTTGGAGGCGAGGAGACGCGCCGTTTTGAAGTACACACTCTTAGGTCGTGGACGCTTACCGTTAAGCCCACCGGCGTAAATGCCAATGAGGATGTGAGTTTGTGGTTATCAGTTGGATTATTGGACGGTACGGCTACAGCCACCCCGGACGGCAACGGCCTATCCATCTCCTTTTCCACAGACGCTACCGGAGAGGTGCCGGTATGGCTGACCCTACTTGCCAATACATCAACCCGTTATCCGCGAACCGCAAAAATTGAGATTGTTATGGATGGAGGCGTGGGTAATATTAGCGCCAAAACTTTAGAAATCAAGCAACTTACGGTAAGTCCCTATATTGTTTTTGAAAAAGATCCGGGCTCACCAAATTTTGGCGATTTTTCATATTCTGATTATCTTCTTTCTGTTCCGGCGCTTAACCCTGGCAATATCCCCAATGATTTTGAGGTGTGGCTTGTGTCGGAGAGCAACCGCAACTGGGAGGCAGAGATCACTCTGGGTGACGACTGGGTCAAAGCTGTTACCCCAACAGAGGCCAACCTGACCATGGGCATTGACGAAGTGGCAGAAACCATCAAGTTTACCATTGCACCCAACCCCAGCCTTACGGTACCACGGACTGCTGAGGTCACTTTTTCCGGAGGTATGGTTATTCAAGGGTCGCCGGTCAATGACTTAATCAGGGTGTTGACGATTGAGCAGCCCGTGAAATTGTTGCATTTTGTTACCAATGTGTCCGGTCCATACAATTTTGCTGCTTCTAACGGCGGTTTTCAGGTCGGTATTACTCCATCCTTTACCATTGAGGCCAACCATCCATGGACCATTGAGGCAGAGGGCGCCGGAGACCATAATATGTTTACAGTTAGCGTGATGTCTGACAATCCGGAAACGGTGGTCAGGCAGCAAACCATATACGTATATCCAACTATCGCAAACGAAACTACAAATGCTTATTCTGCCACATATATTATTAAGTGCAACAATATAGAACAGAGTAGGTTTACCGTTACACAGGACGCTTTTGTGCCTCATTGTGCAATTACCGGTGGTGCTCCAACCGTTCAGTTTGCAGGTGCAGGCGCTCTGTGGCAGGCCATTACATTTGAGTGTAATTTTGCCTTTTCTGTTCCCGATATTTGGTGGTTGGAAAAATCTTTGGTTCATAACGGCGGAGATTCATGGACGTATAATTTTAGGGCAGTGAATAATGGCAATCAATCAAATTTACAGAGTGGTAGGGATGACTTTCTGCAGATCGTCGCTGATAATCCTGCATACTCTTCTTTCAACAAATCAGTATCAGTATCTCAGGATGCGACTTGGTATTTGATCGCAAATCCGACTTCATTTTCATTTGGATCAGGTAGTTTCCCAAATACAGCCCCTGGTGCCGCATCTCTTTCCCTGTCCGGTTATATTGGTTCTCAACAATGGATAGGATCACACGTCGGTGTTGGCTTAATCACATATAACCTTACTGTCTCATTTCCAACCGTATGCACACTTCCTTCCACTTTTAATGTGCGGCCCGGCCAGTACCTCACAATATTTACTGCTAACTGGACAATCACTATTTCAGTACCCAACACAGATGGTTCGCTAAACTTAACAATTCCTGTTAAACAAAATTAAACATCGCCATGAAAACACTATATTTTAAACCCTTTGTTTTGAGTGCCGCCCTCCTCACCACCGCCTGCAACCCCACCATGGATGCCCCCACAAAGAACTCCATGGATGACCCCACCCGCCCCGGTGCGCCGCCACAAGTGATCTATCTGCCCGAAGGGGTTGAGGTGACATCGCTGGCCGTTGACGGCAACCATTTGTATGCCACTGCACCCAAACAGGATCAGGTCTATAGGTTTGACATATCTAATTTGATGGAACTTTCGCGTACCGCCACGGCGGTACCTTACGCTAAGGTGCCGGGCGCCAATGGAATCGCGGCGGGGGCCAACAACACCTTGTTTATTGGTTCGTCGGGCGATCCCAAGCCGGGCGCCACCACCCACAAGTGGACCTCTGATCAGGTGATTTATGTGACGCAAGCTACCGAATCGTGGCACAGTCGTTTTTTTAATTGCCCCGCCCAAAAGCTCTTTGTGGCGCCACGCGGCAGCTTTAACGCCCTAACGGTGTATAACGGAAGCCTTTACTATGCGGCCAACAGCGATTTGGAAGGAATGACCATAAATACCACGGATCGGATCAGCAAAACTTTGGGCGCAATTGAAAATCTTGTGCCCAAAGAGTTTCAGTTTCTGGTGGATTTGGCTTTGGGAAACGCGGACTTTAGCAATATGGACTACGGGACAATGCTCAATATTGCCCGACAGTTTCACCTCTATTTACCCGATGGATTTTTGGACAATCTGATTGATGACAATGGAAATCTAAAGATGGATCTTGAGGATTTGCCGCTTGAAATGTTGGAGAACTTTGTGACATTTGATTATAATATTGATTTGCCGACAGATGCTTTGGATTTTCTGAGGTTTCTGTTGCCCTCTCCCAATTCCATACCGTTTATCATACCTATTCATATTCCTGTTAGTTGGAATATAAATTTTTTTAATATTGCAATTATCCCCATTAATTTCAACATTGATTTTGACCTGACCATTTATGTTCCCGTAGAGCTGACCCTTACGCCGCAATGGGGCCTGCATTTGGTCACTTTGTGGTATGGTTTGCTTGAGGTGGACGAGTCAATTATTAAAGATTTGGTGGACGGGCTCCTTTCAGATACCGGACTTATAGATAACATTGTGACAACTTTACGGAACGAAGCGATGAATTATTTGGTGCCTTATGTACGAGACCAAGTTTATGGTGGAGTAAGAGGGATAGTAAATACTGCTGCAACCATTCCACCGATTAGTTGGTTTTGGAGCGGCAACCCCGATACTGACCCCACGGTGCTGAGTCTTAAAGATATAGCTACCGAAGGTATAATGGTTTGGATTGCAGAAAACGGGTATATCACAGGCCCTGTGAATAGTGTCATTAATGCAGAGCTAATCACCACCAACTTTAAAAATTACGAAGCATGGTTAAGCGTCATTAACGAGTACCGCAAACCGGGCGGCATTCTTTCGCTAAACGGCACCTATAAGGATCAGTTTGGGGAGCTTCCCCAGCGTCCATACGTGTTGTCCCCGACCGGCGAGGAGCCGTGGAATCCATGGAAATCCGATGGAACTCCCAAGCCGATAGCTGAATACGGAGTGCCTATTAGTCCCGATTTTGCCAATAGTTACAATGCTTTGGATGATCGTACCATGAACCAAAAGTTGGCCCTTACGCTTCATCTGCTTAAATTTAAGGATCAGGAAACCGGAAATCCCTTTGCATTGGTGTCGGAGCGTAGTCAGTATGACAGATTGGTTACTGCTTTAGATGATGGCAATATGTTGAACAAGATAAAGACAATAGTAGAGATCCTTGAGATCGACAATATAAAGAAAGTGATTAAAAATGACCAGATTATTGAATATCTCAACTTCTTGGACGCTGTTTCGCAGGTAACGGGATTTGACAACAGCATAACCGTTGCCCTTGACGCTCTTTACGAATTGATTACCCATTTTGATGATTGGGGTGTGCGGATTCCTGATTTTCAAACGATTATTCAAGCTTGGGAAGGGTTGCCCGATTGGGGCAACTTAAACGGCACCCGTGCAGGCGCCATTGCGCCGCATGAGTTGTTGGGATCGCTTTACCAGCAGATGGATAATTTTGTAGATGGTTTGGGAAATCCGTGGAGCACCGTGGCCGGATGGGTTACCGGCCGGATACCGCGTGTAAACTCTGCACAGGGTTGGTGGTACGACTGGAGTCCAACCAATCCTACAGGTATTGCGTTTGGCGAGGTTGCGGGCGTAGGCACTACTTCATGGGTGGTGGACAGGGGTCGTCTCTATTCGCGCCATATTAATTATGGCGGAAAGGGCGGAGGTGCAAGGTATCTACGGGACGATTATCCACATACCCCGGAATATCCGGCGCCGTCAAGTCCACCATGGAGTAAAAGTGGATTTCGTTGGGAATTAGTTACACCGGGACAGTCCGGACAAGACAAAACAGATGTTACGGCAAGTAATCCCGTTATATTAGACCATTGCCACAGCGTTATTTTTGACAATAATCCACTCATGGGAGGCCGTGTATTGGTATCTTGCGACGATGGCGAGACCCTCCTTAACAAAGGACGGATTGTATCGGTAACGTACTCAGGATGGAGCCCGTTTAACAACGCCCTCTCTGCGGCATACGGCTTTTATCCGCCGCCGCCCCGCCTCCCGCTTGCTCCGCCAACCCTTACGGGCGCCAATGCCAACTATGAAATCCATGAATTTG
The DNA here is from genome assembly GCA_031281125.1 of Prevotellaceae bacterium. Classification (GTDB taxonomy): domain Bacteria; phylum Bacteroidota; class Bacteroidia; order Bacteroidales; family UBA932; genus WRBG01. Next base: position 31,590 of record JAITFU010000030.1, on the reverse strand, counting down.
TCCCCGCAGACGGGACCCTCAATCATCCCAAAGGCATGGCAATTAAGAACAACTACCTCTTTATTGCCGATGGCGACCGTATAGTGGTGTACTATATGGGGTCTAAATAAGTCGAACCAAATTATACTATATGAAAGCACATTGGAGAAAAACCTACTTTTTATTGCCTCTTGTTGCCCTTGCCTTTTTGGGGTGCATGAAGAGAGCGGATGAATTTTTAAACGTCTCGCGGAGTTCGATTGAGGTGGATGCGGAGCAATATACGCCGGCTACTATTTTTGTTACTTCAAACGGAATGTGGACAGTGGTAGATGTTTCGGCCACTTGGCTCAGCGTGTCGCCCACAAAAAACTATGGAGATACGGAGTTGGATATTATGGTAACACCCAACGTTACGTTGACTCCGCGTCAGGCAAGTTTTATCCTTCAGGGAGATAAGATTAGACAGGAGGTAAAGGTGACGCAAAGGGGAGAGGCGGCGGTGTTGTCTCTAAAAGAGGATGCCATAGCGTTTGACGCTGAACAGAAAGAATTTGAGGTGATGCTGACAACAAATGTGGAGGTGGATATTACCATAGAGGGGTTGTGGGTGACTGAGATTACGGGAACCAAGACGGTGGCGGACAACAAACGTATATTTAGGGCAAGCCAAAACACCGATTTGGCTGCCAGAAGTGCAAAGATCACCTTTAAGCAGAGGGGCGGATCGCTGTCGCAACAATTTACCGTAACGCAATTGGGAGAGAAACCCGAAATTTTGCTGCCTCAGGAGTCGCATACACAACCTGTGGAGGTGGGCGGAGGATACATCACCTTTGATATTATCTCCAACGTCCCCTGGACGGCCACCTCTACTCATAGCTGGGTAAAAGTGGTAGAGAGTATAGAAACCAAGGCGAAGAAGGACTCAACCTGCATTCTTTTTGTGGAGCCAAACGGCCTTGCAGACGAGCGCACGGCGCTTGTACAGTTCACCGGAAAAGGATTCCCCGAGTCAAGTGTGAAAAGTACGCTTACGGTGGTACAGGGTCCAACAACGCCCACCATCAGTTTTACGCCTGCGGAGAGCGTGAACGTTTCGGCGGCGGGAACCGCAACCAATCAAAGGTATTCAATTGAGGTGGATGCCAACTTTGTATGGGATGTCGATACAACGGGAAACAACGCCCCTGCCTCTTGGGTCAGCGACGTAGGCAAGGTCAGCAACAGCAACACCTTTACCCTTAAGGTGGCAACCAACGACGATTTGACTACCCGATCGACCAACATCATCATAAAACAGGTAAGCAGCAACTATACAAGGGCTTATAAACTAACGCAAAACGCATCGGCCCCGCAACTGAGCGTAACGCCCGATCAGGACTACTTAAATACGCATCCCATTGGCAAAGAGGGCGGTACCGATCCAAACAAAGTAACGTATCTCTTTATCACCTCCAACGACACTTGGGATTTTGCGGTGGATCAGCCGTGGCTTACGGTATCAAGAAGCCCCGTTACCAAAGGGTTACAGACAGAGGCGCTCTCTTGTGCCGCTACGCCCAATACAAACAGCGCCCCCAGATCGGCCAACGTGACCATTACAAGCGCCACCCATAAAGTGGTATTGACAGTGCGTCAACAAGCAGGAGATGAGTATCTAAAAGCGCAGACAAACAAAATCGAAACCACCGGTGATGAATCTTCTCACAACTTGACCGTTACCGCCAATGTACCTTGGAGCGCATCGGCCTCTGCCACCTGGATTGTGATTGAGAAGGCGCCTGTTACCAAAGCGCCCCTTGTTGACTCTGTCATTAGAATCAATATCCTCTCCAACCCATCGTTCACCCCAAGGGAAGGAAAAGTGACCATTACCCAAACGGGCGGGACATTAAAAGAAGAGGTACAGATTGTGCAGGGCGGCCTTGTTCCCAAGGTGACCATCACCCCATCGGCACAAAGTATGCACGGTAAAGGGGGAGACGTAACCCTTATGATCAACGCAAATTATCCCATTGCCTTTAAAAACAGCGGAATGGAGAGCTGGGTAACCATCAAGCCGGCAGATACCATTGCCAAGCAGCGGTACAGCTTTACCTTTGCGCCCACCGGCCAACTATCGCCCCGAACCGCCCACATTACCTTTAAAAATATAAACGGCGAAAAAGCGGTTGATACCACCTTTACTCTTGTGCAAAGAGGCGCAACCATATCGGTTGCCGACAGCACCGTATTGACGCGGCTCTACATTGGGTTAAGCGGAGTGGTGTGGAAAGAGCGGTGGGAACTCAACAGACCTGTTGCAGAGTGGGCCGGTATTGGGTTTAATCCCGTTGTAATGGAGGGAGAGAGACGGGTATCGGAGATCTCTTTGCCCGGATTCAACCTCTTTGGGGTGTTGGAGAACGGGCCGGTAGTGAGCAGAATACCGTTAGAGGAGTTAACATGGCTCCAAAAGCTCAATTTGTCGGGCAACATTGGGTTGGGGGGAGAGCTTCCCGTAAATCTGTACAAACTTAGGTATTTACAGGAGCTTAATCTGTCGGGGTGCAGTTTTGCCAATGCAACATCGGGGCGCAATATTCCCGCGGAGTGGGGCGGTAAGGATAGCGACAACATCTTCTATTTCCACAACCTCTCCATCCTAAAAGTAAACGCAAACAGTTTGACGGGAACCATTCCGCAGGCCATAAAGGATCATCCCAATTATTCCGTTTACTGGAACCCGGGCGTCAATATTTTGCTCCAAAGAACGGGGAGTTTGTTGGAACCTTAAAAAATTTTTCAACAACTTTTTCACATTTTTTATTGTCGTATCAAAAAATATTATAACTTTGCGCTCGATATTGACCTTAAAAGTGACCGATAACGCTAAATATGTAATAAACAACTAAATACAAATCAATTATAACAACTTAAAAAATTATTGTTTAACTTAAATTTTTAATGCATGAAAAAATTTTTAAAACTGTGTGCGGCCTTTACGTTGATAGGCGCACTGTTCGTTGGCTGTATCGACAATAAGGAGCCGGAAGGCGTCCTTGAGATGCGAATGGCCAAAGCTGAGCTTCTGAGAGCACAGGCTAAACTTACGTTAGCTAAAATTGTTGTTGAGGACGCAAAAGCATCATTTATTTTAGCCGCTGCCGACTATGTAAAGGCAAGAGCTAAATATGTTGACGCCCTTACCGAACTCAAAAAGACTGAGAACGAAAGAGAAAAACTCGCAAATGAGTTTGAAAAAGCCGTTCTGCAAGCAAGAATCGATTACGAAATTGCCAAACTAAATGTGATGATTGAGAAGGAACTCAACAAGTTGGCAGCCGAGAAGCGCAAAGGCGTCAAGGCTATCTATCTATGGTATGAGGAAATTATCAAGTTAGAGAAGGATTTGGAAAAAGCAAAGATCACAAACTGCGACCGTATCATAACCAAGATGAGGGCGTTGATTATTGAAAAAGCCGGCTTAGAGGCCCAAGTTGCCGAGTGGATGGCCAGAAGGATCATGTACTTAGCCGTTGAAGTGCCCAAAATTGAGGCTATTTTGGCTTATGAACTTGAGCAAGCTCAGTTTCTATTTAACATTGCCGAGCACGCCTTAAACATGTGGGAAGAACTTAAAGACCTTGCCATTGATCAATTTGAGAGCTATTTGCCCAAAGTGGAGCAAGATCTTAAAGAGGCGTTTGCCAAATCAACCGAGCTTCGCCTTGCAGCCGACATGGAGCAATTTAACTTAGAAGAACTTAAGAAAAAAGTTTCTGACGCCGAACTCGATTACAAATACGGCGGCGGATTGCACACCCCCATTGTTGAGAACGTATTCTCCAAAGTGGCAGACGACTTCTTTAGAATTGGTAGCGTTGTTAACCAAGGGTTGAACCACAGTCTTGGTGCCAAAAACGTAACCATCTTTACCGGCGTTGTTAACAACACCTATTCTTTCTATGCCGAAGGCGAGCCGTTTGGAGCAAAAGCACAATTGGGCGCTAAAAACACCATGGAGCAGTTGATCTTAGACTCAATCTATATTGAGAAAAACCGCATTATCAGAGGCGTTGAGGGTGAGGCATTAGCAAAAGCAAATTTGGATAAGAGGGACAAAGATATGACTACTGCTATTGCCAACTTCAACAACGACATGACCAAATGGAGGACCAACTATGCCATAGCTATCACGCCAGACTATTGGAAAGCAACATCTGATACCTACGACGATGCAGTAGATGCATTTACTGGTTTGTATGGGTTCCTAAAGGGCACCAACAACAAAATTGAATTTACCCAAGCACAGATTGAGGCAGGCGCAAAAGCTTTAATGGAACTGGTGGCCACAATGAACAAAGATGGCGTTACCAATCCTGATTTAAGGGCAGAAAAGGTGCTTGCGATCGCCAATATGAGCACCCTTAACTTCAAATATTTGGTGCTGACCCATTTGATCTCTACCTACGTAAAAAATGTAAAATATTTACTCTTTGAAGAAGGCGAGATTGACTTAGATTGGAAATTGGAGTTAGACAAACATTTGCAAATTTCTGACGTATTGGGCGGGATTACCTTTAACCCCGGCGGATTGTTGGAGCTTTTGTGGACAGGTAAAAATGTAAAAGCATTCCAAGACCTGATCAATATGATTTTGGGATATGCCTACACTTATGACCTTGTTGCCGCCGTTGCAGAATTAATGCCTACTTATTATGCTAACTACCTTTTCTTCCAAGGAGCAATTGATCCTATCAAATTAGCGACTGTGGGCTACACACAAGCCGAAATGTTGGAAATTCTTAAAAATGAAGGCCCCATTATGGGCAAGTATGGCGTGAGCCAACCTTGGGAGTACCATATTTGGTTCCTGCTCTACGTTTTGTTGGAGAACCCTGGCATGATTAACATTGGCAACGTGATTTCTATCAACTCAAGCGGTTATACAGATGCCGACCTTCAAATTAGAACAGACTTTTTGAAATACACCGCCGTAAACTTCCCCGGCTATTACAGCACGGCAACCTGTCTTACAAAAGCAACGGCTCCGGCGGCCGGCAACCGTGTGTTCCCCTCCGGCGCAAAATCTCCATATTCAGCATTAGTGATTACTGCTGAGGCAAATCTTAGAACCAGATGGATAGGTTATCAAAATGCTGTAGATACACTAAATGCGGTAGATGCAAGGTTGTACACTCCCTACCATCGTAAATGGGGTACAGGCAGCACAAACTGCAACGGATGGCTAACCGATGATTTTAACAAAGCTGCAGTAGGCACACCCGGCGATGCAACAAAAGACTTCCAATTTAAGCCCGAGTTGACCACCGGTACCTATCCTCCTTATTTAACAGAGGATGTTCTCTACTGGACACGCAATTTTGTGCCATACGAATATATTCATTTTGCAGATGATCAGTTGAGCGATAATATCGGTACCAATACAAGTTGGTGGTGGGCTTATTATCCCAGCCTTGCCGTTCATCGCGTAGCCTTGACCGGAACACAGTATAACCGTTGGGTAAACATTGGCAGCCCCATTTATCTGGGCGATCCCGTGCTTTGGGAAGCAAATACAGGTTGGGCTGCATTTTCCACAACAGCTCCCGCAATTCCAACCGCACGTGCAGCAAGGGCCTTTATTGCCATCCGCAACTACAATCAATTCAAATTCTGGTATGACGAGAACGTGGACGCCAACAGCTACCATAAGTTGTTAGACGCCATTAGCGATGAGATTGCCGCCTTGCGTCCTGTAGTAGAAGACCTCTACAACAAGTGGGTAGCCGCCGAGCAAGAGCGCGTATTCAAAGATTTTGAAATCAAAGCAATGCACTTCCAAGCTGACGTATTTGAAAATCACTACTTTGCAATGCTTGATGTTATCAACCACATGATTGCTGAGACCGCAGCACACATTTGGGCGCCCACATATTACAAAGACGCGTTTGACAACTTTGTCAAGTATCAAGCCCAACTTACCGCTGCAGAAGAGAACATCAAGTTGTTTAATACCCTTGGCATTTACCACAACGGTTTGATTTTAGCCGACAGCGACCATGCAAATTTTGTAGAAAACAGGGTTAAACATATTGATGCCCATATTGCCTCTCTCCAAGAACGCATTGATATTATTGATGCCGAGCTGAAGATTTTGGACAAAGAAAAAGATACCATTTTAGCTCTTGTAATTTGATAATATAATTTATCGATAGAATGACTAAAAAACTTAGCATATTTCTTGTAGCGGCTCTAACGGTTGCGCCCTTGCTGGCGCAACCGGTGGAACGCTCCGGAAGTGCGCTGTTTGCACCGCGTGCGGGCCAATGGCAAGTCAATTTGATGTTAGGAAGGGGCCTCTTTTTCCCCATTGAGGACAACACCTACCTCTTACCCGGAATCGTTTCCGGATCAAACTTTGGCATTGCCGGTCAGGGCCTCACCAAAAATCAGTCAGATGACCCATCGATTGTGTTCCACGTAGGGAGTTTAAACAACAACTCCGTTACAAACATCGCGGGGATTCAGGGAAAATACTTTATTACAAACAGGTGGGAAGTAAACGGCATGTTTATGATGGACATAGGCGTACAACCCCAAAGACATTATCAAGAGTATATTGACTTTGGAGATGCCGTCTATCCCGGATTAAAATATGTACAGGGCCGCCTCCAGGACAACTGGATGGGCGCCTTAGGCACCAACTACTACTTTAATAATTGTAACGGACGTATTTTCCCCTATCTGGGAGTATTGGGAAGTATTCAGCACGCTCGGATTCAGGTAACACTGCCCTATACAGGCGATGAATTGGGCGATGAATTATGGACCGAAATTTTTTATGCACACAAGCGCGCCGGTGAAGTTTTCGGCTTTACGGGAGCTATCACCGCCGGGATTGAGTATAACTTTTTACCCGGACTCAATGTGGCGATCGAAGTGCGTCCATTTAACTATATGTACACGTTAGCGCGTGTATATTCAGATGGACTTAACTGGAACGCCAACGCGCATACCATTTCTTTCTTTGCGTTGCCGCAACTAAAATTTGGTATTCGTTTCTAAGAGTTTGTGATTATTAAAAAACCGCCCTTCAAGCAATTGTGGGGCGGTTTTTTTTTATCGTGTCAAATGATTTCTTGTTTCAAAAGTTTATATATATTAGTCCAATCCTTTTTGTAAAATTCTGTGGTTTCGTCGGCAAGTTGGGTATAAGTGTTTGATGTGTAGTATAGGTCGGCTGCTTTAATTTCATCTATTCCATAATCGGTCATTAGAGCTTGCAAAACATCTTTGTCAATATGATATTTTGCACTATCAATTTTGTCTTTTGAGAGCGATAATGATTGTAATGACTGTACTGTGCAAAAACAAATTTGGTGTGATGGGTTATGAACAAGGTCATTAAGAAATTTCTCTTCTGTAATAATTCCAGCAATATAATCCTTGATTTGTTCGGTAATTTTGTCATCAGCAACCGGTCCCTCAATTATATCGTAATCGTGTGCTTGTTGTTCGGTATCGTTTAATCTGTTTTGCACAACAAATTCAAGCCATTTTTCGTTATAATCATCAAAACGCAACACTTTGAATTTCATTATACGACAAATGTTTTCATTAAAATCAAACTCGGTAACAACTGCTTTAGTTCGTTTTATTCTGCCTTTTCTAATTGCCCAAAATTCTGCTTGTTCAAATAGCTTGGTAACATAAAAACCCTGTCCAAAATCTTTGCCGACTTCGCAATGACTAAGGTCAATTTGATCTATTGCCGTATAACTTCCGTGATAAACTTTCATTTTTGTCCTCCATTTTGAACACAAATCAAATACATATCACGCACTGCCCACATTGGATTATCAGTGTGCAATGCCCACCAGCATTCATTAAGAAAATCAAAACCACCGTACTTTTTTAGATACAAATACGCATTTTGACTATTCATTTTATAGGTGCGAGCAAATTGATTGATAATGAATGCCATGAAACCTACTTTGTTTTGCGTTTCTCTATCAAGTTCGTGTTTTTGCCTTAATGCTTCCATAAAAACTATTTTTAATGTCAATTTGCAAAGATACATTTTTTTTATCCAACTAAGATTACAACTAAATTATAACTATATTTGCACGATTAAAATATAAGAAAAATGAAAACTAACAGATTTATTTTAGGGATCTTAACAAGTTTGTTGTTTGTGACTTGTACCGAGCAAAAGCCCACGGTGGCGCCCATTGTAATTGATTTGCCCGTATCGTATAAAGCCGACACGGCGGCGTATCGCTTTATTACCCAATATACAAAGGAATGGAATGCTTTTGGGAAAAAGATCGAGTCGATGTACAAAGAAGGCGAGAAGTGGCGGAAGAAAGATTTTGCGACTCTTACAGAAAAGGAGCAAAGAAAGGTGATCAAATTAGATCTCGATTATGCAAGGGAGTGGATGGTGCAGAGGTTGTTTATTGATCTGATGATGTTGGACTTAGAAATGGTTAAGGATCGCTGCACAATGCAAGGCACCGCAAAAATTTCCGAGTCGCAGATATTGATTTCGGATTATATAAAACTTTTGGTACTTACCTTTGGAGATGACTTAAAGTTAGACCCTGAGCCATACGTTTTTTCGCAAGAGGAGAACGAGCGATGGGCAGCCTATATCGACAGTGTAACAAAGGCCCAAAGCGACACCACACAAACAGCGATTCCGCCTGTCTCGGAGTGGGGGAAGTAGCGGAAAAGAGGGGTAAAGAGGTCAATCTTATGTGAGTTGCCGCGTTATGTGTTCCATGTAGCGGGCAAAACGATATACGTCTCTGCGTAATCCGGTTATTATTACGGGATTGTTCGAGTAATCGATGGTGATGGCATCTTCGTAAAGCCGCATCAGTCGGGTAAAGGCGCTTTTGTGACGAAATACAAGTTTTTGGCCAAAATCGTCAGTAATTTGAAAACGGGCAAACAAAATTGGCTCAATAAGCGCCTCTCTATCGGTTTCAAAAGAGCGATTTAGATAGACAGTACGTTGCGCGTATCCAATAAAAGGGTAAACGGCTGCAAAAGCAATCAAAAAGAGGGCCACTTGCCAATAGTTTGTGGAGGGAATCATCTCCCAAAAATAGGTGAGTTGGCCGTGATCGGATGTGTAGAAGACTAGAGAAAGAAGCAGGCAGAGCAGAACAAAGCAGTAAACCATATATTTTACTACGCGAATAAGGTATTTAAACATATTTTTGTGAATTAGAAATTTTAATAACCCGTAAATGTAGTGTTTTTTTCGTACTTTTGCAGCAGAAAGAAAATATAATTGATTATGGAAGAAAAAAGAGTAACCATGTTGAGGGTTATGACCCTTATTTTAGCTGTTGTTGCGGTGGCGTTAATTGGCGTATTGGCCTGGGTATGGGTAGATCGTTATAAAATGATTGAGAGCCTGCAAACAGATAAAGACGACTTGACCGTTCAGTTGCAAGATTTGCGTTTAGACTACGGAAATATCCACACTCAGAACGACACCCTGAGCTTACAATTGGAACGAGAGCGCGAAAAGGTTGATCAACTGATTGATAGGGTGCAACAAACCGAAGCGTCCAATCGATCTAAAATCCGCGAATACGAAAAGGAGTTGGGCACGCTCCGGAGCATTATGCGCCACTATATTGTTCAAATTGACTCACTTAACACCCTAAACACCACTTTGCGTCAAGATGCCGTGGCGGCGCGAGACGAGGCGCGCAAATCGCAGCGGGAGTACAACGAGCTTAAAAGCACCGCAGATGAGTATGCCCGAAAAGTGGAGGTGGGATCGGTGGTCAAGGGGCGAAACTTTGGATTGACGGCGCTCTTGTCCAACGGGAAAGTGACCGACCGATCGAGCCGTACAGAAAAGCTAAAGTGTTGCCTCTTTTTGATGGAGAACGACATTGCCAATAGAGGGCCGCGTAAGATTTATCTTAGGGTAAAAGGACCAGATGGGGTGTTGATGACCTCCGGAGATGAGTCGGTATTTGTGTCGGGTGGAGAGTCGATGATCTATTCCGCTTCACGAGAGGTGGACTACCAAGGCGCTGATATTGAAGTGTGCGTCTTTTTTGGTCAGGCGGGTTTGTTTAAGAAAGGTGTATATAGCGTTGATGTGTACACTGTGGAGGCAAAATTGGGATCGGTTGATGTATCGCTTAAATAGCTGACTGTTTTATTGTTGACGGGGTTATACATTCATATTCCATTTTGCGCGCAGTTTTGTACCTATTGTGATTTTTTTTCGATACGGTCGCGGGGGCTTATGGGCGATCTGTTGCGTGCACTTAAAGAGGAGATGGTAACGAGACGCGACTATATAACGCCTCCGGATACGCTTTATGTGGGTGGCGGAACGCCCTCTTTGGTACCGGCAAAAGAGTTGGGCGGATTGATTGAGTTTGCTAAGGAGTTGTGGAAGACCGATTTTGTTGAGGTAACGGTGGAGCTGAACCCCGAAGATGTGACCACAGATTATGGTAAGGAGCTGATTGACGTGGGTGTAAATCGAGCAAGCGTGGGGATTCAGTCGTTTTGTGACAATCATTTACAATTTATGAACCGGAGGCACAGCGCTTTACAGGCAATTCACGCGGTAGAGGCGTTACAAAGTGTTGGGTTCCAAAATATAAGTCTTGATCTGATGTTTGGCTTTCCGGGCCTGTTGGAGACGGAATGGAGGCGTAACATACAGCAAGCGTTGGCATTACATCCCAAGCATATTTCGGCCTATCAATTAGGGATTGAGCCGGGAACGCCCATATATAAAGAGGTAAACAAAGGCACGATTGAGATGGTAGAGGAGGATGTGGCAGCGGGACACTATACGCTGCTGCAAGAGATGTTGGCAACTGCTGACTTTGAACAGTATGAGATCTCCAATTTTGCGCAAAAAGGGTATAGGTCGCGCCACAACAGTAAATATTGGTTGGGAGTTCCCTATTTGGGGGTTGGGCCGGCGGCGCACTCCTATAATGGAGTGGCCCGCCATGCAAATGTAAAGAGTGTACAGAGATATTTAGATGGGATAAATTTTGGCCTTCCGTACATTAAAAAGGAGTCTATCACCACTAAAAAACGGTACAATGAGTTTGTGATGACACGTCTGCGCACCGCAGAGGGCTTGTGTCAAAAGACTTTTGATGAGGAGTTTACAGATAAAAAAATCAGGCTTTATTATGAACAATCTCTCCACGATCTGTTGCAAAAGGGTCTATTGGTGATGGAGGCAGGATATGTAAAGATTCTTCCTCAAAAGTGGTTTATTGTGGATGGAATCATCAGAGAATTGGTTGTTTCATAAAAAAATGTTATTTTTGTAGGTTATAGAAGAAACACAATATGAGATTTAGACGTATATTATTAAAATTGAGCGGAGAATGTTTGGCAGGCTCAGGCGGAACAAGCATCGATTCGGATGTGATTGTGGCGTATGCCAAGGAGATTCACGAAGTGTGTGCATCGGGTGTTCAGGTTGCGATTGTAGTTGGCGGCGGCAATATCTTTAGGGGGCTAAAGGGTGTGGGACAGGGTTTTGACCGCGTAAAGGGCGACCAAATGGGGATGTTGGCCACCACCATCAACAGCATTGCGCTAAGTTGTACGTTGCGTAGCGAAGGGCTTGAGACAGAGGTGTTTTCTGCAACGCAGATGGAACCTTACGCACGATACTGGGTTAGGGATCAAGCAGTTGAGTGCTTGGAAAAAGGGGGCGTAGCTTTGATTTCCGGCGGAACAGGTAATCCCTTCTTTACCACCGATTCGGCGGCCGCTTTGCGCGCTGTGGAGTTGGGAGCCTCTGCACTATTTAAAGGCACCCGCGTGGACGGAGTCTATAATGCCGATCCGGAGAAAGAGCCTACAGCCATTAAATACAATCGTTTGTCGTTTGACGAAGCGTTGCAAAAAAATCTTAAAGTAATGGATATAACCGCCTTTGCCCTTTGCAAAGAGAATAAAATGCCGGTGGTGGTTTTTGATATGAACAAAAGAGGAAACTTGTTGCGGTTGGTTAAGGGCGATCCAATTGGAACAGAGTTGTTTTAGAAAATCAAAATATAAGATTATGGATATAGCAAAAACCAAAGAGGTAGTAGAGGCCGCAAAGGTTAAGATGCAAAAGGCGGTGTCTCACTTTACAGAAGAGTTAGCCACTTATCGGGCAGGAAAGGCGACTCCTGCTGTTTTTAATGGCGTTACCGTTGATTATTACGGCACTCAAACGCCAATTGACCAAATAGCAAGCATCAATACGCCCGATGCCCGCACCATGTATATTCAGCCTTGGGAAAAGAAGATGATCCCATTGATTGAGAAGGCGATCCTTGCTGCCAACATTGGATTTACCCCGCAGAACAACGGAGAGGTGATTAGAATCAACGTACCTCCGCTGACAGAAGATCGGCGCAAGGAATTGGTTAAACGCGCTAAAAATGAGGGCGAAGCAGCAAAAGTAAGCGTCCGCAACATTCGCCGCGACCAGATTGAGGTGATCAAAAAGATGCAAAAAGAGGGCTTACCCGAGGATATGGCCAAAGATACCGAGGGGCTGATTCAAAAGGAGACTGAGGGTTTTGTAAAGAAGATTGATGAGTTGTTGGTGGCAAAGGAGAAGGAGATAATGACGGTGTGATGCGGCTGTGTTCCAATGGAGAGGAAGAGTGTCCCCATAATTTTTTTGTTTTTTGTTTGCAGATAACAAATTAAGTTGTACCTTTGCGGCTGAGTTCATTTCTCATTTGAGAAAAGGAAATCGAAAGACGCAAACCTCGAAGTTCTGCGTTTTTTGTTTTTTATAACACATCCGACAATCTTCTTTTATACTTTTTCATCATTTTATCACGTGCTTTGTCCTTACCTTCAAGATAATATGCCGAAAGCAAAAAATAATTATTTCCTTTACGCATTGGTTCTAAAACTATCACATAAAACTCGTCTTTATCGTAAATGTAAGTCCTTGTTCCATTTGGTTCTGCAACGGAAAAGACAAACATATTTGCTTTTTTACTTTCTTCAATATGATAATTCAACCAATGTAACCGCACGGAACGAGCCATATCAAATTCTCGTTTATTAGAACTTTTGTCCGTAATAACAGTCGTTAAATGTGTGAATAGACGCTCCATTGAATCCTGTCCCTCGGCAGGTGTCGGATTTATCTGTTTTGTGCGAAAAGCAAAGTTGTGATTGTTGGTTATATCCTTGTCAAACACGCCTTTCAACGATTTTTTGCGCTGAAACTCATTCATTGCTGAAATATCCAATAATTGATTGTATTTTTTAAGCAAATTCAGCGGCATATTATTTCAATTCAATAAAAAACAGATTCAATTTTTCGGAATAATTAGTATGGTCGAGGTCGCAACCCGATTTTTTTATAATTCGCTCTACGAGTTGTACTTTTGCCTGATTTTGCTTTTCCGCACTATTTTTATAATATGAAATTGATCCCGTTAGAAAATCTGTAAACTGCATTAAAAAGCTTTCGTGTGAACGGATATTTTGCACATTGCGGAAAACTCCATATTTTGTATTCAAAATTTCTCTTAATTGGCGAACTTTGCAAGCGCTCAAAGTATCTTTTATATCAAGATAAACGTTGTAGGCATATCGGCTATCCGTCTTATGATTAAGAAGTTGATAATACATTTTGAAGTAAAAATCGTCATAAGTATGTCCGAAAGCAGCATTGTTGATTTTCTCTTTTTCGACACCTACTGCTCTAAATTTCAAGTCGGTAGCAAAAAAATAATCAATCAACTCGGAATAGAAATGAAACTTTGATTGTGATACTTTCGTCCATTTTATTTCGGCGTAAAAATTATGTTTCTTTTTCAACAGGCTGATTTGTTCGGTGTGCAAACGTACTTGATTGTATGCCGAACTGATTGATCCCAAAAACATAAACGGCTTGTGGTCGTTTTCCAAATGGCAACTTTCATCGCAATATATGTTGAATGTTTTGTCCATAGAATTAACTTGCAAATTTTACTTGCAAAATTACAATAATTCTCACAGATTGCAACGAGGAAATTCAACCGCCAGCGATTTAGTCTAACGAATTTGGTCTGAAGATCAAAAGAGGTGATAATACAACAAGTCCAAACTATTCATCGAGAATAGTTATCTGCAATGAAATATGGTAGCGACTTTGCAAAGTGGCGTCGAATAATCAAAGCTGGCGTCTTTTACTGTTCGCGAATCGCCTTAATGCCCGGGAGTTCAATGCCCTCTAAATATTCGAGCATGGCGCCGCCGCCGGTGGAGACGTAGCTCACTTTGTTGGCATAACCCATTTGGTTTACGGCGGCTACAGAATCGCCTCCGCCAACAAGGGTAAAGCAACCGTTTTGTGCGGTGGCGGCGGCAAGAATTTCGGTAATTCTGTGGGTGCCTTTGGCAAAGGGAAGCATCTCAAATACGCCTACGGGACCGTTCCACAAGATGGTTTTGGCGTCCATGAGTACCATTTCCCAAGCGCGTAACGAGTCGGGTCCGGCGTCCATTCCCATCCATCCTTCAGGAATTTGATCCGATGGGCATATTTGGGTGTTGGCGTCAATGGCAAAGGCATCGGCAGCCACTACGTCTCCAAGGAAAAAGAGTTCCACTCCCTTCTCTTGGGCCTTGTTCATAATGGTACGGGCCAAATCTAATTGATCGTCTTCACATAAAGAGGCGCCAATGGATGTTCCTCCCATTGCTTTGATAAAGGTAAAGGCCATTGCTCCGCCAATAATCATGGAGTCAACCTTATCCATAAGATTTTCTACCACCGCAATCTTAGAAGAAATTTTTGCGCCTCCAAGAATGGCAACTACCGGGTGTTGAGGGTTTTGCAGCACTTGTTCAAGGGCTTTTATCTCTCCCTCCATAAGGTATCCAAACATCTTGTCGTTAGAGAAATGCTTTGCAATCATTGCAGTAGAGGCATGGGCGCGGTGTGCGGTGCCAAAAGCATCGTTAATGTAACAGTCTGCATAAGAGGCCAATTGATCTACAAATAGCTTTTGCTTCTCTTTCATAAGGGCTTTGGCCACTTTTTTCTCTTCGTCAGAGACATCATCGGGCAATCCGCGTGGTTTTCCCTCTTCCTCGGCATAAAAGCGAAGATTTTCGAGCAGCAGCGCTTGTCCGGGTTGGAGATTTTTTGCCATATCTTCTGCTTGTGGACCCATACAGTCCGGAGCAAAGAGAAGAGAGGTGCCCAAATGCTTCTCTATAACAGGGATAATGTGTTTTAAAGAATATTTATTCTCGGCGGCCTTGGGGCGACCCAAGTGAGACATAATGATAATAGAACCTCCACCCATGAGCACTTTTTTTAAGGTGGGGATGGCTGCACGGATTCGGGTGTCGTCTGTCACCTCAAAATTGGCGTTGAGCGGAACATTAAAGTCCACGCGGACAATGGCGCGTTTACCTGTAAAATTGTAAGAATCTATCTGTTGCATAATAATAGTGATGTAAAATCTGTTGTAATCACAGTACAAAAATATAAAATATATTTGGATATGTCGAATTTTTCAAGAATGTGAAGCGTTACTTAAAAGAATTTCGCCTATATTTGTCTTTTTAAGAAATTTATGAAAACAATGGCTATTATGGCGTTTACGTTGTGTCTGCTTGCCTGTGTCCAGTGCAATCAAACAGTTGTTGAGCGCAAAATTTGGGGAGGGACGTTTAACCCTCATACAGCGACGGTAAAACAGAGATCGTTTGACCCTAACAAGTACTACGTTTGGTACAACGGAAAGTTTTATACAGAAGCAAATCCAAAAGAGTTTGATTATTACCATAAGCCCGGTACGATTACCGGAGCAAACGGTAAAATCAACTCATACATAGAGGCTTGGGCAATTGTTACAAAAGGTCAGTTTATTGAATGCGTTGCCAATAGAGAGAGAGATTTGACTAAGTGGATTGCCAACGAGGATCTTAATGTTTCTATTGGAAGCGCAGCGGCCCCCGGCCCTAATGCCATTTGGATCGATCTAAAAGGGGCAACCGTAATTCCGGGTTTGATAGAGAGCCACATGCACTATATAGACGAAGGGGTAAGATCCAATCAAATCGACATATTTTATAAACCAAAAAGCGCTATTATTGACGCCGTTAAAGCAGAGGCAGACAAATTATACGCACAAGGCGCGAACCCCAATGATACGTGGATTGTATCGCAGGGATGGGCAAACGGCATTGGGGGAGATTGGGACGCCAACCCACACCCCGATGGTGTTTCTAACTGGCCAACAAGATGGGAACTTGATGCGGTGTCACGAGGTTATCCGGTGGCATTGACCAATACTTCGGGACATGCGGCGTGGTACAACACCAAAGCGTTAGAGGTGGGAAATGCCCGCGCATTGGCTGCCGCCCTTGCAGTACCCGCGGCCAATCGTAGTGTTAATCAGCGAATCATAGTGGCGTTGGGACGCATCGATTGGGACAAAAATCCTCCCGATTATCCCGATCCCTCCGGAGTCGCTGTTACTCTTGTGGGTAAGTCCGGGAGGGCAATTGGCGTTTTACAGGGAAATGCCACTCGGATGGTGCGCGTTCCCGAATCAAGCGCTACTCAATACAGAGCTGCGGTGTATGCAGCCCAGCAAACGTGCTTTTCTTATGGCATTACCACCATTATGGATGCAGGTTCGGGCATGGAAACATTTGAACTGCTTGACCAAGCGTATCAGGGTAAACTTCAAGGATTTGCAGATTCACTTAAATTGAGAATATACCTTGAGATCGCACATGGTGGTGCAAATAAAACTGATCAAGTGTTTAGGGATCGAATGATAGGCGAAGGGCGTGGAGACGCAAATGGTCGTTTGATTAACGAATATGGGCATCGCTTAACGGTAAGGGCATCAAAACTGCTGATTGACGGAGCGTTTGGCGGTCAAAACGCTGCCATGCTTGCGCCATACAACAACAATCCAAATTCTATGGGAACTTGCTACGAAACAGATGAGACCATTATGGACTTTATGCGCCGGAACATTATGGCGGGATGGCAAACAAGCGTTCATGTGATTGGAGATGCCGCAACCAGAAAGCTCAACGATTTCTACGAAAAGATTAAAAATGAGATGATTGCAGAAGGAAGGTTAGACCTTGTCACCGATGACCGACAGAGAGCGGAACACTACCAGATTGCAAGCCTTGGCATTCAAGATATTGTGGTTGATGGCGAGCTTACCAACAGTAATATTAACGATATTGAACGATCGGTAGCGTTAGGAATGGTGTTATCGATGCAAACCACCCACGCCACTTCGGATATGACCTACGCAGAAAATTTAATTGGACCCGACAGAATCGTAGGCGCGTATGCTTGGCGCGAGGTGATTGACAGGGGCGGGATTATTGCCCAGGGAACAGACGCAACGGTCGAACTGTTAAATCCGTATCATGGACTTTATGCAGGGGTAACAAGGGTGAGTAGGAGTGGATTGGTGGGAAGGGCAGGTCCCACCCAAGAGGTGATTGATCAAGACAGAGAAAAATTTAAAGCCGAATTTGAACCCGGAACAAAAAACTTCTCACAGGAGAGCGGCTGGTATAAGGATCAGAGACTTACAAGGGCAGAGGCCCTACACTACTCCACATGGGGGGGCGCGTATGCAAACTTTGAGGAGCAAACCAAGGGGGTACTCAGAAAAGGTTATTTGGCCGACTTTGTGGTGATAGACCGCGATTACTTTGATCGCAATTTGTGTTGGGACTTTGAAATCAAGGAGATAAATGCAGTAATGACGGTGCTTGGCGGCGAGGTGGTGTATGCTATGGGCGCACCCACAATCGTGACGGAACTGATGGCTACCGGTGCAATTGGGGAACCATATTCGACCACTCTTTTTGCGTCCGGTACCGAGAACTTTGTGTGGAGTGTAGAAAGCGCCGATCCGGAGTTGGGTTGGATAACGATTGACCCATATAGGGGCGAGCTGTTTGGAGTGCCCACTTCTGTAGGGGTTTTTACCCTTACCGTAAAGGCAGAGAGTTATCTTGGCTCAGAAACAAAAACCTTGACGATCAAAGTGGAATAATATGTTGTTGCTCTCTCCTCAAAATTGGGCTGATTATGAGTTGATTGACTGCGGCGCCGGAGAAAAATTGGAACGGTTTGGTGCTTATATTTTGGCACGGCCTGAGCCTAAGGCGTTATGGGACAAATCGTTGTCTCAAAAGGAGTGGAATGGTTTGGCGCACACCCGATTTGTGCAGGGGGCGGGTTTTGGAAAGTCCGGTAAGGAGGATAGCGGGTCGTGGGTTCTGGTAAAAAAGATGCCGGAGCAGTGGAGTGTTGATTATCAGGGCAATGGGTTTGCGGAGAAGATGCGGTTGGGGCTTACTGCGTTTAAGCATATTGGGGTTTTTCCGGAGCAGGCGCCCAATTGGGACTATATTTATGGGGCGACCAAACGGATTGGGGATGAGATGGGCGGAGTGCCAAAAATTTTGAATTTGTTTGCTTACACGGGTGGGGCTTCTTTGGCGGCGCGGGCCGCCGGGGCCGATGTGACTCATTTGGATGCGGTGAAGCAAGTGGTAACGTGGGCGCGGGAGAATATGGTGTTGAGCGGGATGGATGGGATACGCTGGATGGTGGAGGATGCGCTCAAATTTGTAAAGAGGCAGGCGCGCAGGGGTTCTCTTTACCAAGGAATTATATTGGATCCGCCGGCGTATGGGCATGGGCCGGAGGGGGAGCGATGGAAGTTGGACGAGTGTTTGTTTGCGTTGTTAAGGGAGTGCAACGCCATTTTGGCGCCAAAGGATAGCTTTGTACTGCTAAATCTCTATTCCAATGGCTACTCGGCGGTGTTGGCTAATACGTTGGTACGGGAGGCGTTTGGCGGTGCGGGGCACACGTCGTTTGGAGAGCTGATCATTAAAGACCGATTTGGTAAACAGCTTCCATTGAGTGTATTTGTACGGATAGAGCGCTAATCATTCGCGCTCCATGTCGCGCCGCACATCCTTCTCCTTAATAGTGTGACGCTTGTCGTATTCGCGTTTGCCTCTCGCTAATGAGATGTTGAGCTTGGCAAAACCGTTTTGGGCAATAAAGAGGCGGGTGGCAATAATGGTAAGCCCTTTCTCTCTGACGTTGCGTTGTAATTTGCGCAACTCTTTACTGTTGAGCAGCAACTTGCGTTCGCGCTTGGGATCGTGTTGGTTAAAGCTGCCCCACCAATAGTCGGCTATGTGCAGATGCTTAACAAAAAGTTCATTACCAACAAAGTAACAGTACGCATCCACCAACGAAGCCTTGCCTGCGCGGATTGATTTTATCTCCGTGCCGGTGAGCACAATGCCGGCGGTAAACGACTCAATAAATTCGTATTCGAAGCCGGCGCGTTTGTTTTTTATCTCTATGTTGGACTTTGCTTTTGGCATAACGGCGCAAAGGTACGGAATTTTGCCTATCTTTGTAGATTGAATATAACATAAAGCCATGAATCACTTGTTATCTGTTACTTGGGATTTTAATCCCGACATTTTTACTATTGGTTCCTATTCGTTTAGGTATTACTCGATTCTATTTGTATTGGGATTTGTTACCGGTTTCTTTATAATGCGGAATTTTTTTAGACGGGAGCAACTACCCATCTCACTTGTGGAGCCATTGGCCTATATCGTCTTCTTTTCTGCAGCGATTGGGGCACGATTGGGGCACTGCTTTTTCTACGACCCCGAATATTATCTATCAAATCCGCTCAAAATCTTGATGATGTGGGAAGGCGGACTGGCTTCTCACGGCGGCACGATTGGCATTTTGATTGGGGTGTGGTTCTTTTATATTAAAAAGTATGGTCCCAAATATGGATTCAACTATTTTTGGCTGTTGGACAGGGTTGCAATACCCACGGCGCTGGCAGCCTGTTTTATCCGATTGGGGAATTTGGTCAATTCCGAGATTTACGGCATTGAGACATCTCTCCCATGGGGTTTCATTTTTGTTAGGCGCGGAGAGGTGCTTCCAAAGCACCCGACTCAGATTTATGAAGCTTTGTGTTATCTACTGATTTTCTTTCTTCTGTTGTGGATATACAGACGATTTTTACCAAAATTGAAGACCGGAATGATTTTGGGCATTTTCTTAATCTTGGTCTTTACTTCCCGTTTCTTTATCGAATTTATCAAAAATACGCAGGTAGCTTTTGAGGAAGGGATGACGTTAGATATGGGACAATGGTTAAGCATTCCATTCATTATAATTGGGGTTGGGTTGGTCGTATATAGTGTAGTTAATGGCAAACCGGCTATGCTTCAGGTGCGTACACTCAATCATCTTCCACCTCAGCCCAAACCCTCTCCTGCAAAGTCCGGTGCTGTGCAAAAGGATGGGAACCGACTGGGAAAGAAAAGGAGGGGTGATGGCATGTTACATAAATCATTTTTCGTATTAACTTTTACCGGATTGATCCTTTTGGGTTGTACCGATATGGATAGCTGCCCTCCCTGGGCGATTCATGTTTCCAACAATATTACCATGAGTAACGACGGCAACGGTACGGCAAGTTCAGTCCCTTCTGACAAGGCCATAAAGGGCGTAACTGTAACCATAACCGCTACACCGGATCCTTGTTATTTCTTTACAGGATGGACGGTGGAGGGCGGCACTGTTCTCCTTGACAACAATAGTGCCATTACTACGTTCTTTGTAATGCCAGAAGAGGATGTGGCAATCAAGGCGACTTTTGAATTAAATGTGATTGATTTGTCCGGCGCTCCCTCCTCCGATATAAGCGGTCACGGGTGGAATTATAACGCCACAACTTCTGTTTATACCATTCTTGACGGCACGTCAGTAAAGGTGATTGGGAACAATCAGTTACCGGTTGCCAGCCTGAGGCGCATTGAGGTGGAAGATGATGCAACCGTGGCCATTACCTTAGACAATGTGACTATAACAGGTTTGAGTATGGGTAGAAGTCCCTTTCTCCTAAGAAGTGGCGCCAATGTATTGCTGACCTTAGCTACGGGCAGTTCCAACACCTTTTTTGGGAGAGATAATTCTGCCGGCATACAAGTGCCTGCCGGTACAACGCTCAGCATTGATGGATCGGGAACGTTAGAAGCCAAAGGTGGCGATTTTGGAGCGGGTATTGGCGGAGGCAATAACCTCAGTGCCGGTGCGATTACCATCAACTCAGGCGTCATTACGGCAACCTCCTCCTGGTCAGGCGCGGGCATTGGAGGCGGAAATAAAGGCAATGGCGGCAACATTGCCATCAACGGCGGTGTTATTACGGCCATCTCCAACATGGGAGACGGGGGCGCAGGTATTGGCGGTGGTGCTAATGGAAACGCCGGTAACATCACCATAACCAACGGCACTGTGGTCGCTAAAGGCAAAGGCGCCGCCGGCATAGGAGGCGGCTACGGCAGCAGTAACGGGATGATATGCATCACCGGCGGCACCATTGAGGCAACCGCAACTTTATGCGGTGCAGGCATTGGAGGCGGCAGCGATGGAAGTGTAGAAGGCATCATCATCAGCGGCGGCACCATCACGGCAAAGGGCGGTGATGGAGACCCCGGTTTCGCCACAAATTTCGGCTTGGGTGGGGGTGGTGCAGGCATAGGTGGCGGGGGGGGCAGAAGTACTCTGTTCACCAATGAACCGTCAAAACCGGGCGGAACCTATACCTCCATCATTATCGAGGCGTTCATGTTGCCCAATCAAGCATCCACTACCGCCAATAAGGTTTGTGCCATTGGCGGCTTGGGGAGCATTAATCCGGGTTTGGGCGGCAGCGGTGGAAACGGCGCCAATATAGGAACCGGCGGCGCCGGCGGAAACGGCAGCGCTAACGGCGGCGCCAACGGCGCCAATGGCGTGGAGTGGTTTTAGTGGAAAATGGGCCAATGCGCGTTTGCTGTCAATCCTATCTATTCCCTTTTGCCCGATTATGTGTTTTGCAGAGCATTTGACAGTTGTTTATGTCGGTTGCGCCGCCTTTACTCCACGCAGCAACGTGGTCGGCGTCCATATCGGTAATATTCCAAATTTTTGTTTTGTTTGCATCGTGTCCTATCGCGCACAAAAGACAATTTGAAATTCCTTTTTCTTTTGCCTCTGCCGTTTGTATTGCATAAACAGATTTTTTGATTGCCTCGTCAAAAACTCTGACTTCAAGTAATTTTGTGTCAGTTGAGCGACCCAAAATAAACTCAAAAACTCCTTTGCGGTTTTTTATGTAAGGGTCGGCATAGAGTTTTTGCACTTCCTGGGAAACTTCTTTGGGACTATAGGGTTGTTTTCGGTAAGTTTCGTAGAGTCGTCCCCATTCCAAACCGCGCATTTCACTCTCTACATCTGTAAAAACTGTAGAAACCCAATCTATCACGCTGTTAAAATAGGTTTTTAATTCGTTGATATTGTCGTCGTAACGGTGGCAACTCATATAATCGCCAATGTTGCTTTTGCTTACCCAATCAAGTGCGCACTCCAAAAACTCCTGACGGTTGGCGCTACCTGCAATGTATGCACTCCATTTTCGAATATTTGTATTTTGGCTGTTGCTATATTCTTCTTTTGCAAGCGTTACAAAGGGACCTGAATAAACAGCGTTAAGCAATTCCTGATTGTTGAGCGGAACGCCCGCAATATTGATAGTACGAAACCATTCTTTAATTTCACTTTCTGTACCCTCACATTCATAAATCAAAAGTTTGGTTTGCAAAATCTTTTTCTGTTTGTCGGCAGCAATACTGTTGAAAGTTTGTGGTCTTCCATTTTCATCTCTGATAGCAAGTTTATTAGTCACAAATCTCCCAAAACTTGTAATACGTTGCTGTCCGTCAAGCACTTCAAGCGCGTTGTCGCTCACTTTATTGAAATAAATCAAACCCAAAGGGTATCCTTTGAGAATAGATTCAATAACTGCAACGTCTTTTTTGCCGTCAGCGTAAATGTAATTTCTTTGATATTCGGGCTGAATGGTAAGCCTGCCAGAAAGCCCAAATAAACCTTTGCCTTCTAATTCGTTATAAACAAAACCTTCGCAAATATCTTTTACTGTAATGTCTGTTTTGAGGGTTGTTATCATATTTGTTTTTATTTTTTCTTTATTAGAACTCTGGCATACATTGACTTGGGTTTGCCTTCAACGATAATAACCCCACGAGCATTTAAGTCATTTGCGTTAGGATAGTCTGCTTTGGTATATTTTTTTATTTTATATGGGTCATCATTTCTTTGAGTTATACCCAATATTTCAAATTGGTCAGGATTATATTTATCTAAAAAGCTGACTGGAACAGCCATTATGCCATCATAATCGTTAGGTATCATTTCTGTAAACGGCACTTCTATTGCGTCATAATTATCGTATCGGTCATAAAACTCTTTGCCTTTTAATTTCTTGTTATATCTTAAATTGTTTTTTATAGACATTAGTTGTAAAGGTTGGTGTCGCCTGCCGTGGTCAAGGTTTGTGAACCAACAGCAATTCCTAAACTTGACTAAACCCGTATCGGGATTATAAACTCCTTCTGCATACTCTTTAACAAGTGGTGTTGAAAAAAAAGCATTTCCCGCGTTAAAACCTCTACCTAACCACATTTTGTTTTCTTTTATTAGCGGAAATACTTCTTTGTAGGTAATAGCATTCATATTGCCGATAATTAAAAACTGTTTGTTCGCCTCTACAAGCCACGCCAAAAACTCTCTAAAAAGCGAAAAGGGTGGATTGGTAATAATAATATCGGCTTCGTCTCTCAGCTTCTTTATTTCATTGCTTCTAAAATCTCCATCGCCTTTTAAACGGGTCAAATGATTTCTATCGTTAGCAAGGAGTAATTCAACATCGTATAAATTTCTCACTCCGTCGTTATCTGTAATTTCAATTTTGTGAGGATTTCTTGTTGTTTTGTTTTCTTCGTTCTCATCCGGAAACAAAGAAAGTTCTCTATTTGCAATGGGCGACCCTGCATAGCAAGTTGCAATAAGTTTTTTTAGTCCAAATTCGTTAAATTTTAAAGCAAAATACTTAAAAAAATTGCTTTCATAAGGGTCATCGCAGGGGCATAGAATAGTTTTGCCGCGAAACACATCGGGGCTGTATTCTAAATAGGCGGCAATTTCCTTTTCTATGTCGTGAAATTGCGTGTAGAACTCGTCGTTTCTCGCATTTTTTGCGCTTGATAAATTCCTGTTTGCCATTGCTTTAAAGTTAGTATATATCTTTTTTTGACACTTTAATCTCAAATTACAAAGATAAAATTTTTTTATCAATTCTCCCTAGCTATCAAGGTCGAGTACAAATCTACTCAAACTATTTCAAATTAAATATTTTTCTATTTTTGTCATGTACCAAATGCAAATTTACATCTTTTTTCGAGTGGTGGAAAACTTAGTGTATCTTTGCGATGCTTTTTAGAAAAAAAAATAACAGACAGATATAGAAGTCAAAGCGTTGAGCTATGGAAAATCGGCTTATTGTTATATTAGGCCCTACTGCGTCAGGAAAGACTCGGTTGGCGGTACGGTTGGCGGCGCAGTTGGGCGGGGAGGTACTCTCTGCCGATTCGAGGCAGGTGTATAGGGGGATGGATATAGGTACGGGAAAAGATTTGGCCGATTATCGATTTGAGGGGAAGGAGATTCCGTATCATTTGATTGACATTGTTGATGCGGGGGAGCGGTACAATGTGTATCGCTACGTGTTGGATTTTTGGAAAGCGTATAAAGATGTGAGGGCAAGGGGGTTAGTTCCAATTTTGTGTGGAGGGTCGGGGATGTATATAGAGGCGGTGTGCAGGGGGTATGAAATGCCGGAGGTGCCGGAAAACAGGGAGTTGCGTCAGGAGTGCGAGGGGGTAACGCAGGAAGAACTGATAAAGCGGTTGGCCTCGTACGGCCCGTTGCACAACACCACCGATACCCAAAGCCGCAAACGCCTGATCCGCGCCATCGAAATTGCGGAATATCGTAACGATGACGGTAGGGACGATGATGGTATCGGTAGGGGCAACGATAGGGGCGATGGTAGGGGCAAAAGTTTTTTTGCCCCTACCGATCCGTATATTATAGGTTTGTATATACCCGTAGAGGAGCGTAGGACACGGATTGACAGGCGATTGGATGAACGATTGCAAAGCGGAATGGTGGAGGAGGCGTTACGCTTGATGAAGCAGGGATTGACAGTGGAGGATATGATGTATTATGGGTTGGAATACAAATACTTGGCGTTGTATCTTACCGGAGCGCTCTCCTTTGAGGAGATGAGGGGGCAGTTGCGCGTTGCGATTCATCAATTTGCCAAGCGACAGATGACTTGGTTCCGAGGTATGGAGCGGCGGGGGTTGGCGGTACGTTGGGTGGATGCAATGGTGGGCGAAACGGAGATTGTAAAACAATTGAGTAATGATATGATTTTATGAATATGAGACGTAAACTTTTTTTATGGTTGCTTCTGATCTCTCCGTCCGTATTGATGGCGCAGAGATCATCGGAGCTTATTTATCACGATGCCAAGGCGTTTAGGATTATGGGACGGAGCGTTGCGGAGCCTGCCATGGTGCATACCGACAGTATGGCTTATACACGCTTGCCTTGGTCGCAAAAGGAGGATTTCCGTTCAGAATTATGGGGGTTGGGGTTGCATTCGGCAGGGATTGCGGTGCGGTTCCGGAGCAACAGCAGAGCGATAGGTGCCCGGTGGATAGTGCGGAGTGGCTTTGGTATGAATCACATGGCTGCAACAGGAGTACGGGGTGTGGACCTATATGTGCTGAATGACGATGGGTGGCGGTACGTTGGCACGGGCATTCCCGCAACTGGAAAAGAGAACGAAAAGATGTTGATTTTGGAGATGGATGGAGCAGAAAAGGAGTTTATGCTCCACTTGCCGCTTTACGACGGAGTGGTCAAATTGGAGATCGGAATCGATTCTACCGCAAATATATATACTCCATTAAGCCCTTTACCTTTGGCAGAGAAACCGATTGTGTGTTATGGAACCAGCATCACGCAGGGCGGATGCGCCACGCGTCCCGGAATGGCCTACCCGGCCATTATGGCACGAAGCCTGCAACGCGAAGTGATCAATTTGGGATTCAGCGGTAATGGCCGTATGGACAGCTCGATTGGCGCTTTGATGGCCAAAATTGATGCAGGAGCCTATTTTGTTGATTGTTTGGGCAATTGTACCGTAGAGATGATTGAACAACTTGGGTATGACTTTATGTGCGCACTCTTGCAAGCCCGCCCCGATACCCCTGTTTATATGGTTGAAAATCACTTATTCCCGGCTATAGCGTTTAACTTGACAGAGGCACAAACTATTGCCAAAAAGAACGCAACATGGCGCGATATTTACGAACTCTTACGTTGTAAGGGATTTGAAAACCTCTTTTATGTCCCTGCCGATAAGCTCACGGGAAGCGATGCCGAAGCCACCGTTGACGGGGTACACCTCACCGATTTGGGATTTTTGCGGATGGCAAAGGTGTTGTCAGATTTGTTATATTAAAATAAAGTATTATCTTTGCAAGCTAAACCTATATTGAACTAATTATATATAAATCCTAAAACATTAACTAATTTTTTTACAAATGAAAAAAATCGGAACTATTTTAACGTTTCTGATCTGTATGGGTGTCTCTCAATTATATGGACAATCGGTACAGATTACAGGAACAGTGACGGATGTGTGGGACAACTCTCCACTTCCGGGTGTTTTTATTACCATTAAGGGAACAAATACTGTTACAAGTACTCTTGGTGGAGGAACCTATTCTATCAATGCTCCGTCTAATGCTACTCTGGTATTCTCTTTTATTGGGATGAAAAGCCAGGAAGTTCAGGTAAACGGGCGTTCAGTAATTAACGTGTCTTTGGAATCAGACACTAGATTGGACGAGGTGGTGGTTATTGGTTACGGCGAGGCCAGAAAGAGGGACGTTACCAGCTTGGTAACCAAAGTGGATGGAGGCGCCATTGCCAAATTGGCCACGCCCAGTTTTGACCAGCAATTAGCCGGTCGTGCTACAGGGGTACAAGTGACCCAAGGATCAGGTGTGATTGGCTCTGCTCCCGTTATTCGTGTACGTGGCATCAACTCCATATCATCTTCTACATCTCCATTGT
Source organism: Prevotellaceae bacterium (assembly GCA_031281125.1). Taxonomy (GTDB): domain Bacteria; phylum Bacteroidota; class Bacteroidia; order Bacteroidales; family UBA932; genus WRBG01. The sequence continues at coordinate 4,502 of JAITFU010000030.1, read as the reverse complement.
ATGTGGTTGATGGCGTTCCTGTTACCTCTGGTGATGTAGGGGTGGGTTATGCCTCAAACAATGCTATGGGAGACATCAATCCGGACGACATTGAATCGATCAATGTGCTTAAAGACGGTGCAGCCACGGCTATCTACGGATCTCGTGCCTCCAACGGGGTGATCCTTGTTACTACCAAAAGGGGAAAAGCAGGTAAGTTTAGTGTTTCTTACAACACCTACTTTAGTGCAGCTCAAGCCTCTAAGCTTCCTGATCTTATGAATGGTAAGCAGTTTACCGAGATAGCCAACGAATTGTACGTAAACAACGGCAACGTAGCACAGGCTGTTGACGACGGCACTAATACCAACTGGCTTGACTACGTCTTTAGAACAGGCTTCCAACATTCCCACACCTTGTCGATGAGTGGCGGAACAGACAAAGCACACTTCTATCTATCCGGCGGATATTCCAGCCAAGAGGGTATTATTGTAGCAAACAATTACAAACGTTTCACCGTTCGTGCCAATGGAGACGTAAGACCGGTGGACTGGTTTAAGGCCGGGGTTGATATCAATGTGTCCAACCAAAAGGTTCAGGGTATTGTTGAAGGATGGAACTCATTGAGTGACGCCATGTTTGCAGTAATTAGAATGTTACCCAATGTGGCGGTCTATCGGGACGATGACCCCACCGGTTACAACATTGACGCAGTTGACCGCAAGGCATTGGGACGCGGCTCCAACAAGCAGGTAGTAACAAGTTCAATCCCCAATATCATGTGGGTATTGGACAACAACCTCAACCTTGCAGAGAGCTATCGCGGGATTGCTTCCGGTTTTGTTGAATTGATGCCGATTAAAGGGTTGTCGATAAAAACTATTGCTTCTGCGGATTTGATGTTGTCGGACGATATGTATAAATGGATGCCTGATTCGGGAGACGGTGTGACGTATGGTGGGCTTATCAGCAGGTATTTCTATCCGAGGACGCGTTGGAATTGGCAAAATATTGTTGCCTATAGCACCACCTTTGCGGAAAAACACAACCTTGATCTTACTGCGGTGGCAGAGTATAACAAGTATTCGTACAGATCTTTCTCGGCTGCTGTTCAAAATTTTTCAGATCCCTTCTTTATGGAAGAGATCATTGGCGGCACCTTTGATATGCGCAGTATTGGAGGAGGCAGTCAAGAGAATGGATTGGCTTCCTACCTGTTCCGTGCCAACTACAACTACGCGGGCAAGTACTACCTTGGCGGCTCTATCCGTAGAGACGGCCTCTCTAAGCTACCTGCTGATACCCGTTGGGGTAACTTCTGGGGCGTTTCAGCAGCATGGCGCGTTTCTGATGAGTCATTCTGGGATGGCATCAGGGGATATGTCAATGATCTTCGTATAAGAGGCAGCTTTGCCACAGTTGGTAACCAGGGCATCAGTGGAAACTATCCCTATATGGACACCTTTAGTCCCAGGAGGTATGGATCGCTTGCCGGTCTTTGTTACTCCAATGTGGGGAACGGTGCTTTAAAATGGGAATCTCAGGCAACCATGGACTTGGGTTTTGACGCCCAGTTTTTAAACGGCAGGTTTAATCTTGGTTTCTCCTATTGGACCAAAGACAACAGCGACATTGTGTTGGATGTTCCTTTTGATCCCAGTTTTGGAATCCCCGGCAACAGTATGACACAGAACATTGGACAGATAAAGAACAGTGGTTTGGAGTTTAGTATCGGCGCTGACATTGTGCGCACAAAAGATTTTAGCTGGCATGCTGATGTTAATTTCTCCACCCTAAAAAATGAGGTGGTAAAATTGGTTGACGGTACTATTCGTGGAACCTATTCGGTGATTGAGGAAGGCAAATCGATGAATACCTTATGGGGCTACCAATATGCAGGTGTAAATATGGCCAACGGCAACCCCATGTGGCACAAAGCAGATGGCACAATTGTGCAGCACGATATGTCAAACAATACCAATACCACCTATCTTTATGATGCCTCTAACCCCGCTGTACTGGGTGCACGGGCAAGTTTAGGTTTGGACGATAAAATGTTACTTGGAGGTACCATCCCTACTTGGTTTGGAGGTTTTAACAATACCTTGATGTACAAAAATCTTGATTTAAGTATCTTTTTCCGCTTTTCGGGCGGCAACAAGATTTACAACGGTACCCGCGCCTATAGCTTAATGAACTACGACTTTGCCAATAAGAGTGTAGAAATATTAGACAGATGGCAAAGTCCGGAAAAACCGGGTAATGGAATCGTTCCAAAGATCAGAAGCGGATACGGCGCGGTGGCCAACAAACAACAGGAGACCGACAGCCGTTATGTAGAAAACGGTTCTTACCTAAAACTTGGGAACATTACCCTTGGATATACCTTGCCCCGCAACATTATCAACAAAGTCGGGCTTTCCGGCGTACGCATCTATGCTTCGGCTCAAAATATCATGACCATTACCAAATACTCCGGATTCGATCCTGAACTGATGACCAATATGTCTGGTTCAACCTTAGCCGATGGTTTTGGGGTTGAATACGGAGCAAAACCATTGCAGCGTAACTATGTGTTTGGCATTAATTTATCCTTCTAATATTAAAAGAATACGATTATGAAAAGAAATATATTAAAAATTACGATTATCTCTTGTTTCTCGCTTATAGGTCTGCTGTTTATCTCTTCCTGCGAGAAAGATGTGGTGGAATTGGTTCCTATTGACCGGTTCACGCCTGCTACTGTTTTTGACACCTACGACCATTGCGATTTGGCTGTCAAAGGAGTATATGCTTTGGCCCAAAGCGGGGTTTATCCTGCTGCCGGTGCTGAGCGCGGTTATCCCTTTGGCGCTGCGTCCATTGAGCAGTCCGATATGAGGGGAGAGGATATGATGAATATTGAGGCCTTTTTTCAGGTTACCTACGAGGCAAACTACACAACCACTTCTGCTCCAAACAACGATGGAATGTGGGAAAACACCTATTCAGTAGTCAATGGCGCCAACATTGTGATTGATGGCTTAGAGGGCGCTATTGCCGGAGGCGTACTGACCGCAGCAGAAGGGGAGTCCTTTATTGCAGAGTGCAAGTTTATTCGTGCCTTGTCGATCCACAATCTGTTGATTCACTTTGCGCGTCCCTTTGCCGAGCAGGGAAACAAACGGTACGGGGTGCCTTATTACGACTATCCGATCAATACTCCGGAGGCCATTGAAAGAGGTTTGGCTCACGGACGTAACACTTTGGATGAGTGTTATGCCAAAATCATAGAAGATTTAGATTATGCCGAATCAAAAATTCCTAAAGAAGTCAGCAGAATTTCCAGAGTGACCCAAGGTGCAGCCATAGCCTTAAAAGTGAGGGTAAAACTCCACAAAGGAGATTGGACCGGATCAAAAGCAGAGGCGGCCAAGCTGATTAATGCATCCATGCAAAGTCCGATTGGAGGGTATGCAATCGAACCCGATCCCATGACTCCTTTTGCCAACTACACAAGCAATAAAGAGAGCATTTTCTCTATTGATAATTCTCCATTGAGAAATCCGAGTGTGAATGGATCTCTTCCCTCTATGTATTCTGTTACTGCGCTGGGTGGCAGGGCATTAATCTCTCTAAGTCCCGTAGGTTACAACAATCCTTACTGGTTGGACGAGACAAAAGACAAGAGAAGAGATATGTTTAGGTTGGGTAGCTACGACCTGTTGTATTTAAGAAAATATGAAGATAACGTTTCAGCCATGTCGCAGTGGGCACCCATTATTCGCTATGCAGAGGTATTGCTTACCTATGCAGAATTGATTATTAGAACCGGAGGATCGGTGAGCGATGCATTGCCCTATTTGAATTCCGTGCGTAACCGCTCTTTGATTAATTCTCCTGTAGATGCCTATACTGTTAGTAGTTTTGCAGATACTAAGGAGTTTATGAAAGCAGTATTGGGCGAGCGCCGTATTGAATTTTTGGGAGAAGGTCGCCGATGGGAGGATATTCATCGGTTATTTTTGGATCCCGACTATTCGACCGGCGGAATTCCGGCCAAACCTGACCGCACCAAGATCGGCGCTTTGATGAACGCCGGCACACCGGTTTACATTGTTGGCGGTACGGTACCGGCAGACGCCTTTAATATTCAGTTTATCCCCTATTCCGATAGAAGGTGTGTATTCCCTATTCCCATTAATAGTGTTTCTCGGAATCCATTATTGGCTTCCCAGCAAAATGAGGGGTGGTAGGATAGTAATAGTAGTAGTAGAGGCCGTCTAAAAAGTCATTAGGCGGTCTCTTCTTTTTTGTCATGTACTGAACTCCATTCTATTTAGCTGCCCACCTTATTCGACGACTTGTATATAACGACACTTTGGTTGCAGCACATCAAAAACCAACAATACGGAAAAATCGTTACCTTTGCCACCGGAAAATTTAAAAAATACATCAATATGATCTATTCACATGAAGTACAGCATATGTGTGTTGTAAAACAAGTCCCCAATCATGGGGCGGCGCCCATTCCTCAGGAGGGA
>JAITFU010000181.1 GCA_031281125.1 Prevotellaceae bacterium | reverse complement strand
TGAGGAGATGCCTGATCGTAATTACGGGTTGCAAAAGAGGGAGTTATACCTACCGCAGTTTTAAAACTGATGTGAGGTTTACCCGATTGTCCGCGTTTGGTTTGAATCACAATCACACCATTTGCAGCACGAGAGCCGTAGAGCGAAGAAGCCGCAGCATCTTTTAATATCGTAATTGACTCGATATCAGATGGATTAATAGTGCTCATCACATTGTTGGTGGAATAGAGCGCTCCCCCCATTTGTCCGGTACTTCCGGAAATAACAGGAACACCGTCCACAACATAAAGCGGGTCGTTGGATGCGTTCATGGAGCCGATACCACGAATTCGGATATCAACAGCAGAGCCTGTTTGACCGGAGTTGGATGTTACCACCATTCCGGCCACTTTTCCATTCATGGCATTTTCAAAAGAGGTAACAGGGTTGTCTTTAATGGCATCGGATTTTACTACGCTTGCCGCCCCTGTATAGGAGGCTTTCTTTACTGTCCCGTACGCCACCACCATCACCTCCTCCAACGCCAACGCATCGGGAGAAATTTCAATGTTGACCACTGATCGGTTGTTCACCGGTGTCTCTAAGGTGGTGAATCCAATGTAACTGACTACAAGCACTGCATTCCCGGGAACGTTTGCAAGAACAAACTTTCCATCAATATCGGTGCTTGTAATCAAGCTGTTGTTGCCCTTAACAACAACAGTAGCAAACGAAACCGGAGCTCCGTCGTCGGAAGAGGTTACCGTTCCGGTAACCCGGAGTTGCGCCATAGCTGCGGTGCAAAACAGCGCAGCGAGCGCAAGAGATAGGATTTTCTTCATAAATTAAATTTTTGGTTAGATTTTGTGATATATGTTTTCTTACATTTGTATTTTGAGCAGTGGTTGATCTCCTATTTTGTCTTGTTATTCATGGGACAAAATTAAGAAAAAAAAGATTACGCAATGCCAAAAATAAGAACAATATTCGATTTAAAAAAAAATCGTACTTTTTTTGTCAAATATGTACAAATCTGTAAGAAAAATCAGAGAATAAATTGCGATTTCACACGGAGCTTTTTGCGGACAATACAGCGACTAATTAGCACTACCCTCTTCGCGGCGGTCTGCGGTCACCGCCTCCGCGGCGGTCAAATCCTCCGCCTGAGCGGTTGCGGTCTCCTCCGCGATCACCAAAACCGGAGCCTTCGGGACGCGGTTTGCGCTCCGGCTCTACATAACCTTCGGGTTTTGGAATCAGTGCTTTGCGGGAGAGGCGTAATTTTCCGCTCTTGGCGTCAATCTCTAACAATTTGACTTCGACCATATCGCCCACTTTGAGTATATCTTCCACTTTTTGGACCTTTTTCCACTCAATTTCAGATATGTGCAGCAATCCCTCTTTATCGGGCAAAATCTCAACAAAAGCGCCAAATTCGAGGATCGATACCACTTTTCCATTATAAACCTCTCCCACTTCGGGAACAGTGGTAATGAGCTTGATGCGATTTAATGCGGCATCCATGCCCTCTTTGTTTTGGCCAAAGATATCGACAATACCCACTTCGCCCTCTTCTGTAATGGTGATGGTGGTGCCGGTGGTCTTTTGGATTTCTTGAATCACCTTGCCGCCCGTGCCAATCACAGCGCCAATAAAGGAGTTGGGGATAATGATTTGGATGATTCGCGGTACGTGGGGTTTGAGTTCGGGACGCGGTTCGCTGATGGTCTTCATCATCTCATCCATAATGTGCAGTCGTCCTTGACGTGCTTGCTCCAAGGCTTGTTCCAACACTTTGTAGGGAAGTCCGTCCACCTTAATATCCATTTGTGTGGCGGTGATGCCGTCACGAGTGCCGGTCACCTTAAAGTCCATGTCGCCCAAATGGTCCTCGTCTCCCAATATGTCGGAGAGGATGGCAAACTTTTTGGCTTTGGTGTCGGTAATCAACCCCATAGCAATCCCCGATACAGGCTTTTTGATCTGAATGCCGGCATCCATCAGGGCAAGCGTTCCGGCGCACACCGTGGCCATTGAGGAGGAACCATTGGACTCCAATATATCTGAAACAATGCGTACTGCGTATGGATTATCCTCGCCTGTGGGCACCATGGGTTTTAGTGCGCGAAGGGCTAAGTTGCCGTGTCCCACTTCGCGCCGACCTGTGCCGCGATAGGGCTTTGCGTCGCCGGTGGAGAAGGGGGGGAAGTTGTAGTGTAGTACCACCTGTTCAGTACCTTGATTTAACACATCATCTATCTCTTTCATATCCAATTTTGTACCCAACGTCACGGTGGTAAGAGACTGCGTCTCGCCGCGGGTAAAGATCGACGATCCGTGGGTGCCGGGGAGGCAGTCGATCTCGCTCCATATCGGGCGAATTTGTGTGGTGTTGCGGCCATCAAGGCGAATACCTTCGTCCAAAATCATGTTACGCATCGCCTCTTTTTCTACTGCATGGTAATACCGGTTGACCATGATCTGTTTGGCTTCGTCAAACTCTTCCACGGGAATAGTTTGTATAAACTCCTCTTTTAGTGCGCCAAAGGCATCGGAACGTTGGTGCTTGTCGGCACCCGATTTGGCAATGGCGTAACACTTGTCGTAGCAGAAATCGGTGACGGCCTGACGTAAAACATCGTCGTTCTCCTCGTGGCAATAGTCGCGTTTTTTTGATTTTCCCACCAATTCGGAGAGTTCTATCTGTACTTGACAATGCTTTTTGATTTCTGTATGGGCAAATTTAATGGCTTCTAACATCACCGTCTCGCTCACCTCTTTCATCTCTCCCTCAACCATCATAATATTGTCGATGGTAGCAGCAACAATAATATCCAACTCGGCCTCTTTGAGCGCCTCCGGAGAGGGATTGATCACAAACTGACCATTGATCCGTGCCACCCGCACCTCCGATACCGGCCCATTAAAAGGTATATCGCTCACGGCCAATGCAGCAGAAGCGGCCAAACCGGCCAATGCATCGGGCATTGTCTCTTTTTCTGCAGAGATCAACATCACGTTTACAAATACTTCTGAGTGAAAGTCGTCCGGGAAGAGTGGGCGTAAGGCACGATCCACTAACCTCGATATTAAAATTTCGTAATCCGATGGACGGCCCTCCCTCTTGAGAAAACCGCCCGGATAACGTCCTGCTGAGGCATATCTCTCTTTGTACTCGACCGACAGGGGCATAAAGTCAACTTCCGGCTTGGCCTCTTTGGCACAAGTTACTGCGGCCAACAACATGGTGTTGCCCATTCTTACTACCACTGAGCCGTCGGCCTGCTTGGCCAACTTTCCCGTTTCGATCTCAATGGTTCTGCCATCTTCTAATGTGATGGTCTTCTTGAAAATGTTCATTCTATCTTGATATTTAAAAAAAAAGGACTTCACTATCAGAACAGTGCAGTCCTCTCCGTACATTTGTAAGTTAATTTCCAAACAGTTCTTTACTTACGCAAATTAAGGGCTTTAATGATTTTACGGTATCGCTCTATATCTATGGCCTTTAGGTAGTCCAAAAGGCGGCGACGTTTCCCTACCAAGCGCAAAAGCGCACGTTGCGTACTAAAATCTTTTTTGTTGGATTTAAGATGCCCGGTGAGGTGTGCGATACGGTAAGAAAATAACGCTACCTGACTCTCAGGAGAGCCGGTATCGGCATTAGACTGCCCGTACTGTCCAAAAATCTCTTGCTTTTTGTCAGCTGTTAAATAAGCGGCCATTTTGCAAAGGATTAGTTAATAATAAGTTAATTGTTCTATCGTTCATAGAGGGCGCAAAGATACGTCTTTTTTTTGGATTGCACAAATTGACGATAAAATAAAAACTCTATGAAGACCCAAACTTCAAAAACTTTTCTTACCTTTGCCGTATAATTAATGAGAGGAGGAATTTGTGATGCAGTTAAGAGTGCAAGAGATTAAAAGTGACATGAATATGGAAATAGCAAATCCTATTTACGATGTAGTGTTTAAGTATCTGATGGAAGACAACAACGTGGCAAAGTTGTTGGT
>JAITFU010000139.1 GCA_031281125.1 Prevotellaceae bacterium | reverse complement strand
CCACGGAGGTATAGTGGCGTTGGGTAAAGGTGTTTTGGTTGAAGAGGGTGTCTGATATTTCGCGAACAATATGGGGCGTAATATAATAACCTCTGTTTGCAATGATGGCTGCTAAGTTGGCCAATTGCAACGGTGTGGTGCCAAGTTCGCCTTGGCCGATTGCTAATGAGATTGTAGTTAGAAAGTTCCATCTCGATTTTCCAAAAAAGCGATCGTAATAGGCGGTGGTTGGCACATTTCCCGACTGCTCGGCAGGAAAATCGGACCCAAGCTTTTGACCAAAACCAAAACTGCGAACATGGTCGTTCCACACCAAAAAGGCATCGCTAATCCCCTTATACTTACGGTTGTCCATTATGGCTCGATACACATTGCAATAGTATGCATTACACGACATTTGAATCGATTGCATCAAATTGGTGGGAGTGGGATGGGCGTGACAGCCAACGCCTCGTCCCACCTGATAGCCCATATTGCACCCAAATCGCGAATCGGGTGTGATCACGCCTTCCTGTAAACCAATCAATCCGTTTATCAACTTAAAAACAGAGCCGGGTGGATAAGAGGACATTACTGCGCGGTTAAACATGGGTTTAAGGGGGTCAGAGACCAATGTTCCCCAATATTTGCCAATATTTGCCAACTGGTTTACATGAATGCCGGGACTTGATACCATGCTGAGAATCTCTCCAGTAGCAGGTTCAATCGCCACAATGCTGCCCACTTTGTTTGCCATCAACTGCTCTCCAAACTCCTGTAAATTGGCATCAATAGTAGATATTACATCTTTTCCGGGAATCGCTTTTATATCGTAAATACCATTATCGTAGGATTTTATTGTGCGATTATGGGCGTCTCGGATATAAATATTACTCCCCTTTTTCCCCTTTAAAAAGGGTTCGTACGACTTTTCGATGCCTGTTCTGCCAATATTGTCTCCCCGTTTATATTGGGAATTTCTTCTCAGGTCAATGGAATCGACTTCGGCAATATAACCCAAAAGATTTCCGCCCAAATCGCGTGGATATGAGCGGATTGTGCGCGAAACGCCGTAAAACCCCGGGAATTTGTAAAATTTTTCCTGAAAAAGGGCATACTCTTCTTCACTTGCCTGTTTGATGATCTGCACAGATTGAAAACCGATTTGACGACGGCGTTTATTGATATCGATAAGGCGCTCGGACAGAAGCTCGTTGGAGATGTTGAAAATACGACAAAATTCAGTGGTGTCAACCTCTTGCATCTCGCTTGGAGTGAGCATAATATCATAAGAAATCAAGTTGTTTACAATCACCTCGCCGTTTCTATCAAACACCAATCCTCTTGCCGGATAGACCACTTGGTACTTGATGGAATTGTTAATGGCTGTAATAGGATAGGTGGGGTCGAGAATTTGAATAAACAACAACCTAAGAATGAGAACCATGGATAAAAGCAAAATACTGCCTAAGATGATATTTTTCTTTTGAACCTGTATTGCCATGACCTTATATCTCTATGGAACGTCTTTTGTTAAAAAAAGCGGCTTGAATAAGTACCACCAAAATGGTGTTGAGCGCCGTACTGCAAAGAATCCGATATATGGCAAGGTGAATCCAACTGATTTTAAAACACTCCCATCCAAATAGAACGGCATGGTGAATCAACAGAGATATCGATACAAAAACTAAGTAGCGGGAAAATCCAATGGTGCGAAGCGTCGGCGTCACCAGTAGCCCTACTTCTCCCTTGATTGTCACTAATTTTAACACATTTGGTCTTAAAAAAGCAAGGCAAACGCAGGCCGAGGCGTGCATCCCCGGCGACCCTGTACAGAGGTCAACTGAAAGCCCCATAGCAAATGCCCAGAGCATTAGATAAGATGTGTTGTAGCCAAATGGGAAAAGGAGGATAAATAACACATATATACATGGATATAAAAAAGGCCCTAAGTGCAAACGCTCAAAAATAAAGATTTGTGCGGCACAAAAGAGGAGAAGGATGAGGAAATAGTAGAGGTTCCTTTTCATAGATCGACAAGCAAGTTATTGATTTCCTGCGCATAAGCATTTCGCACCACATACACATACCTGAGTGTATTAAAGTTTTGAAATAGTGTTATTTGTGCCTCCAAAAAAGTACCCCGAGTGATGTCTGTTGCGGTGACAACCCCAAGCGGTATGCGGGCGGGGAAGATTTGCGAAAGTCCGCTGGTAACCGCCGTATCGCCAACAGCCACGTGGCTATGTTGGGGCATATCGGAGATGAGGGCCGAGCGGATACTCTTTCCATCCCACGATAAAGATCCGGTCGCTTGCCCGGGCTCGACCCTGGCGTTGATCCGTACTTTTGTGTTTAACAAGGAGATGACCCTAGAATAGTTTGGATGTACAACATGGACAATGCCAACTACGCCATGATCGCCAATCACGCCCATATCGGGTTGCACACCATGGTTGCTACCTCTATTGATAATCAGATAGTTTTGGGCATGAGCGGTGGTGTTAAACACCACTTCTGCGCCAATGCAGGAGTAGATCGAGTCGATAGAAGTGTTTGGCATCATTGTGGTTTGATACCGAATGAGTTGGGTACGAAGTTCGATGTTATCTTCTACCAACGCTTTGTTTATTGAATTGAGTTGAAAGTAGTAGTCGATACTTTGTTGGCGTTTCCACAAAAAATGGTGTCCCGAGTTGATCAACCGCACAATTCCGGCTTGTTGCACGACACTGCTGTGTGCGATGAGGAAAATCGAGACTCCCTGAAGCGCAACAAAAAGTAAAGTGACAACGATGCCGTTAAACCAAGAATTGCGGGAAAGTCTCATTATCTAAACGGGTGTTAACGAATAAGAAATGGGAAATTTCCAAGGTTTTTGAGCGCAACTCCGGTACCGCGGGCAACTGCATAAAGCGGTCCCTCCGAAATATGAATAGGAATGTTTAGTTTGTTGAACAACCTGGTATTTAGCCCTCTAAGTAATGCGCCGCCTCCGGTTAGAAAGATACCTCTGTGGACAATATCGGAGTACAATTCGGGCGGGGTTTGTTCCAATACCGCCAAGATTGCCGTTTCGATCTTTGCCAACGATTTGTCCAAGCAGTGAGCTACTTCTTGACACGAAACGGAGACTTCCACAGGCAATGCGGTCATCAAATTGGGGCCGTGTACCGTATAGGGTTCGGGAGGATTTTCGAGGTCAGAGATGGCCGATCCGGCGTTGATTTTGATCTCCTCTGCCGAGCGCTCACCTATTTTAATGCTGTGTTGTTGCTTCATATATTGCTGGATTTCGTAGGTAAATCCATCTCCCGCTACGCGGATGCTTTGGTTACACACAATACCGCCAAGTGCAATCACCGCAATTTCGGTGGTTCCGCCTCCAATATCGACCACCATATTCCCTTCCGGCGCTTCCACGTCGATTCCAATACCAAGCGCCGCCGCCATCGGTTCATAAATCATATAGACATCCCTCCCTCCGGCATGCTCTGAGGAGTCGCGTACGGCACGAATTTCCACTTCTGTACTGCCTGACGGAATACACACCACCATGCGCAGACTTGGCGAAAAGAGTTGGTTCTTAGAGCGCGTCATCTTGATCATGCCTCGGATCATCTGTTCGGCGGCATTAAAATCGGCAATTACACCGTCACGTAACGGCCTGATGGTTTTTATGTTTTCGTGGGTTCTTCCGTGCATAAGTCGGGCTGTTTTTCCAATCGCCTTTGGCTTGCCGGTATTTTGGTCAATGGCAATAATGGAGGGTTCGTCCACGACAACCCTATCGTTGTGAATAATAATGGTGTTAGCTGTACCAAGGTCAATTGCTAATTCTTGTGTGAGAAAGGAAAATGCCATATAAAGATATGTTTTTTAGTGTTTGAAGTGACGTGTGTTGGTGAATACCATAGCGATTTGTAAGTCGTCGCATACATCAATCGATTCATTGTCGCGAAGAGAGCCGCCGGGCTGGACAATGGCGGTGATGCCGACCGAGTAGGCCATCTCCGCGCAATCGGAGAAGGGAAAAAAGGCATCAGAAGCCATTACAGCGTTTTCTAACGAGTGGTCAAACTGCTTCGCTTTTTCGATCGCTTGACGCAACGCGTCAATACGGGAGCATTGTCCCATTCCCGATGCAAGAAGCATATTGTCTTTGGCCAAAACTATTGCGTTGGATTTGGTGTGTTTTGCCACAATGTTTGCAAAGATCAGGTCCTTGATCTGTTTTGGTTTTGGCTTGGCAAGGGTACACGGGACAAGGTTGTGCGGTTGTTCAACGACGGTGTCGCGGTCTTGTACCAAAACGCCCTGCAACAAGGAACGGGTTTTTTGGCGGGGAAGAAGTTGGGAAGATGTTTGGAGAATTATCCTTTTTTTCTTTTTGGTAAGTATCTGCAAGACCTCTTCTGAGAAGGAGGGGGCCGCAATTATCTCAAAAAAGTGGGGATGTATGGCTTTGGCAACGGCGGTATCTATTGGACAATTGGTGATGACCACCCCGCCAAAAGCCGAAATTGGATCGGCATTGAGGGCTTTTTCCCATGCTTTAAGGAGGTTAGAATCAGATGCACAGCCGCAGGGATTGGTGTGTTTGATAATGGCAATGGTGGGTTGGGAAAAGTCACTTATGAGTTCGATTGCTGCCTCAATATCCAACAAGTTGTTGTAGGACAGTTCTTTGCCATGCAGCTTCTTGGGAAGAGAGTGGGCCGGGCCTATATAATGACCCGCCTGATGTGGGTTCTCGCCATACCTTAGAGGTTGTGTAGTGGTGTGATTTTGAGCCAAATAGTCATATATTGCACCATCGTAAAGAGATGTGGTTCTAAAGGCTTCAGTGGCAAGATCTTTGCGTTGATCAAAGTGGGTAATTCCTTTTCCTTTAGTTAAAATGTTGAGTAGTAATGGATACTGATCTTTGCGGGAGATCACCACCACCTCCTGATGGTTTTTTGCAGCGGCACGAATCAACGAAACGCCCCCAATGTCAATCTTTTCGATCATCTCGTCCCAATTGGCGCCATTCGTTAACGCCTCTTGAAAAGGATAAAGGTCAACCACAATCAGGTCAAAAAGGGGAATGGAATATGCTAAGAGTTCTTCCATATCCTTTGGATGATCCGGTCGGGCTAAAATACCTCCAAATATTTTTGGATGAAGTGTTTTAACTCTTCCGTCCAAGATGGCCGGATGGTGGGTAAGCGCCTCCACTGCCTTCACAGGAATCTGCAAGCGGGCAATGGCATCAAAAGTTCCGCCGGTGGCATAGATTTCAACATCTAAGTCATTTAAAGCCATCGCTATCCTTGGTAGATCATCCTTGTGATATACCGATATAATGGCTCGTTTGATCCTTTTTTTACCAATGGATTGGGTGGTCATAGCCGCATAATTTACAATAGTCTGCAAAAATACGACATATTTATTGAATATCGCGTACATTTGTACAAAATATGTGCGATAAAATGAAGAAAATCGATATAATTATTACAGCAGGCGGGAGCGGGTTGCGTATGGGGAGCGATCTGCCCAAACAGTTTTTATTGTTAAATGGGGTGCCGATTTTATGCAGAACGATTGAATTTTTTGCCTCACTGCCCATTAAGTCAGATATTTATGTGGCGATTCCACCCCTATCGATCGACCTGTGGCACCGCCTCTGTTGGGAGTATGGTATGGATGTTCCGTGCAAGGTGGTATCGGGTGGGATTACTCGATTTCATTCGGTAAGGAATGTGTTGGAACATATTGGTTCCGGTGGAGTGGTGGCGGTGCACGACGGGGTGCGGCCTGTGTTGGATCGGGAGATGGTGAAACGCTGTTTGGAACTCGCGACGGTGCATCCGGCGGTGGTTCCGGTGCTTGAGGTGAGGGAGTCGATGCGTAAAATGGAGGGGGCAAAGAGTGTGGCGGTTGATAGGTTGGAGTACCGTTTGGTACAGACGCCGCAGGTGTTTGACGCAGGTGTGTTGATTGATGCGTACAAACAGAGCTATCTTCCTCAATTTACGGATGATGCATCTGTAGTAGAGCGTGCGGGGGTGCCTCTTTTTTTGACCAAGGGAGATGTTCGTAACATTAAGATTACCACCCCGGAGGATCTGGCTTTGGCAGAACTACTTGTTCCTCCTTCTGTCCGCAGCGCTGTCTTTGACCCAGACTTGCCGCTCAATGGCTTGGTCAAGGGAGACTAATGTCTCGGTTTTCATCACAGAGGGGATGTTTTGAATGGTGTTGATCAGCACCTCCATTAAATGGTCATGGTTGCGGCAGTAGATTTTGAGCAGCAGAGAGTGTTGCCCGGTAACAAAATGACACTCAACGATTTCGGAAATATTTTTTAACGCTTCAATCACAGTGGGGTATTGGTTGGCCTGCGCAAGTTGTACCCCTACAAAAGCACATACAGCAAGTCCAAGCGCCTGAGGCTTAACTAATAGTCTTGAGCCTGTAATGACGCCTAAATTTTCCATTTTTTTAACCCGTTGATGGATTGCTGCACCGGAAACGCCACACTCACGTGCGATCTCCAAAAAGGGCATTCGTGCGTTTTTTACTAAAAACGAGAGGATTTTTTGATCAATGTGATCGATTTGATACTTAGGCATGGTTGGTTTATTGAAGATTTATTTTTTGATAATGGTGGATCCATACTGCGGGGAGTTCTCCGTTGAGGGCGGTTGCATACTCTTCTTGCGAACAGGGGAGGTAGGAGAACCCATCCTCTTGAGAAGGAATTTTTATCCATAAACGCCCTGTCTGTTTGCTGCATAAGAAAAAAAGGATATGGTTGTGGTCTCCCATATAGACTTCACGGGTAGAGAAAAAAGCTTGCTGATTGGGGTCTTGAGGGTTTTCATAGAGGTTAGTGGAAAAACTCTCCAAGAGGTGCCAAAGTATTTGTACAATGAGTTGGGATGTGATGGGAGACGATTCGATGTTTTGAGGATAACCGTAAATATAACAAGTTTTTGGACGGCTGCTTATTCCAATATAGTGGGCAAGTTGGCAAATCTCTTCGGCATACAAGCCATTGGGTTCTTTGGTCAAACCGTCCGGAGCATCGCTGTGGCGAACAGCAGAAAGATCTATGAAAGAGAGGTTGTTGGGACGAATGAGCGATTCGGCGGAGGTTGGTTTTTCCCGGTAGTTGCCCAACCTTAATGGAGTAAAATAACGGGCACGCATAAGGGCAAGAAGTTGGAACGGAGTTAAATAGCTTTGGTATCCGATCCAACTAAGGTTGGCGGTGTGGGGATGGGCGATTATTTGGGCGGCGATGTCGTTGGGATCGCTGCTTCCGGGTGATATCAGATTGATAGATAATGAGGTCTCTCCTTCTGCAACTTGACTAAAATGAGGCGTATGGGGTTGGACAAAGATGATGGGGAGGGGAGATTTTAGATCTTCTGCCGCCGCCGTTTCTGCAAAATCGACTTGATATTGTCCATGGGGCTGTAAGCGTGAGAATTGTTGCTGCAGCTCTTTTTGGTGCTGCGGCATGACGATCAGAAAAGAGTTGTTTGGATTCATTATTTTTTTGACGCAGGTCTTTTTTTGGGTTTGACAGGACCTTCCGTTATAATGGCAAGACACGCTTCGAGTGTAATGGCCGCAGGATCCTGTCCCTTTGGAATTTTGTAATTATTTTTATTGTGCGATATGTAGGGGCCAAATCGACCATTCAGAATCTGAATTCCCTCTGTTTCAAAGTGTTTAATCAGCTTTTCTCTCTCTTTTTCCAAAGCCTCGTTAATAATCTCAATGGCGCGATCTATGGTGACGGTATAGGGATCGTCTTTTTTGCCAAGTGATATAAACTTGCTGTTGTATTTGATGTAGGGTCCAAATCGTCCGGTGCTGCAAATCACCTCTTTATCTTGATGGTTTCCCAAATTGCGGGGAAGTTGAAAGAGTTGGAGGGCTTCATCAAGGGTAATCGATTCAATAAGTTGTCCCTTTTGCAGGCTGGCAAACTGCTTTTTTTCATCGTCGTTGCTCCCGATTTGGGCTACGGGACCAAATCGTCCAATCCTAACCGTCACCTCTTTGCCTGTTTTGGGATCGACTCCCAGCGCCCTTTCTGCATTGGTGGGACGCGATTGTTCCAACGTTTTTTGTACCACCTTATGAAACGGATGGTAGAAATCGGCGAGCATACGTTGCCACCCCAAGGAGCCGTCAGCAATGCGGTCCAAATCTTCTTCTGCTTTGGCGGTAAAACCGTAGTCAACAATATCGGTGAAGTGATCGACCAGAAAATCGTTGACCAACATGCCAATATCGCTGGGGAAGAGCTTCGCTTTTTCGGCACCCACCGTTTCGGAGAGCTCTTTACGTACAATTTGGGTGCCCACTACCTCGAACCGGATGTAGGTGCGGGGCGTTCCGGTGCGGTCTTCTTTTGTGACGTAGCCACGCTGGACAATGGTGGAGATGGTGGGGGCGTAGGTCGAAGGACGACCGATGCCAAGCTCTTCGAGCTTCTTGACTAAGCTTGCCTCTGTGTAGCGAGGGGGGCGTGGCGAGAAGCGTTGCGTAGCGGAGAGGAGTTGAGGAGTAAGGGTATCGCCTGTATGGAGTTGCGGAAGGCGTGTTTTGTCGTCATCTTTGGTGTTGTCGTTTTCGTCGTCCCGAGATTCGTGATACACTTTGATAAATCCATCAAAGAGAACAACCTCTCCTGTGGCAATAAAGGGGTGTGGGGAGGTAGAAACGTTGATGGTAATGGTGGTCTTTTCGATTTGGGCGTCGGCCATTTGGGAGGCAATGGTACGCTTCCATATCAGATTATAGAGCCTTTTTTCTTGTGCAGATCCTTCGATTTCAGCATTTTGTAAATATGCAGGGCGAATAGCCTCATGCGCTTCTTGAGCCGATTTGCTTTTGGTGGTATATTGGCGTGTTTTGCAATAGTCTGCCCCATAGAGCGTTTCAACACATTTGTGTGCGGCGCTCAGTGCCATTTTAGAGAGCTGTGTGGAGTCGGTACGCATATAGGTGATAAGCCCCGATTCGTAGAGTTTCTGGGCCACATTCATTGTTTGGCTTACCGAAAAGCCCAACTTGCGAGAGGCTTCCTGTTGAAGCGTTGAGGTGGTAAACGGGGGCGCCGGCGATCGGGTGCCTGCCTTCTTCTCGACCGATCCAACGGTATAAACGGCACCAATACATTTTGTTAAAAAGTCAAACGCTTCCTGTTCGGTATCAAAGCGAACGTCTGCCTCTGCTTTTAGGAGAGCGGTTTTTGATCCGGGAATCGAAAAGATCGCTTCTGCTTTGAATTGAGCTTGAGACGAATGCGACAACACCTCTCTTTCGCGCTCCACAATCAATCGCACGGCAACCGATTGCACCCTGCCTGCGGAGAGTTTTGGTTTTAGTTTTTTCCAAAGGATGGGCGATATTTCAAACCCCACCAATCGATCCAGCACACGGCGCGCCTGTTGGGCGTTGACCAAATTCATATCCACAGAGCGTGGATTTTCAATGGCGTGCAAAATGGCATCTTTAGTAATCTCGTGAAAAACAATTCGTTTGGTATTTTTGGGGTCTAAACCCAGACTCTCTTGCAGGTGCCATGAGATGGCCTCTCCTTCTCGGTCTTCATCAGAGGCCAACCAAACGGTAGTCGCCTTGCTTGCCAACGTCTTAAGTTCCTTAACAACAGCCTCTTTTTCAGTCGGTATTTCATATTCGGGAACTAAACCGTCTCGCATATCAATGCCAAGGTTTTTTTTGACTAAATCGCGAATGTGTCCATAACTCGATTTGACTTTAAACTCTTTACCTAAGTACTTCTCAATAGTCTTTGCTTTGGCCGGCGACTCTACAATAAGCAGTTGTGATCCCATAGATTCAATTATTATATTATTTTCACTTTTTTCCCTATCCGGACAGATGGTATCTGGGGGCAAAGGTAAAAAAAAATGGTCAAAAATTCACTCAACTTGGATTTACCCCTTCATATAACTTTCGAGGATTAAATATCAAATCCCAATTTTTCCCCCAAATAATATTTCCGCTATCAATTTTAAATTTCTTGAATTTTTTAACATCCAAATATTTGTTGTGTTGCGGATGCGGATGGTTTTTCAAGAAAATCCCAAAATCTACTGTTTTTTCTGTCGCATCGGCAAATGTAATATTTACCTTGTAATCTGAAACATATACAGCAGATGTGATGAACATATTTTCTTTATTTTTTTCCATTCTTTTTTGTTTTTCTTGCAGGATAGAATTGTTTCTGTAATGCTTCTAAATGTTTTATTGTCTCCCCAATTTCGATTTCACCCGTTATTTTTTTTCTAATAGTAATCGGCTTGATTTCTTTCCCACAAACATAAAATTCAAACCATTTTTTAATTATTTGCGGATAAAAAACGCTAATAAATGCTTTTGCGCTGGTTATCTCTTCTGATTTCAATGAAGGTTTAATATCTATTCTCATTCGAGTTTCAATAAGTATTGAATTTTCCAGTATTAAATCAAAAACACACTCCCGTTCACGTGTTGCGTCTGTAACGTGAATATGTGCCGGCAAATGATCATTTGACCAGAAGTAAAAGATCAATCCAAAATACCGATAAACCTGTGGCATAAATTTATTTTAAAATGCAAAAGTAGATGAAATTTCTCGAATTCCAAGCGGCTCGAATAAAAATCGCAGACTTGTAGATTCAACAAGTGAATACTGCTTTTTTTTCGTCATTTTCTCACAAATATTTTATTGTATCGAATCTTTTTGTACATTTGTGCCCTAATCCTATAATCGTTGCCTATGGAATAAAAGAGGTGTGCGGGTACGCACACAAAAGACATAATGAATAGCGTTTTGCTATTTCTTGCTTCAGAAATGTGAGAAGTTTCTTAAAGTAATTGCAAGGAATAAGTAAACGCTCGTAGAAATGCGGGCTTACTTATTTGTAATTACGGGTATTTCTCACAACCTCTGAAGCGGATAATGTAAGTCCGCTTTTTTTATTTCCATATATGAAATATCGAGAAGAATTAACAAATAACAATTAAAAACTTAAAAATTATGAATTTAAACACAAAAATGGAGTCTGCAAACCATTTCAAAAACGGGAGGAGACCAAAACGAGTCGGAATAATAAAGAAAAAACTTCTTATTGTCCCTTTGCTAATCTTTTTATTTGGAATCGAAACTGCTTTTAGTCAATTACTTGGTGAGGGGAGTAATTATAAAAAAGAATATGCGAAGTATCATTATTATCCTGATTATAAACCATGTTCCTCTACTGTTGGTCCTTATGGAAATTATGAGGATGGGAACCAATTTGGCAAAAATGGAATATATTGTAATTTTGGTTTTACCCCAACTGATGTACGATATGGTGTAGTCACAGCTGTTGGAGGCTCACCATCCATTGTTAAAACCACAAGATATTTATACTCTGGGTACATATATCAACTCACAGATATAGAAAGTAGCTGGGATGGAAAGATTATAAAAATTTTCGCACAAGATGCTTGGTCTTCTTTTGAGTGCTATATTCTAAATTTTGTTGGGCACCCACAAATAGTTTCACCAACAAGTACGCAAAGTTCTCCATATACTATTTGTGCTGACGGACAGGTAACAGTTAAAGTTGCTAGAAATAGCTGGAGCGTAGGCGACGTATTATATTCTTATGTATCAGATTATGATGATAGCAATTGTTCGTATTCATACTCGAATACAGCTACACAAGGGAGTTCATCAGCAACAGAAACATCTTACTCTTTTACTCCAACACGAGGTCCATGGGTAAAAATTATTGCAAAAAATTTAAACGGAGAATGGTCAAAACCAATATGTATTAGAGTGAATGAAAAACCTACTCAACCAGGCACAATTTCTGGTACTACAACAGTTTGTGCAGGTGGCGGACAAATAAATTACTATATATCACAAGTATCCGGCGCGACAAGTTATACATGGAGTTATCCAAGCGGTTGGTCCCTCACGGGATATTACTATTCAGGATCAGACTGGGATGTTTATCTTACTCCAAGTTCAAGTGCAGTAAGCGGCAACATTAGCGTTAAGGCAAATAACAGTTGTGGCAGTAGTACGGAACGTACAGTTTACGTGACCGTTAATACGCCACCAACAGCCCCCACAGGAATATCAAGCAGCGCCGGTACAACCATTACTTCCGGGCAATCAACCACCCTGTCTGCCACAGGTGGCAGCTCCGGAAGTGGTTGCTCATATCAATGGTATAAAGGAGGATGCGGCAGTGGTAGTGTGTTAGGTACAGGTTCTACATTTACCGACAACCCAACCTCTGCAACCACTTACTATGTACGTAGGGTTGGAAATTCGCCTTGTGGCGGTACGACTACAAGTTGTGCATCAGTAACGATAAATGTTACTCCGGTTCCTTCAAACGACCTATGTACAAATGCAACAACTTTGAACTGTGGCGCAAACCTTACCGGTCAGACAACGGTAGGCACAACTGCAAAAACAGGGGTGGTTGCCAGCAACACTTCTGCTTATGGTGTGTGGTACACTTTCTTAGGGGATGGAAATCAAACAACAATTACATCAATTGCCGGATCCGGTTTTGACCATGCTATGGGAATATATTCTGGTTCCTGTGGGAGTTTAACTCATATCATCACAAGAGATAGCGACGGTACAGGTGGTACCGAAACATACGTACTTTCTACATCATCCGGAACAAGATATTATGTATATGTTGCTTATTACGCATCCTCTGGCAGTTCCACACAAACAGGTACATTCTCCATATCAAGAACGTGTTCCACACAGCAGTACACCATTACCCTTAGCGCATCCCCCTCCGGCGCCGGCACCACCACCGGAAGCGGCACTTTTGACGGCGGAACTTCACGCACAGTTACTGCAACCGCAAACTCCGGATATAACTTTGTAAACTGGACAGAGGGTGGCACGCAACAATCAACAAGTACAAGCTATTCATTCACCCTAAACAACAATAGAAACTTGGTGGCAAACTTTCAGGCCATCGTTTCCACCACCACCTTCCCCATTTTTGACGGACTTTTGGGAGAATACACACAAACATCATCGTCAGTGGTGCTCAAACTGTCAGGGGCAAATTCAACAGGTTATACGTTTAAGGTAAATGGAGCTTCTGCTACATCATTAAGTCTCAATACAAAAGGGACATTTGTTATTGAAGCCGTCTCCTCTGACAGTAAGGTACATATCGAAACGATTGTAATTGTAAAATAGCTATTCAAAAAACTTAAATTATTCTAAAATGAAAACAAAAATAATCATCGTGCTTTTTGCGGCCTTGTTCTTATATGGATGTCCTGGCGGTATGGATTCCGGAACAGGTATATCGCTTTCAAACAATTCCATAGTCGTCAATCAGGGAAGTACAGTTGTGGTGAACATCACGATAGGTACGGCCCCTTATAGCGTCTCCACCGGTAATTCCTCAATAGCCACTGCATCAATTAGTGGTTCAACCGTCAGAGTAGTAGGAGTATCGCCCGGCAACACAATTATTGGTGTTACGGGAGGGAATGGCTCCGCAGCTTATATTAGCGTTGCGGTTGTAGGTTCATCTGACCCCGATGCCGCATTTAAAGCAGATGCCGCCCTCCGTTTTGAAGGAGCCGGAGGCGCTACAATCAGAGAATCTGATGCAACCCATCTCTTTTACGCAGACAAAGGCGGACTTTTCTCCTCAACCAAAAACAAAGTGGGATATGCCACCCGCAGTGGCTCTGTTTACTACTTTGTTGAGTGGACAGGCGATGCCAGCGTAGGAAGTAAGAGCAGCCCGTCACTTCGCACTCAAGGAGGGACTTCTTCGCTTTACTCACTTGATGTTGTGCAGTATAAAGATGGAAAGCTTTGGATAAAGTACAAACAGACATCAGGTTCCGCGGAAGGAAGGGTGGTGCAAAATTGGTAAACATGAACATTAATTAATAGATTAAAAAAATGAAAACAAAAAACAATCTCAAAAATGTAACGAAACATATAAAATCGTTTGTTTATCTTACAATCATCGGATTGAGTATAAGCTCTTGCGAACAATTGTTTGATATGTATAATTTTGATATGTATAATTATGAAGCAGGCAAAATACCTGGTCTAGGCAACAATCCGGGTCAAGCACCAGGATACACATTCACCTTGCCCGAAGGAGTGGTTTTGTATGAAAACATCACCGGTGGAGGCAGCTCTGGAAATTATTGGAATCATCCATTAGGGAGCGATGGGGTCCATTATTTTGGCAGTGGAAGTGGGTATGTTGACTTGAAAATTCCATTGCGTAATACACGTTCTTATCAAATAAATGTAACCTTTCCAGCTGCAACAATTTTGGTTGCCAGAACAGGAGTGTCGCAAAATGGGGTGCTTCTAAAAGAAGTGACGGTTACTATCCCTGCGAATAGCAACTATCTTCTTTGTCTGTCGTTCTATTGTGGCAACAAGAACAAATCTGCTGCCGGATCTGGCAATATTTATGATTTGGGTGTAGTAAGCAATGCATACCCGCTGGTAGATTTATGTAATAGGGTTAAATACAAGAGAATTAATATCGAGATGTTTGCACCAATGAGTACAATAGACAAAAATGCATACAATTCTCAAATTGGTACACTTCAGAGTATTGTTTGGCGAGTGACCGATGGCAATGGATTGACTCAGAGCGATATTGATTTTATTTCATCACTCCCTCTCAGCTTTTAAAGATTTTTTCCACCCTGCCAATTTCTTGCGACTTGGCAGGGTGGTGAAAATAATAGTAAAGATGAATAATGAACAACAAATCAAAACTATTTAGAAGTTGCGCCCGACACAAATTAGGGATAAAAAAATGTCAACATTATTGATTTTCCTCATAATCGCTGTTTTCGGTGGGGGGATTTATTTGCTTATTAGTTTGTCAAATAAAAAGGAAAACAAATTTTATGGAATGCTTAAAGAGTATGGCTTCACCCTTACAGAAATGGCAAGTTTTACTTGCACTTATGTTGGGGGACATCCGGCTAAAGACAAAGAATCGTTATTTAGAATAATATTTGGTGTCAAGGAAAAGAAACTGATTTTTTTTGAAACAAGTGTAGTTATTGCGAATGGACTTTCTTTCCTGGAAGGTGAAATTCAGCCAAAAACCAAAGTTCGAGTAACATATCAATCCGCCAGTAATCATCTATTTGATATTAATATCGAGAATATTCAAGATATTCGATATTTTGATGCAACAACAACACGACCTGTTGGGTTGGTGGGAGGCAGTTTTTGGGCTATACCAATCAATATGAAGAGAGGAGATGCCTCTGTTTTGATTGACTGGGCAGAGGGGAAATATAGCCACTCTACTGAATTTCGCGTTACCGGTCCAAAAGCTAACGAAAGGGCGAACACATTAAGGAATGCGTTAATTAGGATGACACAGTCAAGATGAACATTATTATTTTTTTTGTGAATAGTAGAAAAAAATATACCTTTGCATCTTCAAACGTTATCAATTATATTAAATGAAACGATACAAAGTGAAAGAAGTAATCAAACTGCTTGAAAAGGATGGTTGGTACTTGGTATATGTGGAGGGAAGCCATAGACAGTTTAAACATCTGGAAAAAATCGGAAAAGTAACAGTAAATGAAAAGCCAAGCACAACATTAAGTCAAGAAAACCTGAATAGTATCTGGAAACAAGCGGGATGGAAATATTAAGTATTCAACAAATATTGAAAAGTTTATGAAAAAAATTAAAGTACAAGTAGGATGGAGTGGCAACAATTTCGATGCCGTTGCATCGGGGGAAGATATCGGTGGTTGTGTTTTGGTTACTAATAAATCACTTGAAAAGTTAAAGGAAGAATTTCATGAAACATTGGAGTTTCACATTCGTGGGATTGTTGCCAATGGCGATCCTTTACCATCTGCACTTGCTGAGAAGTATGAGGTGGAATTTGTGTTATCCGCTCAAGCACTGCTACGCTCTGTAGATGACAAGATAACGCTTACTGCTATTCATCGGATAACCGGCATAAATGTTAAGCAACTAAGTCATTATACAACAGGAGAGAAAAATCCACGTCCGGCACAACGCGAAAGGATTGTTAATGGCATTCATCACATTGCCTCCGAACTGGCTTCTGTTGTGTAGTTTTTGCAGATTGCCAGTTTTATTATTAAGTCGATGAATACACATCATATTCTCCGCAAAATGGTATGACTAAAATACGAATTGACACAAAAAGCAAAGCTCTGTCTATAATTTATTGATTAAATGATTTTTAACAAAAACCCAAGCTTCTTGAGGAGCGTATTTTTCATTGGGAAGTAATAGCATTTTTGTGTCGCCTAAAAATTCCTCGTCTTCGATTTTTTGCTCCATATTTAGCAAGTATTCCTTTTGAGTGGGCGGATTATCAACTACATAACCAATATATTCACGATAACAACGAATAATTTTTTCGGTATCAAGGTTATTAGTTGAAAGCGCTTTCCATAAATCGAATAAGTCTCGCCCTTTTCTGCGCTGATATAATGCCCTAAGTTTTGTTCCAAGTAATTCTTCTAACCGGTAGGTCGTTATTTTGCAGTCTCCGGAAAACCATTGGTTTTATACACTAAAACCGTGTTGTGTCAATCCAAGAACATTAAAGTGTTCTCGACAATTGATTTCAACTTTTAAACGAATGGGCTTTACCGGCGGAATTTCAGAATCAAACCTAAAAACAAGCGTGTTATTATGTGCTTTTTGTTTAATAATAGGCTTGCCAAGAAATGACAAAGTCTGCCTGATTCTTTCAATGGTCTCTTTTATTGGCTCTGCATTGATTTGCACCAAATCAATATCTTCTGAATAGCGTTGCTGTGGTTGGATGTACAATTTATGCAAAGTTGTACCGCCACGAAATGCCAAATGTGTAGCCAAATATTCATCATTATATAGGGCACACAAAGCACGACATATTATCAAGTCTTGTTCAATGTATTCTTTCATTACCCATGGAAGAAATTCAGCCCATTCAGTTATTGCTCTTTCAGGTATCATAGTTCGTCAATTTCAATTAGTTCATTAATAATTATTTTCCATTTTTCGTTAATTTTACTATCTGCTGTAGGTTTGTTGTATTTCAAAGGGATTTTTTGAAATTTACAGCCATGTGTTTTGGCTTTTGAAAAAAAAATATCGGCTTGCTCTTCTTGTGTTAATTCATTTTCAAGCAAATAACCCAAGCGTTGAATTGTAGAAGTTGGAACATAATCAAAAAAAGTTCTGTCTAATTTCCCAAATTTTACAACTTCCATTAGTTCATAAAGCACAGTACAAGCACGATTTAGTCCTCCTATTTCTTTTTGAAATGTAATTAAATCAACTGCTGTTAATTCAGGTTTTGATATAAAAAAG
Source organism: Prevotellaceae bacterium (assembly GCA_031281125.1). Lineage (GTDB taxonomy): Bacteria > Bacteroidota > Bacteroidia > Bacteroidales > UBA932 > WRBG01. The sequence goes on along the minus strand of JAITFU010000139.1, from coordinate 9,555 downwards.
TCTCCATTTTTGCCCCTGATAGTTTTAATCCACTTTTGTGGAATTATCTTACGTGTAGAGATAAAAGCAATTCGAGTGTTTTTCTTTGTGGTATCTCTCAAAGTTGGTAACGAGGTGATTACAGAAAACGTTTGTGGCTTTTGATGTGCTGCACCATAAAAGGCGGCTGCGTTTAGCAAACCAACATAATATGGACGACAAAGACTTTTCATTAAATCGTTGATATAAAAATCAGGTGGCACAATGCTAAATAAGGAATACTCAATGGGAATTATAGAATAAAAACCCTTGAAAACAGGGATAATATCACCTTTTTTTACCAATAAATTCAGGTTGTTTTTTAGCGTTTGCTTCGATAAATGAGAAAAGTTAATAACGATTTCCTGAAATGAAAACGTATATTTACCACGTTGTGAGCGGTATAGAATCCAATCACTAAGATTACTTGATTTGCTGTTAGTCATTATGTATTTTGTCTGCAAAGATACTAATTATTTTGGTACTTACGCAAACAAAATATAAAACACTATTTTGTCTTCTCAGTTTTTTTCGTACTTTTGTTGCATATTTATAAACAAGACTTTTTATGAAAGCTATTGTACTATTTTTTGCGGGAATGTTCCTTACCATTGCACTCACTGCACAAACATCTTGGGTACGTATTAACCAAGTAGGTTATCTTCCAAAAGATGTAAAGGTTGCGGTATTGATTTCTACGGATAATGTGCTTCCCGATTTCTCTTTCAACAGAGGTTACGGTGTGCCGCCTGTGTTGGCATCGGCCATGATAGTGACTCCCGATTTTTCTCTGATCAATGCCAAAACCGGAAAAGCGGTATTCAGGGGCAAGGGCAAAACTGCGGATGCAGCCTATTGGGGATTGCGGTCTGCATACAGGCTTGACTTTTCTTCTGTCCAAGCAGAAGGTACGTACTATATCGAAGTTGCCGGGGTGCGATCTCCCCAATTTTCGATAGGTGCAAACGTGTATGAAGGTTCATCGGACTTTCTTCTTAACTATTTGCGCGCACAGCGGTGCGGCGACAATCCCATTACCGGTATATGTCATCAAAATGATGGAGTGATTGTTCACCATCCTACCCGTTCAGGAGAGTTTATCGATTTGGTGGGCGGTTGGCACGACGCCAACGACAGACTAAAATATACCACAACAACCAACAGCGCAGTCTATCACATGATGCTTGCGTACCATCAGGCAAAGGATAAGTCGATTTTTAAAGACAAATTTGGCGCCGATGGCCGCCCCGGGAGCAACGGCATTCCCGACATCTTAGATGAAATCCGTTGGGGATTAGAGTGGTTGGTAAAAATGAACCCCGCTCCAAAGGAGTTCTACAATCAGGTTGCCGACAATCGAGGAGACCGCATACCTCCCACCCAATTTGATAATGTACGAGGCCCGGGTCCGGGTCGTCCGGCCTATTTCTTGACCGGTGAGCCGCAGCAAGTTCGTACCATGATGAACAGAACAACCGGTGTTGCCTCGTCAGCGGGAAAATTTGCCTCGTGCTTTGCACTGGGAGCAGAGCTGTTTAAAGAGTTGGACCCGGCCTTTTCCAAAAAGATGCAAGAGCGGGCGGAGCCTGCCTACGATTATGCCATGGAGCGCCCCGGTAACACCCAGACAACCAATATCACATCTCCATATTTTTATGAAGAAGACAACTGGATTGACGATGTAGAGTTGGCCGCCGCTACGTTCTATTTGCTCACAAAAGACTCAGTATGGAGAGCGAGAGGTGCATATTGGGGTGAGTTAGAGCCTATTAATCCACTTTGGGTGCATGGTTTTGCACGTCACTATCAATTTTACCCCTTTGTAAATCTTGGCCACCACCTTATGGCCCAATCAAACGATGAGACAACGAGTAAAAAGTTTACCGATCTCATGCGCCGCGGATTGCAACTTGTGCGTGATCGAGCAGGGAATGACCCTTTTATGCAAGGAGTACCATACGTTTGGTGTTCCAATTTTGCGGTAATAGGAGCCGCCTCCTTTGCGCATCAATATAGAGAGATTTCCGGAGACCGCTCATTTGAAGAGATGGAGGCTGCTTTACGTGACTGGATTTTTGGTTGCAACCCATGGGGCTACTCCTTTGTTGGTGGTTTCCCCATAGGAGGGACTGTCTCTACCAGCACCGTTCGTGCCGCCCATACAGGAGGATTGGTTGATGGCCCTATGGACAGAGAGTGGCATCAGACCCTTTGGGGTGTCCGTCAGGTTGATATTAAAGAAGATCCTTTGGCCCCCTTTCAAATGGGACCCGCTGTGTATCATTTACATTCGTATGGCACCAACGAGCCTGTGATCGACGGTACATGTTACCTGATATACCACCTCTCCATTATGGAACAACGCGGAAAAGAATAATTTTTTATATTTGTGCATGATTTTTGCATGAATTGATGTATCTTTGGGCGGTAAAACCTTAGAATAGATTATGGGTGCAAAAAAGAATAAAAAAAAGATTATCAAGTGGCTATGGATCATTATGATGGTGCCATTGGGGCTGTTTTTGTTGACCCTTTTGTATGTGGTGTTGTTTGCTTCGATTCCCTCCTTTGAGGAGTTGGAGAATCCCAAGAGCAATTTGGCTACCGAAATCATTTCTGAAGATGGTATAGTGCTGAGTACCTTTCACATAGAAAACAGGTCCTACGTCCGATTTGACGAATTGGCGCCCACATTGGTAGATGCGGTGGTCGCCACTGAGGATGTTCGTTTTTATCGACATTCGGGGATCGACTTTAAGAGTTTGGCAAGGGTGGGCGTAAAGAGTATCTTGCTGGGTAACACACGGTCGGGCGGAGGGGGAAGTACCCTTACGCAGCAGTTGGCAAAATCGCTTTTTCCAAGAGATACAACGGTGTACTCTTTCCCGGGGGCCAAACAGATACACTTTGGCGTCATCAAGTTAAAAGAGTGGGTAACCGCCGTAAAATTGGAGCGAAACTATACAAAAGAGGAGCTTTTGAGTATGTACCTCAACTCCGTATTCTTTGGCAGTAATGCATACGGGATTCGGGCGGCCTCGTTCACTTTTTTTGCCAAATATCCCGCACAGTTGAATACAGAGGAGGCTGCTTTGTTGGTGGGTATGGTCAACAAACCGTCTCGTTTTAACCCCGTAAACAATCCGGAGGAGTCAAAAAAGAGAAGAAACCATGTCCTTTCACAAATGTCCAAATATGGATTTATTTCCAAAGAGGAAAAAGATTCTCTCTCACTACTCGATATCAATTTATCCTATTCCACTCAAGACCATAATGCCGGTTTGGGCCCCTATTTTAGGGATATGTTACGAAGGGTGATGAGCGCACGCGAGCCGGAAAGATCAAGATACCCATATATAGAGGATTATAGAGTTGATTCATTGTCTTGGGCCGACAATCCGTTCTATGGGTGGTTGCGAAAAAATCCAAAGTCAAATGGAACCATGTACGATTTGGACAGAGATGGCCTTAAAATATTCACTACCATAAATTCGACAATGCAACGGTATGCAGAAGAGGCAGTTGCGGAGCATTTGGGTCAAGATCTTCAACCTGCTTTTAACCGCGAATTAAGAGGAAAAAGAAACCGACCGTTTTCGGATGATGTACCGTTAAGTACTCGTGAAAACCTTGTTCGACAAGCACAACAGCGGAGCGATCGCTATCGAAACATGAAAGCAGCGGGCGTTGGCACAACAGAGATCGAAAAATCTTTTCAAGAGAAGTGCAGAATGCGCGTATTTGCTTGGAACAAAAATGGTTATTGTGATACGATTATGTCTCCCAACGATTCGATTTTGTATTACAAATCGTTTTTACGCGCATCGATAATGGCGTTGGAGCCAAATACGGGAGCGGTTCGTGCCTACGTGGGTGGCCCAAATTATCGTTATTTTAAGTACGACAACGCAAGTCAAAGCAAACGTCAAGTGGGTTCCATTATCAAGCCATTTTTATATACGTTAGCTATGAATGAGGGATTTACGCCATGTGACAGAGTGGTAAACGTGCCTGTTTCTTTTGAGGTGGGCAACAATGTGTGGACGCCGGCCAGTACAGACAAGCCGGAGTGGATAGGACAGACGGTGACGCTCAAATGGGGACTCACAAAGAGCAGCAACAACATATCGGCTTACTTGATGAAAGAGTTTGGCCCCCGTGCAATGATAGAAATGTGCAGGAAGTTAGGGATTAGCAGTTGGTTGGATCCGGTACCCCCTTTGTGTGTGGGATCAGCCGATATTTCATTGGTCGAAATGGCGGGAGCATTTAACACTTTTTCCAGTAAAGGGGTATTTATTGAGCCTTTTATGGTTTTACGCATCGAAGATAAAACGGGACACGTAATCAGCTCATTTACACCCCGCAAAAGGGAAGCAATAAGCGAGCAAACCGCCTATTTAATGATTAATTTGATGGAAGGCGTAGTAAATGAGGGGACTGCTGCACGTATCCGCAGTTTGTATTTACGAACCGGAGCCGTAGCAGGAAAGACCGGAACCACTAACGATCAGATCGATGGGTGGTTTATTGGGATGGTGCCAAAACTGACTGCTGCGGTGTGGGTAGGTGCCGAAGATCGTCAGGTGCATTTCGAAAGCTTAGCATTAGGTGGTGGGTCCAATATGGCGCTCCCCATCTGGGGCATCTTTATGAAAAAAGTGCGAGAGAACCCTTTATTAGGGTTTAACGCAGACCAGCCTTTTTCAATTCCTCCCGGCATGATCCTAAGTTTAAAATGCGACGGAAGCGATGGGGACAGCGGAGACGGCAACAACCCAAAAGATCCATATTTCAATAATTAAGCGGTTGAATAGAAGTGTTTTGAATAAGAAAAAAAAAGTTGCTCTTGTGGTTGGTGGCAACTCGCCGGAGTGGAAGGTGTCGGTGATGAGCGGGCGGAATGTGGCGTTGTATATCAATAGAGATAAGTATGATCTATACGAAGTGCAACTTAGAGGAGAAGATTGGCGAGTGGAAGAGGATAAGGAGATAAACAAGGCAGATTTTACGTTTCTGCAAAATGGAGAAATGGTGAAGTTTGACGTGGCGCTCATTATGATCCACGGCGCTCCGGGTGAGGACGGCGTTCTGCCTGCCTATCTTGAACGATTGGGGATCCCCCACACTTCAAGTCGTTCCAATGTGTCGGCCTTGGCTTTTAACAAGTATGTATGCAAGCGCCATTTGCGAGAGGCGGGTATTTTGATGGCCAAAGAGGTGTTGATACAGAAGGGTGATATTGTAGATGAGCAGGATGTGGTAGATCGATTGGGATTACCCCTTTTTGTGAAACCCAACTGCGGCGGAAGCAGTTTTGGCATCACTAAGGTAAAATCGGCAGCAGAAATCAAACCCGCTTTAAACCACGCGTTAAAAGAGTGTGATACAGTATTGGTTGAGGAGTATATTGCCGGAAGGGAGCTCACCAATGGGATACTAAAAACCTCCACCCAAACCATTATGTTGCCGGTAACAGAGATCGTTTCAAACAACGAGTTTTTTGACTATCAGGCAAAATATGAGGGCGCCAGTATTGAGTTAACGCCCGCCCCCATTCCTGATACACTTAGCGACAAGGTGCAAGGGATCACTTCAAAAATTTTTGATTATATAGGTTGTAACGGGTTCATTAGGGTCGATTACATAGTACGCGGAGAAGATGTGCTCTTTTTGGAGGTAAACACAATCCCCGGAATGACCCAAATGAGTTTGGTACCGCAACAGGTACACGCTGCGGGCATACCTATGGAGTCATTTATTAATCTATTGATTGAAGATGCACTATACAGGTTTGGCCGCGCATGACTGTTAAAATGTATGTCGATTTAGAGGTAGAGCGACTTATTCCGTTATACTCCAAAGACGAGGCTAAGGCGCTTGTTACAATTGTATTAGAGGATTTGTGCAATATTCCTGCCCATTGCTACTATTCTGATCCCGATCGCCTTTTGCCTGTAGAGCAATTGCCATACGTGCAAAGGGCCTCGCTCGATCTACAGAGGGGCAGGCCCATACAGTATATATTGGGAAAAGCCTTTTTTGACGGGCTTGAGATTCAAGTACGTGAAGGTGTGCTCATTCCCAGACCCGAAACACAGGAGTTGGTACGTTGGGCAAAACAGTTGTTACTTGATGGCAACCAAATTATGGACCTTTGTACCGGTTCGGGCGCAATTGCCATTGCTCTATCCAAGGTCTTTCCGCAGTCAAAGGTCTATGGAGTTGATCTTTATAAGGATGCGTTAGATGTCGGCATAGAAAACAATCGATTAAATCACACAGACGTCCATTTTATTCAAGCCGATATATTACAAGATCCCAATCTGTACCGATCCGCTCTTTTGCCCCACTCCTTTGACCTGATTATCAGTAATCCGCCTTACGTGCGGATGGGAGAAAAGGGGCAAATGCGGACAAATGTACTTGAATGGGAGCCGCACCATGCCCTCTTTGTACCGGATGATGATCCGCTGCTTTTCTATAGGGCCTTGGGAAGATGGGGAAAAGCTTTTCTCAAAGAGGGAGGAAGGGTGATGGCTGAAATCAACAAAGAGATGGGAGATGAGGTTACAGCGCTCTTGGTTGGGCACGGATACAAGTCGGTGCAGGTGGTTAAGGACCTCAATGGAAACGAACGAATGGTATCGGCATTTTTATAGGAAATATTTTGGCGATCTATAAAATTTACTACATTTGCGCAAATTTTGAAACAATGAAAAAACTACTATTTATGGCAGTCGTCACAATCACCTTGATGACTGTAGGATGCAATCCTGACTGTATGGATTATGTTGTTCCCGGCCCCACCGTACTCACCTTAGAAGGAGTTGTATTGATACCAATCAAAGGAAGAGATCCCTACATTATGGGGAGTCCCCAAACACAACCGGAGCGTGGACAAGACGAAGTAGAACACGAAGTGACCTTAGACGACTTCTATCTTGCAGCAAAGCAAGTTACCAATGAGCAATATTGCCGTTTTTTGAATGCCAAGGGATACACAGAAGATGACGTGGTACCCATTACGGGTTGGGGTCCTACCATTGTGGATGAAAATGGTCTTCCGATAAAAGGCCTTCACCTGACATGGGGTCTCCACTATGAAGTTAATAAATGGGTTCCTAACGATGGGCACGCCGACTCTCCTGTAATTTTTGTAACATGGTATGGCGCCAAAGCGTTTTGTGAATGGGCCGGAGGACGTTTACCCACTGAGGCCGAATGGGAATATGCCTGCCGCGCCGGCACCAAAGGTCCGTTTTATACAGGAGACAACCTCACCACCGACCAAGCCAACTACGATGGCAGATACCCCTATAACGGCAATCCGGTGGGTGTTTATTTGGAAATCACCAGTCCGGTAGGAAGTTATGATCCAAATCCTTGGGGATTATTTGATATGCACGGCAATGTGTTTGAATGGTGTAGCGACTGGTATGAAACAAATTACGGAACGCCGCCCGGTGAACCTGTTGACAACCCAACCGGATCGGCAACCGGTACTGAACGCGTGATACGTGGCGGAAGTTGGTCCACCCCTGCCGCCGGCTGCCGTTCACCAAGGCGCAGTAAAACCAGTCCCGATTACATCTTTCTTAACCTCGGTTTTAGGATGGCCGCCTCCCGTTAATAACCTGTGCTATATCCTCTCCCAAGCGCCAAAGTGTTCATCCTGACCCATATCGATGTCGATAGAGGCAGCATTTCCGTCATCTCCCATTTCAAAATGGATGGAAAAAGTGTGTCCGCCCATATAGAAAGAGAAATCGTGTCCGTTGATATGTTTTAAGGACGCTTTCCAATTTTTAGGCCCTACTGTTATGTAAAGTTCGTTCTGCTCTAAGGTGATGAGGGCGTCTCCCAACCGCTCTTTTTGATATGTGCCGGTATAGGCATTGTACGGAGCAGGGTCAGTTTTAACGGTTTCGGCCTTTTTGGCATCCGCTTTTTCCACATCGGCCTGCTCGCTTTTTAACCAGTCGGCCAACGCCTCACCGCTGTAATCTTTGTCGGGCGCGCCCAAAAAGAGATCAATCAGGCGGCGCATAAAGGCATAACGAGGAGTAGCAGGGATCTCGGAGTTGGCCAAAAACATCATCCCTAAGTTAAGTTCAGGAACATACACGCAGAGCGCCGCGTAACCCCAGGTGGTGCCGGTATGAAAAAACACTTTGTAGCGGTTGTTTTGTTCAATAAACCAGCAATGGCCGTAAGTGGTGATGCGGTTGGGGTATTGAGAAGTGATTAACTGGCCGCGGTGCAGATAGTTGAGGTTTTTTTCGGAGAGGATTTGTTTGCCATTAAAGGTGCCGTCCGATAAATGAAAACGAATCCATTGTGTCATATCAACCACAGAAGAGACCACCCCTCCGGCAGGGCCAATGACGGTGAGCCAGTAAAGAGCTTGATCTTCTGCACCGTGAAGCGCTTTGACGGCCATCGCGCCGTTTTCGTAGTCAAAACTATGGGGGATCGATACGTTTGTGGCGGAGGTAAACCCTTTTTCATTTAGTGAGCTGTTTTGCATCTCCAAAGGGATAAAAATCCGCTCGGTCACACACTCCTCCCAAGGTTTACCCATATACTTTTCGATAATCTTTGCGGCGATTATAAAGGTGATGTTGTTGTAATCATAACCGGTACGCAGGCTTGTGGATGGTTTGATCAGCCTAAACATTTTATAAACGTCTTCTTGGTCATAACCCAAGCAGGGAATATAGGTGCCCGACTGACCGGGCAGACCGGTGCGGTGGATCATAATATCTTTAATCAGCAGGTTATCGCTCACCCAGGGGTCATACATCTCAAAATCGGGAAGGTGTTTTTTAACGGGGTCGTCCCAACCCACCTTTTCTTCGTCCACCAACATGGCCATTAAGAGGGCGGTAAACGATTTGGATACCGATCCAATTTGAAAGGAGGTATGCTCGTCCACCGGTATGTCAATACCCATCTCTTTTTGTCCAAAACCTTTGGCATAAATGATTTGGTCATCCTTTACAATGGAGAGGGCCATACCCGGAATTTGCCACTCTTTAATGATTTGGTGGGTGTAGGATTCGATGTTTTTAAGAACTTCTTCTTGATTAACAGTTTGTGCAACAAGACTTAATGAAAGAATTGTAAAAAGCGAAAAGATGTAAATACGGATGTTTTTCATGATGATATGTTTTGTGCAAAAGTAAAAAAAGTTTAGACACTTCGTTTTTACGATCTAATACACCTTCAAATTTTTGTCATTCACCACCACCGATTCTCCCACCTGCTTGACAATGGCAATACCTTTGCTCGCACACTCATCCTCAACCCGTTGATTGAACACCAAAGCCGCCAATGCCAAATAGATTTGGTGGTTTTTGTATTTGGGAAAGTTGAGTCTAAAAGTGCGCCCTTTATATTTGACCTCTACAGTGCACACAGATTTTCCGTTCACAAACACCACGTCAAATTCGTCTTTGGTCTCAGCGCCCTTCATGTTCTTTGTAATGTCGTCAAACTTTTCTCCAAAAAAGGTTTGCTGTCCATTTTCAAAGG
>JAITFU010000068.1 GCA_031281125.1 Prevotellaceae bacterium | reverse complement strand
CTACTTTTTGGTAACTCATTTGCCTTGCTGTTGGGCTATCAGGGGTATGGTAAGTGTATAGTCTATTTGTGCGCTATTTTGGCCATTGATAACTTTACCTCGATCCTCTTTGCACGGCTTCGTTATGCGCATAAGGCGTTGCAATTTGCCCTCTTTAAGGTGGTGAAAATTTCATGCGAACTAGGATTTAACCTACTGTTATTCTTAGCGCTGCCTTCGTACCTCCAACATCATCCCCAATCATTATTGTTGCGCTTTGTCTCTCCCGTCCCCGATTTTAGCTATGTGCTCTTTGCCATCTTTTTAAGCTGCTTTATCTCTTTGCTTTTGTTTGTTCCGCAACTGTGCAAAAAGGGGGTGATCGGGTTTAATGCCTCACTTTGGAAAAAGATGATGCTCTACTCCTTTCCCTTGATGTTGGCAGGCCTTCCGGGTATCCTTAACGACTTTAGCGACCGAATTTTATTCCGATTTTTTACCCCCGCAGGCAAGGTGTGGCAATCGGAGTTGGGGATTTTTCAGGCGGGAGTAAAGATCACGGTGCTGATGAACCTCTTTATCCAGATGTTTCGCTTTGCCGCCGAACCATTTTTCTTTGCGCAGGCAAAAGAGAAGCAGGGCACTCAGTTATATGCCAGAGTGTTAAACTACTTCACCGCTTTTTGTATGTTGATCTTTTTGGGGGTGATGCTCTACATTGACGTGATTGGGCTGATCATTGGGCCGTCGTTTAGGGCAGGGCTTAGCGTAGTGCCTATCATGCTCTTTGGGGCTGTGTTGCTGGGGTTGAGTTTTAACTTGTCCATCTGGTACAAAATCACCGAAAAGACCTCTTATGCCCTTTACATTACGTGCGCCGGTTTGATAGTAACGCTGATTATCAACATCTTGTTTATGCCGCGTTTTGGTTATATGGCAGCCGCCTGGGCGCACTTGGCAAGTTATGCCATGATTTTGGGAATGAACGTGCTGCTTGGACAAAAGTTTTACCGCGTACCGTACCAGTGGGGGCGCGTAACAAGCTATATTGTTGTTGGATTGGCAATTTGGGGCGGGACACTTCTCCTTCCTGTTGTGTCGCTTTGGATAAAACTATCCCTGCACACCCTACTCATTTTAGGGTACGTTGTTTTTGTTTGGAAAAGGGAAAAAATAGGCGAATAAGTATGCAATTTTAAAATTTAGTTTTATATTTGCATGGTTAAATCGAGAATATAGCCCCATGAAAGTCCCAATTGTAAATACCTCACCCTATCCCTCTCCGCAATATGCCACCCCCGGCGCTGCAGGTATGGATTTGTATGCCCACATTCCCGAATCTGTAGTTTTGAACCCATTGCAACGTTGCTTAGTGCCTACGGGCCTCTATATTGAGCTTCCGGTGGGATTTGAAGCGCAGATTCGTCCCCGAAGCGGCTTGGCCATCAAACATGGGATTGGGGTGGTCAACAGCCCCGGTACGGTGGATGCCGATTACAGAGGCGAAATTAAAGTGGTTGTGGTCAATTTGTCCGACACTCCGTTTGTGTTAAATCCGGGCGAACGCATTGCCCAGATGGTAGTTTCCACGCACGTTAGGGTGGAGTGGAATGAGGTGGAAGAACTGAGCAAAACGGAGCGGGGGGCGGGGGGATTTGGGTCAACCGGAAAATAAGAAACAGGTTCTAAAACCGTAATCATGAAAGATTTATACAATATTTTTTTGGAGCATCTCTCTGTTTCGACCGATAGCCGAAACGTTACACCCGGCGACATCTTTTTTGCCCTCAAAGGAGACAACTTTGACGGCAAAGACAAAGCACAAAAAGCTGTTGAGGCCGGCGCTGCGTATGCAGTGATTGACAGGCCGGTGGCAAAGGGAGAGCGGTTTATTTTGGTTCCCGATGTGTTGGAGGCGCTGCAACAGTTGGCAAGCCGGCACAGGGAGGCGCTGGGTCTTCCCGTGGTGGCGCTCACCGGCACCAATGGAAAGACAACGACTAAAGAGTTGATTGCTGCAGTGTTATCGACTCGTTATAAGGTGTGCGCTACGTCGGGCAACTTGAACAATCATATTGGCGTTCCGTTGACCCTGTTGCGTATGGATACGGCCACAGAGGTGGCGGTGGTAGAGATGGGTGCCAACCATCCGGGAGAGATTGCCCAGTTGGCGGCCATCGCCTGGCCCGACTACGGCTTGATTACCAATGTAGGGAAAGCGCACCTTGAGGGATTTGGCTCTTTAGAAGGGGTAATGCAAACCAAAGGCGCCCTCTACGAGGTTGCCCAAACGCTTTTTGTAAATGCCGACAATCCCCTTTTGTGTGGAATGGCCAAAGAGAGGGGAGGGCAAAAAGAGAGACATTTCTACGGATTAAATCACCAAAAGGCCTCTGTTCTTCCGGTTGACTCCGCTTTTCCTTTTTTGCGGATTTCTGTACCGGGATATCCGTTGATCGAAACCCAATTGGTGGGCGCTTATAATGCCGACAACGTATTGGCGGCGTTGGCGGTGGGGGCTGTTTTTGGTGTGGATCACAAGGCGGCAGCGGTTGCCATTAGTGGTTATGTACCCTCCAATAACCGTTCTCAGTGGAAACAAACGGGAAAAAATACGTTGATTATAGACGCTTATAATGCTAACCCCACCAGTATGGCGGCGGCCTTGGATAATTTTGAACAGCTTCAAGCAGAAAATAAGGTGGTGATTCTTGGCGATATGTTGGAGCTTGGTCTCGATTCGGAGCGAGAGCATCGGATCTTGGTGGAGCGATTGGTGTCGTTACAGAAAAATGGGGTGATTGGGCAGGCGTTTTTGGTTGGGACAAGGTTGGGGAATACATTCGATACAGTCGAAAAGTTGAGGAATTATCTATTGGAGCATCCTTTGACCGGCGCCACCATTTTGATAAAGGGATCTCGAGGGAAACGCTTGGAGCAGGTGTTGGATGTGTTATAAAGGAAAAAATTCCACAAAAATAGGGCTATAATGGAAAAAATTCCTATTTTTGCGCCCAAATAGTCGTTATCATGGAAAAAATTCCACAGGAAATCATCTTCGCCTCTTCGGATAAAAGCATCTCTAATCAAATCAGTAGGGCAGAAAAGGAAGGTAAAATAAAAAAAATAGCACCTAAAATATATACTACCAATTTATTGGATAGTGCGGAGCATATCATTAAACGTCATTTTTTTGACATCCTCAAATGGCGATTTCCACACGCGGTCATCAGCCATCGGAGCGCCTTGGAATTGAGGCCAACGGAGTCGGGACACTTTTTTATAACCGATCATTATTCAAAAAGAATAACCAATTTTAAAGGAATTATACTCAACGTAATGGAAGGAAAACCTCCATTGGAATCCGATATAAACATAGGAGGACTCCATGTTTCGTCAGAGTGGAGGTGGATGCTCGAAAATATGCAAATTTCGAGGAAGAAGGGCAGCGAATCCAAAAATTTCCCCATCGAATTTATCGAAGAGAGGTTAGAAAAAATCATTATCCGAGAAGGAGAAGAAGGCATCAATAGATTCAGAGATAAAGCAAAAGAGATTGCTTTTCAGCTAAATCTTAATCAAGAATTTGACAAGCTAAACGGCATAATATCGGCTTTGTTAAAGACGCGCCCCGCATACGTATTAAGTTCTGATTCTGCCAAAGCCAGGGCCGCGGGAGTGCCATACGACCCAAAACGAGTCGAACTGTTTGAAATTCTGTATGATAAGTTATGCAACGCCTATTTTCCGGAGCGGCCGGATAACAACAGGTCGGAGGCCTCTTTTCGCTTGTTCTCCTTTTTTGAAGCCTATTTTTCTAATTACATAGAGGGTACGGAGTTTGTTGTTGAAGAGGCCAAGAAGATTGTCGATACCGGCCTTGCCCTTCCCAAAAGGATAAAGGATTCTCACGATATCTTAGGAACATTTGAGATTGTATCCAATAGCTTTGAGATGAGCACCACTCCTGTAACCGCAGATAATCTGATTGAAATATTAAAACGCCGCCATGTAATCATGATGGCCGGCAGGGCGGAGGAGGTGAACGCAGGAGTCTTTAAAACCCAAAACAACAGAGCAGGAAACACGGAATTTACCGATTACACCTTAGTCGAAGGAACATTAAGGCAGGGATTTAAGTATTATGCAGCCCTGAGTGACCCCATGTCAAAAGCGATCTTTATGATGTTTTTGGTATCTGAAGTTCACCCCTTTACAGATGGTAACGGAAGGGTATCGCGTTTGATGGGGAACGCAGAACTCTTTAAAAGCGGACAAACGCGCATTATTGTACCCACCGTTTACAGAGAAGATTACCTTCTATCTCTTAAAAAATTGACCAACCAAAAAGAGCCGGACGCCTTTATTCGTGTCATGGATAAACTCCAACACTTTTCAACCCACATCATTGGTTCTGACTTTGATAAAATCAACAACTATCTAAAATTAGCAAACGCCTACAAAGAGCCCTCAGAGGGGAGGTTGGAGATTTGATAATGTATGAGCCGAATCTAAGGATTATTCGGCGCAAAGATACACTTTTGAGCCAAATAAAACAAATAATCGGCTCAAAAAGGGTGAATATGGGATAATTTTTCAAAGGTAAGCCTTTTCCGGTGCAGGAAAAAGTTCCATACGATGCTTTTGTTCCAGATGGTTTGTCGGATAAAAGTCAGGACGTTTGGGTCGATTGTTTCCGTTGTGTTGGGTGTTAATTGTTTGCGTCCTTTCCAAAAATGGCGGTGCGCCCTTACTACGGCGGCAAACAGTTTTGGTTTGGCCTGAATCAGATAGACAAAGGCCGACAACCCATCCAACAACATTCTTGGGAACAAGAGGGGATAACGTCTTTTGGGAGGGAGGTTTTTGTAGAGCATCCAAAGGTTGTTCCGATAATTGAGGTAGAGTTTTTGCGGGGAGTCGTTGGGTAGCGTACCGCCGCCCACATGAAACACCTGAGACTGCGGAACCACCCACACCTGAAACCCCTTGATTTTGGCTCGCCAGCACAGGTCAATCTCCTCCATGTGGGCAAAAAATCGATCATCAAATCCCCCTAACTCATGAAAAAGAGCTGCACGAATCAATAAACAAGCACCGCTTGCCCAAAATATCTCCATCGGCGTGTTGTATTGGCCGTTGTCGGACTCCACATAGGAAAGAATCCTGCCGCGACAAAAGGGATAGCCGTAGCGGTCAATAAAACCTCCGCACGCCCCGGCGTATTCAAAAAAGTCGGGTTGGCTTTGAGAAAGGATTTTGGGCATACAAATCCCCGCCTGCGGATGGGACTCCATAAAGGCGAGTAACGGCGGCAGCCAGTTTACATCCACTTGTACATCGGAATTGAGCAAAACATAATATTTGGCTTCGATTTGCGCCAAAGCGCGGTTATACCCGCCGGTATAACCTAAGTTCTGCTCAAAAAGGATCAGACGGAGTTGCGGATAGTGTTCCCTTAAAAAGTCAACCGACCCGTCGGTGGAGCCGTTGTCGGCAATGATCACCTCCGTTTCCAACAAAGCAATACTATCCAACAATGGAGAGAGAAAGGCCTCCAAAAAGGCCTTTCCATTCCAGTTGAGGATAACAATTGCGGTAAACACAAACGCTATTTAGTGACCCTCTCCAACCATTTAACCATTCCAAGCATGGTTCCCATAGAGATCAGACAGGCTGCTACAAACAACGTCCAGGTAGCCCAAATGGGGAGGCTATTATAGAAGATTGTCCCAATGAAAAGCAGTTGATTACCTATTGCTGTGGCGCTTAGCCATGCACCCTGCATCACCCCCTGCATATTTGGAGGAGCCACTTTAGAAACAAATGCCAATCCTAACGGACTGATAAAGAGTTCTGCAACCGTAAGAATAAAGTAGGTTCCAATGAGTAACCACGGAGTTACACGTAACGCGGAGTCCAAACCACCCTCTGCCATTCTTTGGGCAGTTGAGGGAAGTCCGTAAGAAAAGATGGCCATAACAATAAAGGCACACGCCGCGATTCCCATACCGATACCGATTTTTCTGGGAATAGAGGGCTCTTTTCCTTTTGCCCGTAACCAGCCAAAAAAGCCGATGATGATGGGAGTCAGAAAGACAACAAACAGAGGATTAAATGATTGAAACAATTCCGCACCCTTTAATTGAGTAAAGCCCAAGTCAAGAACCATACCGTCAAGTTGTGTATAGTCGTTGGCAAACTTGGTCAAGGTTACGCCGTTTTGGTGAAAAGAGAACCAGAAAAAGATAACAACAAAAAATACGGCAAAAAGGGCATAAATACGCTGCCTGATCTCTGCAATATCCATATCGCGGGTATCTGCACTTTTTACCTTTTTGGACGGATTGGGAAACTTCTTTTTGTTTGCCATAAATATCACAAAGGAGATCATCATGGCAAAAATGGCTATGGCAAAAGAGTAGTGATACCCCCTAACAAACACACTAAGATAGTCGTGGGCAAATTCGTTAAGTCCGGGGAGTTTATTTCCTACTTCTACGGCAAGAGCCGAAAATCTTGCCAATGCTTCCTGCGTCATGGCAGCGCTATTGGAAATAAATTCGTTACACAGGGCGGGAAGGTCTGAATTAAATGCGTATCCCTGAGAAGATACCACCCAGTTTCTAAGACCCACGGCCAAGACGGGAGCAAACATGGCGCCTACATTGATAAACATATAGAAGATTTGGTATCCAATTGTACGTCTCTCTTCATACTGAGGGTTATTATCATAGAGTTGACCAACAATTGCCTGAAGATTTCCTTTAAACATACCATTACCAAACGCAATGGCAAAGAGACCAAAGCAGGTGATAACTAACGTCAAGGTTTTTTGAGGGGCAGGGGTTGGCGTTGGCCATGCAATAATCAGATATCCGATCATCATGAGTATAAGCCCCATAGTAATGGTGCCTTTGTACTTTTTGGTTCTGTCGGCAATAAAACCGCCTGCGAGAGCAAGAACGTAGATCAGCGCATAAAAGATAGAATAGATGAGTCCTCCATAAGGCGTTCCTACAAAGTCGAACTTAAATTCGAGAAAAAGTATCAGAATCGCCATCATAATGTAAAAGCCAAAGCGTTCGCCCATATTCGAGAGCGCCGCTCCAAGTAGTCCTTTGGGGTGATTTTTAAACATAATATAAGTTTTAAGATTTTTTAATTTTGACAAAGATAAGGATAAAAAGATATAAAGACCAATTGGTGAAAAGATTTTTTGTAACTTTGTCGGTATGAAAAAGTGTATCTTCTATCTGCTCTATGGTTTGCTGTACCCTGTAAGTCTGTTGCCCCTGAGGGTTCACTACGTTTTTTCAAATATCTTTTACTTTTTTGTCTATCGCATTGTTGGTTACAGAAAATCAACTATATATATCAATTTGGCCCGCTCTTTTCCCCATCTGAAGTACAAAGAGATTGAGGTGTTGGCCAGTAAATTTTACCGTCATTTTGCCGACTTGGCTGCCGAGATGATTTGGTATGTGGCGGCCACCCCCAAACAGTTGGCAAAACGGGTACGTTTAGAAGATGCGGAACTATTAAAGGCTCATTATGAGCATGATAGAAGCGTCTTATTGCTAAGCGGACATTTGGGCAATTGGGAGTACTTTTTATCCACTTCGGTATTTGCCGATTTGGGATGGGCAGGTTATCCAAAAGAGAATATGGCAATGGTATATAAGGAGTTGACAAATGCGGTGATGGAGAAATTCTTTTACTCCGTGCGGAAAAAACATCGTTTTGGCGCGTTGGTGGAGTCTAAACAGGTTGCCCGCTTTATTGCCAAACACCGCCGCGAGCCTTGGCTCTATGCCTTGGTTGCCGATCAATCGCCGCCTCCCGGATCGCGCTATTGTGTCGATTTCCTACATCAGAAAACCTTGATGATGAATGGACCGGAGCAGTTGGCGCGGATGATGAACTGTGCGGTGGCTTACTACAAAATGAACAAGGTGGGGCGGGGTCGATACTTAATTACCGTACAACATATCTGCAACCATCCCGACGAACTTGCCGAAGGCGAAATCACATTGAAATACGTAAAACTCTTAGAATCAAATATATACGAACAGCCCGATATTTGGCTTTGGAGCCACAGGCGTTGGAAAAGAGATGTGGAAAAGGAGATAAGAAGATAATTGACTATCTTTGCAAGATTATGAATAGATACTATATTGATTAAATGACATGAATAGAAGATTTTATTGCCTATCCTTATTGGTTGGCAGCCTTGTTTCAGCAAGTTCCGCTTTTGCTCAGGAGTTGAGACCGGAGGGGTTGATTCCTGATGGAGCCGTTGTTTATTCGTTGCCCATGACTACATTACATATTAATGTGGAGGCAGAGCGAGAAGTCTTTACTGCCGGCCCTTATGCTCGGTTTGCCCAAAAGTATCTTGGATTGGAGGCCCGTACAGAGAATCAGGCGCAAGTGCGAATCACAGAAGTGCAGGTTCGTCCCTATTTAGAGGCCGATCCGGCGTTTACCTATATGGTAAACCTCACAGGGGTAAAGAGTGCCATTGCTAACTTTTTTCAGTTTAGTGCTCAGGGATTGATTGTGTTATCCGACAGTAATTTGGGAATGGAAACAAATTCGCGTTTTACCTCTCAGGCAAAAGCAGCTTTTATTGATAAAGGCGTCTCTTCCCACCTCACTCAGGAGCAAATTACCCTCTACCGCGCCGAGCAGAGCGCATCGGGGATCAACCGAGTGGCCGTTCCTCAAAGCCAAACGGTAGAAAAGAGCGTCGAAAAGAGGGCAGAGGAAGCAGCTGCATTGATATTTAAGATTCGAAACAAGCGAATGGAGATCATCACCGGCGATACCGATGCCACCTTTAGCGGGGCCGCTTTGGGCGATGCCGTCAAAGAGATGACGCGCATTGAGGAGGAGTATTTGAGCCTCTTTTTAGGCAAATCGGTATTCCGTACCCAATCGATGCAATTTGATGTACAGCCCGTTGCCTCCTCTCCAAGACAGGTCTATATTGCCTTTAGACTCTCCGATACCCAAGGATTGGTGCCCGCTTCTAATGTGAGCGGTCGTCCGATTGTATTGGAACT
Organism: Prevotellaceae bacterium; assembly: GCA_031281125.1. Classification (GTDB taxonomy): domain Bacteria; phylum Bacteroidota; class Bacteroidia; order Bacteroidales; family UBA932; genus WRBG01. Next base: position 25,273 of record JAITFU010000068.1, on the reverse strand, counting down.
TAAAGCAGACGATTCCCAACCTCAGATGCCTTTTGTAACTCCCGACTCCGGCAAGAGCGCCGTTAAGTTGTTCTATCGCAAACCGTTAGCCATGCAACTTTTGCTTAGTGACGGACAGGAGTTGCTAACGCAGTCGCGTGTATTGATCTATCAGTTGGGCCAAATACTCAGTTTCCCAATCAATGTCTCCACGGGCAGATAAACATTTAAAACATTACATATATGACGATTGCAGATTTAAACCCCAAACGAGTGTGGAAACATTTTTATGCACTCACCCAAATCCCACGCCCCTCAGGACATGAGGAAAAAGTGGTAACTTTTATTAAAAAATTTGGAGAAGACCTTGGACTTGAAACCATTGTTGACCATGCAGGAAATGTGATTATTCGCAAACCGGCCACCTCCGGCATGGAGGGGCGTTGTGGCATTATCCTTCAGGCGCACCTTGACATGGTGCCACAAAAGAACAGCGATAAGGTACACGATTTTGAAAAAGACCCGATTGAACCGCGTATTGTGGGCGAATGGGTATATGCCACCGGCACCACTTTGGGTGCCGATAACGGTTTGGGTATGGCCGCCGCCATGGCGGTATTAGAAGCCAAAGATTTGGTACATGGGCCTATAGAAGCGCTCTTTACCGCAGAGGAGGAGACCGGAATGACGGGCGCCCGCGAACTAAAGGGAGGTGTGGTCAAAGGCGATATCCTCATTAACCTTGACTCTGAGGATGAAGGCGAACTCTATGTAGGATGCGCCGGCGGATTGGACGGCACCTTTACCTTTGGATACAAAGAGGAACCCGTTCCCGCCAATATGGCACCATACAGCCTCAATGTAACGGGACTCAAAGGAGGCCACTCCGGAATGGACATCGTACTCTACAGAGGTAATGCCAATAAGTTGATTACACGTTTGTTATTACCTTTGCTCACCAAGTTTGGCGTGCGTTTATCCTCAATCGAAGGGGGCAGTCTTAGAAATGCCATCCCTCGCGAAGCGTTTGCCAAGGTTGTGGTTCCCAAAGACAAGATTACAGATGTAGAAGCACACATCAAAACGATAACCGCCGCCGCAAAAGCCGAACTCTCCATCGCAGATCCGGATGTTCAAGTGGCGTTGGTTGCCGAATCGACACCCCCCGCTTTTGTGATGGATGCAGCTACGGCCATTACTGCGGTACGCTCTGTGATTGCAGCCTTTAACGGCGTATTCCGCATGAGTGACAGTATGCCCGGTTTAGTTGAGACCTCCAATAATTTAGCCATTGTAAAATCAGAAGATGGAAAGATTTGGATTAAGTGCCTCATGCGCAGCTCTGTCGATTCTGCAAAAGAAAAATTGGCCCAAACTTTGGGTGCCACCTTTGCACTTGCAGGCGCCAACACAGAGTTTAGCGGCGGATATTCGGGATGGCGTCCCAATATGGATTCGCCTATTCTCAAGAAAATGAAAGAGATATACCAAAAAATGTTTGGTGTGGAGCCTCAGGTAAAAGCGATCCATGCCGGATTAGAGTGCGGCATCTTGGGTGGAAACTATCCCCATTGGGACATGATCTCCTGCGGACCCACCCTGCGCTCTCCCCACTCGCCCGATGAAAGGGCATTGATTCCAACGGTGGAGAAGTGGTGGGACTTTTTGGTGGAGGTGCTAAAAAATGCGCCGACACGGTAGCAAAGATCAAAAAAAATGGGGTAGGGGCGAAAAATTTTTCACCCCTACCATTTTTTTGTTTACCTTTGCAGCCCATTTTTTAACAATTAATACAAATTATGATCAAACAGTACGAAACCGTTTTCATTGCAACTCCCGTTTTGTCTGATACTCAGATGAAGGAAGCGGTAAGCAAGTACCGTGACTATATCACCGAAAATCAGGGTGAGATGGTGCACGAAGAGGATTGGGGCCTGCGAAAATTGGCCTATCCTATCCAAAAAAAGACAACAGGATTTTACCACCTGTTCGAATTTAAGGCAGACCCTACGTTGATTGCCAAGCTCGAGCTTCAGTATCGTCGTGACGAGCGAATCATTCGTTTTCTCACTTTTAGTATGGACAAGCATGCCGTTGCGTATGCCACCAAACGACATGACAAAAAGGTAGAACCCATTCAAACACCACAACTATAAGGAGGAGAGAATCATGCCAACACAAAACAACGAAATCCGCTACCTCAACCCCCTTGCCGTGGAGGTGAAAAAGAAAAAATATTGCCGTTTTAAAAAGACGGGAATTACCTATATAGACTATAAGGACGCAGAATTTTTGAAACGCTTTTTAAATGAGCAGGGTAAAATTTTGCCCCGTCGCCTTACAGGAACTTCTCAAAAGTTTCAACGTAAAGTTTCTCAGGCCGTTAAACGTGCCCGTCACCTTGCGTTGCTTCCTTATGTAACCGATTTGTTAAAATAGCGTAGAGGAGAAGAAACCATGGAAATCATTTTAAAACAAGACGTGCCTAATGTAGGCCATAAAGACGACCTAGTCACCGTAAAAAACGGATACGGAGCAAATTATCTTATTCCCAAGGGATATGCCATTATGGCAACCTCTTCGGCAAAAAAAGTATTGGCCGAGAACCTCAAGCAACGTGCCCACAAGGAGGCCAAGATCCGTAAGGATGCCACCGATTTGGCGGCCAAATTAGACGGAAAACAGTTTAAATTAGCCACCAAGGTGAGCAGCACCGGAAAAATATTTGGTTCCGTTAATAATATTCAAGTGGCAGACGTATTGGCTGCTGCAGGATTTGAAATCGACCGTCGCAACATTGTTTTGGCCGGAGAGGGCCACATCAAAGAGGTAGGCGAGTATGAAGCTGTAATCAAAATATATCGAGAGATTAAGGCAAACATTAAAGTAGAGATTGTAGGAGAAGAGTAACCCTGATATGTAACGAGATGAAACAAGATTTACAAATTATCGAATTGATTCGTAAGGAGGAAGCACGACAGCAGAACGGAATAGAGTTGATTGCCTCAGAAAATTTTGTAAGTCCCCAAGTCCTTGAGGCTATGGGGTCTGTGATGAACAATAAGTATGCAGAAGGCTATCCGGGTGCCCGTTATTACGGCGGATGCGAAATTGTTGACCAATCGGAACAGTTAGCGATTGACCGATTGTGCCAACTCTTTGATGCCGAGTATGCCAATGTGCAGCCCCACTCCGGTGCACAGGCCAATATGGCGGTATTTATGGCTTGCCTCAAACCCGGCGACACCTTTATGGGTTTAGATTTGGCGCATGGCGGCCACCTCACGCACGGTTCACCGGTAAATATGTCCGGAATTCTCTATAATGCAGTTGGGTATCAAGTAAAAGAGGATACCGGATGTGTCGATTATGACGATATGGAGCGCAAGGCGTTGGAATATAAACCAAAACTGATTGTTGGCGGTGCCTCGGCCTACTCAAGAGAGTGGGACTACGCCCGTATGCGCGCCATTGCCGATCAGATTGGCGCCCTCTTTATGGTCGATATGGCCCATCCTGCCGGATTGATTGCAGTGGGACTTTTGGACAATCCCGTTAAATATGCCCACATTGTCACCTCTACCACCCACAAGACGTTACGCGGACCACGCGGCGGATTGATTATCATTGGCAAAGACTTTGAAAATCCGTGGGGCGTAAAAACGCCCAAAGGAGAGACCAAGATGATGTCGGCCATGATCAATTCGAGCGTATTCCCCGGTATTCAAGGAGGTCCCTTAGAGCACATTATAGCTGCAAAAGCGGTGTCGTTTTACGAAGCGTTGCAACCGGAATTTGCTGTATATCAGGAGCAAGTAAAGAAGAACGCTTTGGCAATGGCTACCGCCTTTAACGAGAGAGGATATAAAGTAGTATCCGGCGGAACGGACAATCACGTGATGTTGATAGACTTGCGCAGCAAATTCCCCGAACTGACCGGCAAAATGGCAGAAAAGGTATTGGTACAGGCCGATATAACCGTAAACAAGAACATGGTGCCCTTTGACTCCCGCTCTCCGTTTCAAACTTCAGGCATAAGGGTTGGCTCTCCGGCCATCACCACAAGGGGCCTCAAAGAGAAAGATATGGAGCCGATTGTACATTTGGTTGACAAGGTATTGAGTCAATCCGAACACGAAAAGGAGATTGCTGCGGTAAAGGGGCAGGTTAAGTCTATGATGAGCGGTTTACCCCTCTTTTCTTGGTAACTGATAAGCAGCGCATTATGCCGTGCATAATCAACTGCCATACACATTTGTTTACTTTTAATCACGTTCCGGTAAAGTTTATTACCGGCCAGCGGCTGTTGGCTTCGACAACGGCCGGAAGGGTGAGGTTAGCACGGGTATTACATAAGCTAATTCCTTGGAAAGACGATGGAAAATTAGATCGATTGGCCGTTTTTTTGACCAATGGAAATGTGGCTTCTCAGGAGGAAGTATTTAGTCGTTTGTGTATGTTTTACCCTTCGGATGCCCGTTTTGCCGTCCATTCCATCGATTTTGATTACATGGGCGCAGGTAAAGCGCCAAAGCCTTTTACTCAACAGTTGAGTGAGTTGGCTTTGCTCAAGCAAAAATTTCCCCAAAAATTGTATCCTTTTTTCTGTGCCGATCCCAGACGGCCCGATCTCTTTGAACTGTTTCGTCGATATATTGAAGAAGAGAACTTTACAGGCATTAAGCTCTACCCCTCCTTAGGGTTTTTCCCTTTTGACGAGCGCCTCTATCCTCTGTATGAATATGCACAAAAGTATAATCTTCCGGTGACGACCCACTGTTCGGCATCAGGCCCTGTTTTTGGCAGAAACATCCCACCCCCAAAAGAGCGAATACATCCTAAAACTCAAGAGGTGATGAACTACTCTTCCAAAAAACAGTTTGGCGACCACTATACCGATCCCGATAACTATCTGTGGCTCCTTAAAGATTTTCCCCAGCTCAAGTTGTGTTTTGCCCATTTTGGCGGGGATGCACAATGTATCAAATACTACAAAAGTAACGATCCGATAGAGATTCAGAACAATTGGTTTGTTAAAGTACTCAAGATGTTACGATCATTCCCCCATACATACTCCGACATTTCTTACGCCGGAGCCGATATGGATTTATTAGCCTTGTTCAGCGCCCTGTTGCACGATCGGGAAGTGAGCCACAAGGTGCTGTTTGGTTCCGATTATTATATGTCTAACTTAGAGCGGAATGAGCGCTGGTTTAGCATGAACGTGCGGATGGGCTTGGGAGAGGAGTCCTACATGAAAATTGCACACGACAATGCAGTAAAATTTTTGAATATATTGGAATAATCCTTACTTAACGCAACGTAGAGTGATTCCGTAATACTTTTGGTAATAGAGGTGCATTTGGACCCATCCATCGGCTGTGAACTGAAAGCAATTCCCCCAGTATATCTTACCATCGGTTTGTGACCAGTAGAACGCAATGTCGAACATAGATAACACAAGGCCGTTACCGATACAGTATTTAACTAAGTCGCCACCCCAAACCGAGGGATCGTAATAGGTACTGTTGATAAATGCCGTTTGACCGCTTCTGTTTATGCCGTTTCCACCCAAAGAAATGTCTAAATCTATAAAATCCTGATAGGTGGGAACGCGCCAAGGACAGGGACAAAGCTGGTCTTGATAACGGACAACAGCTGCCCAAGAAAAGAGGGTGCCGGGGTAGCCGGGGTTGTTGCGACCGTCTGCAAGGAAGTTGGGTGACTCGCCACCGTTATAGCTCTCCTTGTTGCAGGCGGAGGAGATGACCACATCCGACCAAATTTGGTTACCCACGGTCCACGTTTTGTCCGAAGCAAAACTAACGGTGCCAAGGCTTGCGCCCCAACCGGGTGCGTCGGTACTAAGCTCTTCTGCAACAAAAACTTTACATACTGCCGTTTCACCACCGTCAACGGTGGTGACCGTAATGGTGCAGCGGGTTCCGCCTGCACCTGTAACGGTGACTGTTCCGTTAGAAACAGTAGCTACGCTCTCATCGCTGCTCTCCCAAGTAACTGCTTTGTTGGTGGCGTCAGTAGGAAAAACAGAATAATTCATGGTAAAAATGGAGCCGGGCGCACGTGTGGTGGAGTCTTTTAGGCATAATGAAACGTCGGTGACAGGGACGATGGAGAAGGGGTTTTCAGGAATGTAATCCATGCAGGGAGGGCAGCCGGTAACCAAAGCCATCACCATGAGAGCAGATGGTACAAAGAATAGTTTTTTCATAAATGCAAACTTAAGTGATTAATAGATTATTACGTAATTGCCGACAAAGGTAACAAATAATTCTGATATTTTTCGGTAAAATTTTTGAATTTATTGTAAACCTTAATACAGCATTCCAAATAACCATAAAAGAAACACTTATCTTCTTTGTGTTGCCTTAGCTTTTCGTTCTGCCCTTCTGAGCGCGGCCTTCTCTCTCCGCTCCGCTTTTCGTTGGGCGCGAAGCTCTCTCCGTTCTGCTCTTCGTTGGACGCGAAGCTCTTTTTTTGTGGGAGTGTAGGGCGTTACTTCCTGCACTTTGGGATCGGTAGGATCCCCAATGATTTGGATAGGAGGCACTAATGTATCGGATGGTGGGGGCGGTGCATCGACTATAATTGGAGGATGTAGTGGCAATATGGTGTCGGGAGGTGGTGTCTCTGATCTTTGGAGTGAGTCTCTGTTGAGATTGCGAAAAAGCCCTGAGAGCAGATTGATTTTGATAGAATCGATGTTAGGAATAATCGTAGAAACCGTTGGGAGGGTGTCGGTAAGGAGAGGTGGCGTATCGGACTTCTTGGGCTTTAGTTCAATGGGTTTGATGTGTCCGGGAAAGAATTGTTGGGTGTAAGGAAAGGAAGGCGGTTGGACGGTTTGGGACTGATCGGCAATAGAAGGGCGTATAGCTCTGGAGGTGATGGCATAGCGATCTTTTGGACGCAAACTGTCCATCCATCTGAAATTGGGGAGTTCACGATCCTTAATACTTAGGTCAAGCAGTGGATAGAGATTGCTTTTGATACTTTCTTTATAGGTGATGCGCTGTACTTGTCTCTCTTTGAGCGATATAGATAATTCTTTGCTCGATTTTCGATTGATTGAGGAGACAAGGCTGTCTTCGCGAATGCAAAAGATGGCCTCAGCGGAGCCAATGGCATCAAATCGGTAAATATCGTTGTCGCGAAAGTAGGCGATCATATCTTTTCCTTTGATTTGATTAAAGAGACGGACATCTTCCTGGGATACCACAAAGGCCGTAGAGAAGAGGTCGGCGCGATGGATTTTATCTTGATAGAAAAAGAACTGGATGCTGTCGGCGGAAAACTGATTGTTGTCGTTCCATAGCACAGGTTTTCCGTAAAGTCTTGCAGTAGAATCAATTGTGTGAAAAATGAGGGAGTCGGCTATACCTTGGGCATTGTTTCTAAATGCTTTTACGTTGTGCCACGCATACAAGAGACGGATAGACGTAGTGTCTAAGGGTGGGGGTGGAGGCAGGGAGTCAACAAGCTGAGGGACAGGCGGAGGCAGGGAGTCAAGAGGTTGAGGGATTGGCGGAGGCAGGGAATCAAGAGGTGGAGGAACAGTCGGAGGCAGAGAGTCAATAGGTGGAGAGATGGTCGGAGGTAGGGAGTCAACAGGCTGGGGGACAGGCTGAGGCAGGGAGTCAACAGACTGGGGGACAGGCTGAGGCAGGGAGTCAACAGGTTTGGCCGGCTTGAGGTAACGTAAGCGGGCCTCTGCCCTTACCACTTCAGAACTATCCACCTGATACTTGGGAAGTACTTGGTAGAGCAGGGTATCTGCACGTGCAAAGAGTGAGTCAGTGGCATCTTCCTCAAGTTTGTAGGCAATAAAAACGGGGTTCTTGGTAAGGCGAATCTTTTGTGGATCATTCCAAAAGTGACACACATCTCCCAACAAGATAACGTGTTGAGTGGTATCGAGGATTTGTATGTTTCCGTAAAGAGTTCCCGTCCCCTTTTGTCGATCAAAATTGAGGGTATCTGCCCAAACCTCATTATCGTCTGTTTTTAGATACACATTTCTATTAAAGTGAAAATAATCGAGATCCCGTTCATATTGACCGCGACTTGATCGTAGGTATCCATCTGTATGCCAAGCGTTAATGTTTCCACGAAATGTGGCGATGTTGGTATCTGTTCGGTAAAAAGCAGAATCGGCTTTGATGGTCACCGTATCGGCATACATGGCCACTCTCTGCTCAAACGTAAAGAGCTTTTCCTTAGAAAAATAGCGACCATAGAGGCTTTCAAGAACGTTTCCGTCGCTGTCCATCATACTTCCTCCGCCAAAAAAGGTGCCAATACTGTCTTTGGTGTTAAAGTCCAAGTTTTGGGTACGGAGGTGATTGTTCTTATTATCAAATAACTCTACCACTTTGCCCCGCACTTGTGCCAAATTGAGGTCCTGGATATAGTGAAGGGTCTCTCCCGTTAACTGGGTCTGATCTTGGAGCACGCGTACATTTCCGGTGGCATCGAGCGTACGGTTTTGGGTATTCCAAAGGGCGGTGTCGCACAAGATATAGGTGTTGTTGTGCAAAAATTTAGCAGGGCCAATAACCCGTCTATAAGTGATTCCATTTTCCACATAATGCTCAGCCCTTACTTCTGCCTTTAAAAGGTGAATCACATCGGTTTTCTGATCAATTTGGGCACGACACAAAGAGCAAGGCGCCAAAATGAGCAGAAAAAGAAAAAATGATATGTAACCCCCTTTTGTCATACTACTTGACCCAGCCTGACCGTTCAAAGGGACACTCTCTAAATAGTTGGTCAATAACAATATATGTGATTTTTTGTTTTTCCGTTACAAATTTTTCCACTACACCATTCATACGTTGACCTTCTGCATGATTGAGGATAACGGGATAGTCGTCTTTCAGGTTGGCAGGATGGGCCGGTAAAATCTTCTCTAACTTGATGATTTTATAAACGATATTTCCTGATTTTCCGTCATTTGGTCTTCCCGAAGTGACGCTTACTCCGCTTCCAAAGTCTGTTGACTCGTATGGATCAGATATTTGACCCGGCTTAAGATTGCTGATCGCCCGATAGTCTGTAGGGCTAAGTTGGTCTTTTTCAAAGTAGGTAGAGCCGCTGTTTTCGTCAGAGAGCAGCCCACTGTTACGGCTCGATTTTGGATCCATTGAGTAACGCGTAGCAGCAATATCAAAGGTGAGGCTGTCGCTTAAAATCTGATTTTTAAGACTGTCGAGTTTATTAAATGCCTTTTGACGCACATCGCTGCCAAACTGAGGCTTGCGTAAAATGTGACGGGCATTAAACATATCTCCTTCTTTCTCTATAAGTTGAATGATGTGAAAACCGTCCGGTGTCTCAATAATTTGCGACACCTGTCCCGGCCTGAGCGCCATGGCGGCATCGCTAAATGCGGGATAAAAGATCTGTTTGGCTGCCATTCCCAATTCTCCCCTGCGCATGGTAGATCCGGGGTCCTGTGAGTAGAGAGCAGCCAATGCGCCAAAGTTTTCGCCGTTGATTACCCTCTCCCTAAATGTGAGCAACTCCTCCTTCACCTGCATCACCGCATCTTCTTTTGATGGATAGAGAACAATCTGACGTAGTTGATACTGAATAGGGATAATGGGAAGGCTGTCTTTATCGGTTTGAAGAAAGAACCTTTCTACCTCTTTTGGGGTCAATGAGGGAAGATCGGATTGCAACTTATTGCGCATTTGCATGGTTAGTATTTGTTCCCTAAGTTGTTCTCTCATCTCTTGCCTGATTTTAAAGAGTGGCTTTTTAAAGTAGTCTTCTAACGCCTTTTCTCCTCCGGCCTGAGTTTTCCATTCCTGAATACGGTTTTCTAACTCCATCTCTACGTTGCTTTCGTTCACTTCAAGGCTATCTAATTTAGCCTGATTGAGTAACAACTTTTGCATTAGAATACTTTCAAGTACTCGACAGCGGATATTTCGGTCAGATACCACTCCCATAAGGATCATTTGACTCACTTCGGTTTCTAATGTGGAGAGTTGGACGATTTCGTTTCCCACGGTCGCGATCACCTTGTCTATAAGGCCATCATTATACCTTTGGGCATTTAGAGGGAGAGACAGGCAAAGAGTGGCTGTCCAAAGAAGAATCCTATTCATTTTCATTAATATATACTTTTAGTTGGTTGTTTTTCCACCCCTCTTCCAACACCTCTTTTTCTAAATTTTTTAACAATTGCTGTTTTCGTTTGCCCAAAATAATGCTTCGGATCGACGTCTCCGCGTAATCGATCGGACCGATTGAGTTGGCCGGAATCACCTCAATAAAAGCGGTGTAATAGGCAAAAAAGTTATCTATACACTCCAAATAACCGCGTGGAATGGAGCGAATCACCTCCTCAGTAGAGACAGGCAACTCTTTTGAAAGATTGGATGCGCCGATCCATTGCCCATTATATGTTTCGTACTTTTCTGCCGAACTACTAATCATCTCTTCTAATTTATTGGTTTCTTCTATTGACTTTGTACGATACAAAGATCGGACCATTTCTAAATAGGGAGAGTCAAGAGAGATCTTGATGAGGCGCACTTTGGCAATCGGCTCGGAGAGGGTAAAGAGCGCACTGTTCTCTTGATAGGTCTTTGTCAGGTCGTTAAGGGTAATTGAGGTGTCAATCCTTGTCTCAACAAACATTTTTTCGTACTGAAAAACAAGCAGAGAGCGGCGATACTCTTCAATGGCTTGACTTACATCTCGTTGCTCTTTTGGAAGCTCCTTTAAGGCCTTTGCTTCCATCAAATGTGCTAATGCCCAAGTGTTTATATATTGACGCAAAAGGGCAATGCTGTCTTGAGCGGGCAGTCCCGTTGGAATTAAATAGACGACATCGGATATAAGCAATTGTTTTTTATTCACTTCTGCGATCACTCCTATATTAGACTTGGAGGAGAAGAGCGAACAGGCGGTCGTTAGAAGTACGGCGATTAAAAAGAGGGAGAATCTGTTCATTATCTGCTGTAGTTGGGCGCTTCGCGCGTGATGGAGACGTCGTGGGGATGGTTTTCGATGATACCGGCAGAAGTGATACGGATAAATTGAGCGCAACGTAACGCCTTTAGATCGAGTGCACCGCAATAACCCATACCTGCGCGCAGTCCCCCAATCAGTTGATAACACACTTCTGAAAGGGCTCCTTTAAAAGGAACCTGGGCCACAATACCTTCGGGAACTAATTTTTTTACATCTTCTTCCATATCCTGAAAGTATCGGTCTTTGGACCCTTGCTGCATTGCCTCTAAGGATCCCATTCCTCTGTATGATTTGAACTTACGACCATTAAGGATAATGGTTTCTCCGGGCGACTCTTCTACTCCGGCAAAGAGCGATCCGGCCATAATGGTGTCGGCTCCTGCTGCTAAGGCTTTTACAATATCTCCGGAGTAACGGATGCCTCCGTCTGCAATAATGGGCACGCCGGAACCTTGAATTGCCTCTGCAACATGAAGAATAGCACTAAATTGAGGTACGCCCACACCCGCAATCACCCGTGTGGTACAGATCGATCCGGGGCCAATTCCCACCTTAATGCCGTCCACACCGCACTCAACAAGCGCTTTGGCGGCTGCTGCTGTGGCAATGTTACCTGCCAATACCTCTAAGTTTGGATATGCCTTTTTTACAGAGCGCACCATCTGTAATACCGCCTGAGAGTGTCCGTGCGCCGTATCTATTACTACCGCATCTACTCCCGCCACAATCAATTTATTGACACTATCCAAGGTGTTGGCGTTTACACCTACGGCAGCGGCCACCTGAAGGCGCCCCATTTCGTCTTTACTTGCGTTGGGGTTGTCTTTAATTTTGGTAATATCTTTATAGGTCAGCAAACCAACGAGTACATTATTTTCGTCCACCACAGGCAGCTTCTCGATTTTGTATTTTTTTAATAACTGTGTGGCGCTGTGTAGGTCGTCGCCTTTTTGGGTGGTAATGAGGTGCTCAGAGGTCATCACCTCAGTAATTGGAATGGACATATTGTCCTGAAAACGAAGGTCGCGGTTAGTGACAATCCCAATGAGTTTTCGATTTTTGTCCACCACCGGAATACCCCCGATATGATTTTCGGTCATCAATCGCACCGCATCTCCCACGCATCCGTCTTTGTGAATCACCACCGGATCATATATCATTCCATTCTCCGCACGTTTTACCTTGCGCACCTGCTCCATCTGTCGGTCGATTGGCATATTTTTGTGAATCACGCCAATACCTCCCTCCCGCGCCATTGCAATCGCCATCTCTGCCTCTGTTACCGTGTCCATGGCAGAAGAAACCAAGGGCGCGCTGAGTGTAATGTTTTTTGAAAAACGGGTCTGAATAGAGACTTCCCTTGGAAGCACTTGAGAATGAGCAGGTAAAAGTAACACATCGTCAAAAGTGAGTCCCTCAAAAACGATTCGGTTGGTGTTCATGAGCAAATGAGTATTTATTAACCCGCAAAGGTACAAAAAAAACCGAGATACCATTAACCCATTACCAACTTTTGTCCTTGCCAACTATTTCTCTCCGCCAATCGCTTCTCCAACATCCTGATTAAATCAACGTTGCGTACCAACCCCCACGGCGTATGCGACACAAATCGAGGCGGAACCTCGCCGGCAAAGCGCTCAATAGCGATCTTTGGGTGGAGTAACTCCAAGAAGTCGATAAAAAAGTCGATATAATCGGGTAAAGTAAAGGTTACAAAGTCGTTGGGATATTTAAGGTATTCCTTTTCCATTGCTGTGCCTTTGATAATCTGGAGCTGATGAAACTTGACGGAAGTGAGCGGCAGTGTGTTGATAATAGCTGCATTACGCATCATCTCCTCTTTTGATTCACCGGGAAGGCCAAAGATAAAGTGGGCACCCGTCTGCAATCCGCGTTGTGCACTTTGAATCACCGCTTCACGAGCTTGCGTAAAGGTGTGGCCGCGTTTGATACGTAACAGGGTGCGGTCATGGCAAGATTCAACACCAAATTCAATAATGATGTTGCTTTTGAGGGAAAGCTCCGCTATGTAGTCTAACTTTTCTGCATCTACACAGTCGGGACGGGTGCCGATCACCAAGCCACAGATGTTGGGATGTGTAAGCGCTTGTTCATACACCTCTTTGAGGCGTTCCAACGGAGCGTAAGTATTTGAATACGATTGAAAATAAGCTAAGTACCCTTTTGCGCGGGCATATCGTCTTTGATGAAAGAGAATGCCCTCGTTTATCTGGCGAAACAACTCTACGTCGGGACGGCTGTAGGCGGGATGAAAGGCGGCGTTGAGGCAATAGGTGCAACCCTCCGTTCCCAACGTGCCGTCTCTGTTGGGGCAGTTGAACCCCAAATCGATCACCACCTTTTGAAGCCGTCCGCCGAACCTCTCCTTGATTTGTGCGGCAAAGGAGTGATAACGTTTGCCTTGTGGAAATATGGGATGCAATAAATCCAAAGTCGTAATAATTTTTTTGCAAAGTTAAGAGATTGATCGATTCGTTTTTTGTACTTTTGCACAAAATCGCAAACCATGACTCCACTTTTAAAAAAATCGGCCTTCACAATCTGTGTTGTCGGCGTCCTCTCTACGGGACTTTTTGCCCAATCAAAAGGCCTTAAAATCATTGACAAAGAAGAGATGAGGTATCATCTCGATTTTCTTGGCGCTAAGGAATTCAGGGGAAGAGAAACGCCTTCTTCGGAACTTTCGATTGTATCGCTCTACATTGCCAATTGGGCTAAACACCATGGTCTTAAGTCGGCGATGCCCGATGGCTCTTTTTATCAATATGTACCGCTTGACGTTACCTCTGTTTCTCCGCACGGGACACAATTGACGGTAAAGAGAGACGGGGTGGAGTCGGTATGGTATTTTGGCCACTCTTTTGGCGCCAATTTCACCACCGGCGGATCTTATTTTGGAGATGTACTCTTTGCCGGTTCCGGTATGGACGCGCTTGAAGGGGTGGACGTAAGGGGCAAGATGGTGGTTATTTTGGACGATGACTGTTTTGCATTAGACGGAAGCGTACCAAGCCCCTGGCGAAGTACCCGCCTTGAGTTGGTATGGGCATTTTTACGAGAGCGAGGAGCTTCTGCTGTTTTTAACGTGGTCAGTCCGGAAAAATTAGATCGAATCTCTATACCATCAGGATTTTATGACTATGCCCCCACCGGACGGTTGTCGTTCTCTTACGAAACGCAACGCGCACCCAATGTCACATTATCCTCACCGTCAAATCGTTCTTCCTTTCAACGTCCGCCCTCCCCTTTTGGCGCTGTTGAGATTGACCACCGGCTTGCCGCTGTGTTGATGGGCATTAGCGAGGAAGAAGTAACCGCCCTCTTTACCGATCAACGAATGGGAAAAACGCTTGAGCCGATTCTCTACCCAAATCTCTTTGCACGGTTAGATGTGTCTATCGATACATATAAAGCAACCGCACCCAATGTGGTGGCTTTGATAGAAGGCTCTGATCCTGTGTTAAAGAACGAGTACGTGGTGGTGAGCAGTCATCACGATGGCAGGGGGATTGACGACGGGGAAGTGATCCCCGGCGCCGACGACAACCTCACCGGCGTAGTGGCTATGTTTGAGATTGCCAAGGCGTTGTTGGTGGATAAACCCAAGCGCTCAGTGATCCTTGCCTGGATGTGCGGCGAGGAGCAAATGATGCACGGTTCGCACTATTTTGTAAATAATTGCCCCGTTCCCATCGAAAAAATATCGGCCTGTATCAACTTAGATATGTTGGGACGCAACCACACCGATTCGCTCTATTTGGTTGCCTCCGATATGCTTAGCTCCGAGTTAGACAATGCCATCCACAAAGCAAACAGCACCTCCGGCGTGCGGTTTGGGTTTGATTACAGCTACTCCGATGTGCTGCACCCTCAGCGCGTCTATTTCAGGAGCGACCACTACCCATTTATTCGGTTTGGAATCCCTTCTGTATGGATTTTTTGCGGATTTACCCCTGATTATCACACCTATAGAGATGCAGTAGAGTTTGTTGATTTTGAAAAATTTTATAAGGCAACCAAATTGGCCTATCTGACCATTATGGAAGTGGGTAACAGAAAGGAGTTGTTGAAGTTAGATATTAACCCTGCCGTTACTGTTCGCGGGGCGCACAACCTTCAAGAAGAGAGTTTGTATTCGAGACCATAAAAAATATTACCTTTGTGCGAGATAATTATATTATATAGAATAGCAACAATGATCAAATCAGGCAAACAGCAGATGAAAAACAAGTTTGGGCAGTATTTCACACCTGAAATAGTTGCCGATTTTATGATTGATTTGGCAGATATTGCACCTGATTCAAATATTTTAGAACCAAGTTGTGGTGAAGGAATTTTTCTTGATTTGTTTCTGAAAAAAGGATTTGATAATGTTACTGCTTATGAAATAGATACGGGGTTGGCTACCAATTTTTCTAATGTAAAATACGAAAGTTTTGTAACGGCAAATATCAAAGAAAAATACGATTTAATCATTGGAAATCCACCGTATATTCGTTGGAAAAACCTCGAAGACAATCTAAAACAGGAACTTGTAACAAATCCCCTTTGGAGCAAATACTGCAATTCGTTGTGTGATTATCTCTATATTTTCATTCTCAAATCTATTGAGTTACTGAATGATAATGGACAGTTGATTTTCATTTGCCCTGAATATTGGATGAACACTACTCATTCTGTTTCGTTGCGTAACTGTATGGTTGCAAACGGTTTTTTTGAAATAATATATCATTTCAACGAAACACCGATTTTTGACAAAGTAACCGTTTCGACCGTCATTTTCAAATACATAAAAAGTCGAAAAAAAGCAGAAAGAATAAAAGTTGCAAAATACTATGTAAATCAAAAATTAACAGTTGAGGTATTAGATAAACTGAAAGATCGAAAACCATTTGAAGACGCAGATTTTATTGAAATTCCACAATTCAAGCAAAATGAAAGGTGGATATTGCAAACGGCGGAAATTCAAAAAGAACTTAAAAATTTTGAAAAGAATTGTCGTAAAGCTCAGAAAACGAGTAATCTTTTTGCCTTGTTTGATGACGAAAACAAAACTGAATTTCACACTATTGGCGAGTATTGCGATATTGGCAACGGTTTGGTTAGCGGACTTGACAAAGCATTTCAGGTAAACGGTGACCCACTAAATGATTTTGAAAAACAAGCAATTATAGAAGTAATTAAGGCAAAAGACCTAAATCCGTATTTTCCAAATAAATACACCTCGTATATTTACATCCCTGAAGGTTTGTCTTTGGAAGAGGTGCAAGAAAAATATCCGCATTTTTATAAGCATTTTTCATCTTTTAGACACGATTTAGAAAAGCGTTATCAATACAATCGAAAAATAAACTTTTGGGAATGGGTGTTTTTAAGGAATTTCAATCTGTTTAGCAAGGACGAGAAACGAATATTTGTGCCTTGCAAAGAGCGTATTTCAAATAAAAATCATTTCCGTTTTTCGTTGGTTGATAAAAAGATATACCCAACGCAAGATGTTACGGCAATTTTTAAAAAGCCCAAAACTCGCGAAAGTTTAGAATATATTGTAGCATACTTAAACAATTCAAGCATTTTCGATTGGTTGAAATGCAATGGTATTGTCAAGGGTAATATTGTAGAATTTTCGGAAAAACCAATTTCGAGTATTCCATTCAGACCTATAAATTGGGGACAATCAGAAGAAGTTGAGTTACACAACCGAATCACAACACTTACACGTCAATACATTGAAAAAAAGGAAAACGCTTTGTTAAATAAAATAAATTATTCGGTTAATCAACTCATAAACACGTGATTGTCAATTACCAAGGTTTGATAAAGAAAATCAAGGGGACTTCGGTTCCAAAGCCACTGTCAGGCACTTTGTCGGGACATGCAGCAGGTGAACCATTTGACAAACACGTTTACGCTGCAATCAGAAACCAGTTTCCCAAAAACACATTTCGGCAGTACGAATACTTGAATGATTTGTACAGCAAAAATCCTGATATTATTGGCTTTGACGCACGACAAGAATTGTTTAATTCCCCTACTGTTCTGTTTATGTTAAGTCGAGGAAAAAACGCCACAGACAAATGGAGTACTGAAAATCCGTTTGAAGAAAAACAAAATGACACCGCTGATATTCTGGTAGTTAAAGACAAATTCTACGAACTTATAGATATAAAAACTCGTAATATTTCCAAATCGGCACAACCTCCTAACATCATTTCGGCATACAAACTTGCTCAACTTTGTGCTAAAATGCTTGACAACAAAGAATTTGACAATTTCACAATCAACTATTTTGAGATTGATTGGTTACTAGAAAATGATAAATTGAGTTGCCAAAATGCTCATTTTGGTTGTCTATTCAATGCAAACCCAACTGACCTATACATAAATTGGGCAGCAGCGATGCAAATTCAGTTTCATGTCTGTGATTTAGATCAAACATTCAAAAGCGAACGCGAAGAATGGTCAAGGGAGTATTTGAAACATTTCGTAACGCAAGCCAAAAGGCGGGCAGATGACATGATTACAAAGTTCGTTAAACCGTTTGAAAAATATATCAAATGAATAAACTTTATTTAACCCCAAACACTACACTTCTATTGGTAAACTTATGTTTGAAGACATACAATTATTAATTTTAAATCAAACTGTTCTATGAAAAAGACTATTTTGTTGCTAACCTTTCTTCTGCTCCTTGCGGGCACAAGTATGCCCATCTCCGCCCAAGAAGATTCCAAGATTGTACAACTTAAAGAGTTGTCAAATACTGTAAAACAAAATCACGCCCCCGATCGGCGCTCCCGCTTATTTGAAGTGACCTTTAAAGCAAACGCTGCGGAAGAGGGCGTTGTATATGTGGTCAAAGGCGTTACCACAGAGGTGGATGCCAAAGAAGCCCTGTTGGCTGCTGCTGCAAATGAGGGGATTACACTTGTTGATAGCGTCAAGTTATTGCCCGACTCAGCGTTGGGAGACAAAATCTTTGGAATCACGAGTTTGGGCACCACTTTTGTACGCAGCTCGCCGAGCCATTCTGCCGAAATGGATACACAAACGCTCATGGGTATGCCGTTGCGGATCCTCGAAAAACGAGGCACTTGGGCAAGAGTGGTCACCCCAGAAGGGTACATCTCATGGATGCACATTGGCGCCGAGTTGATGACAAAAGAGGAGGTAGCCGAGTGGAATAAGGCCGACAAGGTTGTCATTACCACACACTACACCCTTTTTAGGGCGCAACCTGAGCCATCGGCAGCGGTGGTACGCGAAGGGGTATGGGGGTGCATAGCCAAAGCGGATGGAGAAGAAGGCGACTACTTTAAGGTGCGCTTGCCGGACGGAAAATCGGCATACGTTCCCAAAACAGATGCCCAAAAGTTTGAAGAATGGCTCAATCAACGAGACCCAAATGCCCAAAATTTAATAGCTACCGGAAAACAATTTGTGGGATTCCCTTATATGTGGGGCGGTACTTCGACCAAAGGAGTTGATTGCAGCGGTTTTGTAAAGAGTTGTTTTTACCTGAACGGAGTGATTATTCCACGAGACGCCTCACAACAGGTTAGGGCGGGAGAAGAGGTCGATATCAGCAACATCGTAGAAAATTTACAACCTGCCGACCTCGTCTTTTTTGGATCAAAGGCCAAAGACGATGCTCCTGAGCGCATTACCCACGTGGGGATGTATATTGGAAATGGTCGGTTTATCCACTCCAACGGAACGTGGGCGAGTGTAACTATTGAGAGTTTACTTCCCGATCAACCCGACTACACCAAGACAGCGGAGAGTCTGATTCGTGTCAAACGATATATTCATTTGATTGATAAGGATAAAGACATTGTTTCCATTTCAAAGCATCCGTGGTATACTTAAAAAATCATTCGTACAAATATGTTTACAAGAAGAAATTTTATTAAAACCGGCGCATTGGCCATCGCTGCTTCTGCGGTCACCAATCCCCCAAAATTGTTCTCCCAAATCCGCAAAAGTCCGGCAGCATCCAAAAAGATGGAGTTGACGTTTTGGCCTTACGATGCGCAACTTCGCCACGTATTTACCATCGCCAACTTTTCCCGGAGTACCACTCCGCTTGTGCTTACGCAAATCACTTACGATGGATATACCGGTTACGGAGAAGCGGCCATGCCGCCCTATTTAGGTGAAAATCAGGATTCAGTAATCGCATTTTTAAAACGTGTCGATCTGAGTCGATTTAGTTCTCCTTTTGAGATCGAAGATATTATGACATATTTAGAGGGACTCTCCACCAACAATACCGCCGCAAAATGTGCCGTCGATATTGCTTTGCACGATTTGATGGGTAAAATTATGGGACAACCTTGGTGGAAGATTTGGGGCTTTAATCCCAATACAACACCAAACACTTCATTTACAATCGGTTTAGATACAGAAGAGGTGGTGCGGGAAAAGACCAAAGAGGCCTCTCCCTTCAAAGTGATCAAAGTGAAGTTAGGGATTGACGAAGCGACCGACAAGATGATGATCAACACCATACGCTCTGTCACCGATACAGTGATTGCCGTGGACGCCAACCAGGGGTGGCACGACAAGCATTATGCTTTGGATATGATATATTGGCTTAAAGAGCGTGGAGTCAACATGATAGAACAGCCCATGCCCAAGTTGTGGTTGGATGAGTCGGCATGGGTAACCGAACGAAGCCCCCTACCTGTAGTGGCAGACGAATCGTGCCAAAGGCTCACAGACGTACCTAAACTCAAAGGCGCCTTTACCGGTATTAACATCAAGTTAATGAAATGCACCGGGTTACGTGAAGCACGCGAAATGGTGAGTTTAGCCAACGCCCTACGTATGAAGCTAATGATTGGTTGTATGACAGAAACCTCATGCGCCATCTCCGCCGCCGCCCAATTGGCGCCAAAAATGGATTGGGCCGACTTGGATGGCAATTTGTTGATTGGCAACGATTGTTACAGCGGCATGAAGATTGTCGATGGCAAAATCACACTCGACGACAAACCGGGAATAGGAATCATTAAATTATAGAAATTATGGCAAGTATAAGAAATTTAAAAAAGGATATCGACTTTTTGGTCCAAGAGGTGATCTCAGATTGCTGCACCTTTATGTACGTCTATCCCGATAAAAAACGAGAAGAGTCGATCCAAATTATCGAAGATGCTATTGAGTTGAGAAACAAGCTCTATGCCCAAGTAAACAACCCGCAGGAGAATCCTAAGAGGGAGTACTACAAAGCAGTTAATAAGGAGTTGTTAGAAGGCGTGGATGCGTTGTTTTTGAAAATCAGCGAATTGACCAAGTAGAGAATGTACATCTTAGACGGCGCAATGGGCACAATGATCCAACGCGCCAATCCCTCCGAATCGAATCATGACCTCCTGTGCCTGACCCACCCACGATTGATCCAAGGGATTCACCAAGCCTACCTTGAGGCGGGTGCCGATATTATTTGTACCCATACTTTTAACGCCAACGCCATCTCGTTATCCAACAACGTCACGCCCAACATGGTTCGTGAGATCAATATGGCCGCTGCGCGAATGGCTAAGGAGGTGTGTACCCATTTTACAGAGAGCCATCCCGAGCGAATATGTAGGGTTGCCGGATCGATTGGCCCCACAAACAAGTCGGCATCGGTGTCGCCCAAGGTAGAAGATCCGGGCTTTAGATCGGTGACATTTAAGATGTTGGAAGAAACGTACAGAGAGCAGATAGAATCGTTATTAGATGGCGGTGTGGATATGTTGCTGATTGAGACCGTTTTTGATACACTCAACGCAAAGGCGGCGCTCTTTGCCGCTGAGGAGGTATTGTGCAGACGGGGCGTGTATGGCACTCTGCCTGTGATGCTCTCGGCCACGATCGCAGACCTGTCGGGACGGTTGTTATCGGGACAGAGCGTAGAGGCTTTTGCGGCGTCGGTTTCTCATTTTCCGTTGTGGAGTATAGGGATCAACTGTTCGTTTGGGGCTGAGATGATCACACCGTTTGTGCGAAGGTTGTCCCAAGTAGCGCGTTGTTTGGTGAGTATTCACCCCAATGCGGGGCTGCCCGATGCGTACGGGAGGTATGTGGAGCAGCCCAATGAGATGGCGGCCAAGTTACGGCCTTTGGTGGAGGAGGGGTTGGTTGACTTGGTGGGCGGGTGTTGCGGAACGACGCCGGAGCATATAGCGGCGATTTCCCAAATGGTGCAAAGATGCGAGAGTGGGCGTCGCAGGGTAAAGCCGGAACAAAAGCCTTGTTTTAGTGGGTTGGATATGTTAGAGTTGCGTGATCCCAAAAGTGTAACGTTGATTGGGGAGCGCGCAAATGTGGCCGGTTCAAAAAAATTTGCCCGTCTAATTAGGGAGGATCGTTATGAAGAGGCGTTGGAGGTGGTTGGAGAGATGGTGCGTGCAGGGGCGTTTATCATTGATATTAACATGGATGACCCTCTGATTGATGCGCCAAAAGCGATGGTGAAGTTTTTGAACCTCTTAGCTGCGGAGCCGGAGATTGCTCGGTTGCCTGTAATGCTCGACTCTTCGCGATGGGAGGTGTTGGAGGCAGGATTGGCTTGTGTACAAGGGAGATCGATAGTCAACTCCATTAGCTTAAAAGAAGGTGAAGAGGTGTTTAAAGCCCGGGCGGCCAAAATCCGTCAATATGGGGCAGCGATGGTGGTGATGGCTTTTGATGAAGAGGGTCAGGCCACTACTTTGTCACGAAGAATGGAAATATGCAGCAGAGCGTACCGCATTTTGACGCAAGAGGTAAAGATATCTCCACATGATATTATATTTGATCCCAATGTGTTGACCATTGGTACCGGTATGGAGGAGCACCGCTCCTTTGCCGTTGATTTTATTGAGAGTGTGCGCTATATCAAGCGTAATCTTGCAGGAGCCTTGGTGAGCGGTGGGGTGAGCAACTTGTCGTTTGCTTTTAGGGGCAACAACATGGTGCGAGAGGTAATGCATTCGGTTTTTCTCCATCACGCGGTGTCAGCGGGATTGGATATGGCGATTGTGAATCCGGCAACCATGATTCCTTACGGGGAGGTTCCGCTTGCTTTACGGCAGGCGGCGGAGGATGTGGTGTTGGATAGGGATGGAGGGGCGACGGGTCGCTTGACGGAGTTGGCGTTGGGTGTTGAGGGTGTGCAGGAGCAGAGGATGGCCCCTGAAAAAGAGGCGCGGTGTAGAGAATCGGTGGCAAGTCGCTTGGCACAAGCGGTGATTCAGGGAGATACGCAGTGGCTTGAGGAGGATATTCAAGAAGCAATGGCGGCGGGATATGCGCCTGTAGCCATAATTGAGGAGTTGCTGATGGAGGGGATGCAACGAGTCGGGACGCTTTTTGGGGAGGGAAAGATGTTTTTGCCGCAGGTGATAAAGTCGGCAAGGGTGATGAAACAGGGGGTAGCCAAACTGCAGCCATTGTTGCTCAAAAAGGAGGGGAGTGAAATAGGCCGGAGACATAAAGGGGTGATTGCTACGGTACAAGGAGACGTGCACGACATTGGCAAAAACATTGCAGCGGTGGTAATGGAGTGTAATAATTATGAGTTGATAGATTTAGGAGTGATGGTCCCTTTGGAATTGATTGTGCAGAAAGTAGTTATGCATCATGCCGATTTTGTAGGGTTAAGTGGATTGATTACCCCATCTTTGGACGAAATGTGCAGAGTGGCAGAGGCATTAGAGGCAGCGGGTGTAAAGATCCCGTTGTTGATGGGTGGAGCCACTACCTCCAAAGAGTACATCGCTATCTGTATGGAGTCTTTATACAGTGGTTTGATACTGCATTGTCCGGACGCCTCTTCTGCTTCAAACTATCTATCACGTTGGTTTTTGGCCAAACAACGCGAATTGCTTGTCAAAGAGGTGAAAGAAGAGTATGCCCGGATTCGTGCCGCACACGATGTTGCAACCGCCATAAAAAAGTACGCTACGGTGGAGGAAGCACGCGAGAATAAGTATCTGTTTGATACTCCTCCACATGGTTTGGCTGTTCCAACATGGCTGAATGTTAGGGAGATAGAAATGTCTGTATCGGAATTACGCCCGTTGGTCAATTGGAAAGCGTTGTATGGGCTTTGGGAGGTGGGAGGGTTGGCAATGTTGGCGCAGCAGAAGTCCTTACAACACGATGCAGAATTGCTGATCAATCGCTTTGAAACAGGTGAATTTGGTGTGATAAAAGGTCTTGTTGGCTTCTTTCCGGCCCATTCGGATGGAAAAGAGAAAATAGCGTTGTTTGTTGATGAAAATCGTACAGAAGTGGCGCACACATTTGTGTTTCCGAGGCAATTAGACCGTCAACAAGATGGCTCTGCCAACCTTTGTCTGGCTGACTTTATTGCGCCACAATCATCTGTAAAAGACTACATTGGACTATTTGCCATCAACGCGTCGCCCATTCAAGTAGAAAAACAGATTGAAACATGGCGCACCGCAGGCGATACCTACCGGAGCCTCCTATTGCGCTCTTTATGCGATCGTTTGGCAGAAGCCGCTTCTGCCAAACTGCATCAAAAAGTACAGAGCGAGTGGTGGGGGTACGGCATTGGAGAGGGGATCCGCCCTGCATTTGGCTATCCCTCTTGTCCCGATCATGCGCCTAAAGCAGATGTACTCAGGTTGTTGGAAGCGGAAAATCGAATCGGCCTCACCCTTACCCAAAATTATATGTTGCAGCCTGTATCTGCTGTGTGCGGTCTCTATTTTGCCCATCCGCAGGCGCGATATTTTCGCATATAAAAAAACACTACCTTTGTGGCTCATCTTTGACCATTCGCCATGCCATTTGAGATAGATAGATTGTCCTCCTGCCTTTTGGCCCAATTCCCCGATATTGCCTTTGCTTATCTGTTTGGTTCGGCAAAAGAGGGGGTTGTAAAAGAGGGCTCAGATGTAGATGTTGCGTTGTATTATACAGGAAATGATATTTTTATTAGGTTTAAGGTTGCAGAAGCGTTGGAAAAGGTTTTGCCCGGATTGATTTTTGATCTGGTGGAACTTAAAAAAGCCGATCCCATTTTATCCTTTGAAGCCATAAGGAGTAAGCTGCTTTTTGTCAGGCCTGAGGCAATGGATTGTTACCTGCATTTTTACACCTTGACGTGTCGTAAGTACGAAGATCAAATCTTTTGGATGAAAAAACAATTAGCATATAGAGGTTATGAAGTACAATGGAGTGATTGAAGCCAAACTTAGGGTTGTTGAGGAGAAGTTACTCGAAATCGAGAGTTGGCAAATTGACTCTTTCTCCACATTTAAAGCAAGCAGTTTGTTGCAAAATGCAGTAGAGAGGGCCTTACAAGTTATTATTGAAGCGATTATCGATACAGGTGAGCGTATTTTGGCACTTGAAAAAGAGCCTGCCACTACCTCTTCTTCTGTACTCAGTCGTTTGCAGGAGATGGGTATGATTTCTGAGGATAAAGATTATATGGAGATGGTTCGATTTAGAAATTTTATTGTGCATAGATACGAAAAGATCGATCTTGAGATTGTCTATTCCATATTAAAGAACAAACTGCCTCTTTTTCGGAAATTTATTCATGATATTAGACACTCTTGCTCATAGGTGATGCGTACATTTTCCTTTGAATTTTTCCCCCCTAAGGATGAGATTTCTGCCGTTGATTTTGGGATCAATATAGGCCGACTGCTGCGCCTTAGGCCTTCGTTTGTGACCGTTACCTACGGAGCGGGCGGTACAAGCCGCGAGCGTACCTTTGCCTTGGTGGACTATTTACACAACAAAGTGGGGCTTACAACAGCAGCGCACTATACTTGTGTTGAGGCTTCTCGTGATAAGATCAAGGCAGACCTTTTGGCCCTGCGCGCCATGGGTATCGATCGGCTGATGTTGCTTAGGGGCGATCCGCAAAAGGGGGAACAGCGGTTTGAAGCGCCAAAGGATGGATTCTCGTATGCTTCTGATTTGATAGCGTTTGCCCGCTCGCTATTTGGTAATGACTTTGCGATTGGCGGCGGCGCTTACCCCGAAAAGCATCCCGAGGCAGCCTCCATGGAAGCAGATATGCTTCACTTAAAGAGGAAGGTGGATGCCGGTTGCGACTTTCTCATCACTCAGTTCTTTTTTGACAATGACAGGTATTTTGACTTTGTGGCTCGGGCAAGGGCAGCAGGTATTGGATGTCCCATTATTCCGGGGATTTTGCCGATCACTCATTATAGTCAGTTAGAGCGATTTGTACGCATAAGCGGCGCCTCTCTTCCCTCCTCTTTTTTGTATGAGTTGGAGGCGCATCGGCACA
>JAITFU010000031.1 GCA_031281125.1 Prevotellaceae bacterium | reverse complement strand
AATGCTTCCTGGTGCTTACATCGGCAAAAGAGTGTTTTCGGGTATAGTGCTTTTTCTCATTTTCCTTTAACGATATTTCTGAAATTTTAAATATCTTTCTGTTTCTCTTCCCATTTGCTTTTACATAATCAATTCCATATTCCAATCTTACTTTTGCCGCTCCCTTTGTTGAAATCGTAAATGAGAAAGAAATATCCTCTCCAATAGAAATAGACGGAGCGTTAAGCATTAAGTCATTCACCTCTATCGAAGTAGCATCATCGTGTCCAAAAATTTCTAATACATCACGATTGCCGGTTTTAAGCAGCGTTCTGCATCCATGTTTGACGATCCAATCGGTATTTTCATTTTTACCGTACCACTCTTTTGCAATCTTTACAACCAAATCCGGATGTGTTTTTGAAATGTCGTTCAGGTTGTTGGCCACGCTCTTACGCACATACAGCGACGGGTCGGTTTTTAACTGCTCTAATATGGGAAGGATGGGCGTAGGGTCTTTTTTAAATTTATTTAAAGCCTGTCCCCATGGCAAAGCAGGACGACACCCTTCGCTTGAAAGCCTGCGGACATGCTCATTTTCATGTTTAGACCAATTATACATCTGCACCATCATACGTTCTTCATGTTTAATGATAAACTGTCTGACTACAAATTCAAAAGACGCATATTGAGTATATTTCTCCATGGCATTGATAGAGATGTCCCAATCTTTTTGGTCCTGTCCGTATATTTCTACATAACCGGTGAAACAAAATCGCGGGAAACCCGTGCATTTAGTTATCACTTTGTCAATAATACCAATGGCCTCTTTGTAATCTTTTGGTAGATATTTCCCCAAGATTGTACTAACTTTGCGACCTCGAGCCATTAACTCTAAATCGTCCCACGTTTGGTCCATTGTCGATTCCAAAAACGCATCGACCTGAAATGGGTGATAAGATGATTGAATAACCAACGCAAATTCGCGGAGCGAATCACGATTTAATAAGTTTTTTAATAAGTCTGCCATTATGTATCATTTACTATCCATCAAATGTGATTTTGTCCCAAAGTTAAGCATTTTTTCAATTTGCAGCTTGAATTCAGCTAAAAAATTGTACCTTTGTCCCCACACATTAACCACATATTGGTATGAAGATCAAATTCCATTTTCTCCTCCTTGCCATTAGTGCGCTGCCCCTCTCTTGCGCTACGCCCGGTTTAGGCACCTATACCTTGCGCCTTGCATCTGTGCGTCAGGATCCGCCTCCTTCTCAAGAAGTTTTGGCGCAAATTGTTACAAAACAGGAAGACGGAAAAACGATTTTTCACTTTCAAGATGAAAACATTAAGGTTGAGTGGGACTTGGCCAACACCCGCTTTCATTTTACCCTCACCAACGTGTCGGAACATTTTATCAAGATTCCATGGGACGAAGCGGTTTATGTAGATCAGTATGGAAAAGCGCGGCGTGTGATCCACGATGGGATTCCTTACGAGCGAAAAGGAGAACCGCAACCCTTTACGGTAGTGCCCCAGGGGGCGCGTATAGACGATTTTCTTCTTCCGGTCGATAACATTTTGGCAGAAAACAAAAACTTTGTTAATTGGAAAGTGGTTTATCTGTTTTACGACAAACTGAAAAACGTGGGACAGGAGGTTAAGTTGGTATTACCCATGATGTTGCAAAATGTTCGTTTCGACTACGTATTCACCTTTAAGGTAGAAGAGTGGAAGGACGATGTAAAGACAAGAAGTACGTTTCTTTGGGGGAGAGAGGGGGTTTAGTGTTTTGGTATCAAAATTTTTTGTACTTTTGCACCCTCATTCCTGTTAGGAGTATATGGTGGTTGTAGCTCAGTAGGTTAGAGCGCCAGATTGTGGCTCTGGAGGCCGGGGGTTCGAGTCCCCTCTCCCACCCAAAAAATGATAGTAGAGGCGAATTGGCATTAAAATCGGTATGTATGAACGAAAAAATGTATTACACCATTGGGGAGGTGGCAGAGTTGCTAAGCGAAAGCACCTCCTTGGTCCGTTTTTGGTCGCAAAAGTTCCCCGCTTTTATTAAACCGATCAGGAACAAAAAAGGGAATCGACTCTTTACCGTATCCGATGTAGAGAATTATAAGGTTATATATCACCTTGTTAAGGAAAGAGGAATGACTTTAGATGGCGCCGCAAAGCGAATGGCAAACAACAAAGAAGGATTTGATAAGAGTATGGATGTGATTGCCTCTCTCCGCAGGATTCGTGATGAGTTGGAAGAGATAAGAGAGACCCTATGACCGCACGTGAAGTCGCGAGAGTGGTCGAAACGTGGGCACCCCTCTCGGTTCAGGAGACGTGGGACAACGCCGGATTTTGCGTGGGTAACCCCCAAACGGAGGTGACCGGCGTAGTGTTGTGTTTAGACTCAACACCCTCTGTAGTAGAAGAGGCAGTGGCACTTGGGGCAAATATGGTGATAAGCCATCATCCATTGATTTTTGGCGGCATCAAACAACTGTGCGAGCAAGACACAGTTGCCCAAACAGTAGCATATTCAATCAAAAATGATTTGGTAATCTATTCGGCCCATACCAACGCAGATAAAGTGGCAACCGGCGTAAGTTGGGTGATGGCCAATCAGCTAAATCTACAAAATATCAAAACATTAAGTCCCGACAACAAGCTCTCTGACTTTGACCCTTCCTGCACAATCGGTTTGGGTGCAATTGGCGATTTGGTAACGCCGTTTGAGGCGTTTCCCTTTCTTCAAACGGTAAAACGTCTCTTTTCGCTCTCATGTCTTAGGGTTGGCCCGATTTTTGTACCAAAAATTCACAAGGTGGCGGTGTGCGGAGGGAGCGGCGCTCCGCTCATACCTGTTGCCATAGAGTTGGGCGCCGATATTTTTCTAAGCGGAGATATTGGATATCACCATTTTTTCTCCACCTCAGGAAAGATGATCGTTGCAGATATGGGGCACTATGAGAGTGAAATAGGGATTGTTCATAAAATTGCTCACCTATTATCAGAAAAAAACCTTAACTTTGCCGTCCATTTATCAAAAAACAGTACAAACCCCATACAATATTTTTAGAAAATCACTTATGGCTACAGCAAAAACAAAAACCGGCGCCAAAGCTACGCAAAATTTAGATTCAGAATCATTTATCATGCTCTCCAAGATGTCCGGAGAGAGCGAACTAAGTATGGAGGACAAGTTACGTCTCCTTTACGAGCACCAACTTGCAGATTCTCAGTTGGACAGCATCTATTTACTAAGGGGCGAACTTCCATTGGAAGTGCAAGATTTAGAAGACGATATATTTGGTCTGACCACTCGAGTAGGCAATATTCAAGCAGAAGTAAAGGCAATTGAGAAGGACATAACTCAGCGAAAATTGGACGTGGACAACGCCAGGGCTTTGGTAGAAAAATATACCACCCAGCAAAGCAATGTAAAAAACAATCGGGAGTACGACTCGCTCTCAAAGGAAATTGAATATCAAGGACTTGAGGCAGATTTGGCCGAAAAAAGAATTCGTGAATTTTCTGTGGTGCTCAAAGAGCGCAAAGAGCAGTTAGAGGTGGCTCTTATGGCTTTGGCCGATCGTCAGATAGACTTGGAAAACAAGAAAAAAGAGTTGGAAGTAATTGTGAGAGAGACAGCTAAAGAGGAGGAGGAGATCAAAAAGCGTGCCGAGCAAATTGAGACACAAATTGACGAAAGGATGCTGAACGCCTACAAAAAAGTGCGGAATAACGCCCGCAACGGCTTGGCGGTGGTAACGGTAAAACGCGATGCCTGCGGAGGCTGCTACAATAAGATTCCGCCTCAAAAGCAGTTAGATATTCGCATGAGTAAGAGAATCATTGTATGTGAATATTGTGGCCGAATTTTGGTAAATGGCGAATTTGAGGGCAGATAGAAACAGAAACCTCTTTTTTAAACACATAGGCCAAACCTCACCGGAGCCAATGGGGTTAGAGATTGAGTATGCACGGGGAATCCGACTCTACGATCCACGAGGCAAATCTTATATCGACCTCATCTCCGGAGTGAGCGTTAGCAATGTAGGCCATGCACATCCGTTTGTGGTTGATGCGATTAAGGAGCAAGCAGAGTTTTATTCCCATCTGATGGTGTATGGAGAGTACATCCAGTCGCCGCAAGTTTTGTATGCAGCACAATTGGCCGCCCAACTTCCGCCATCGTTATCGTCCATATATTTTGTTAATTCGGGGAGTGAAGCAATTGAAGCGGCGCTCAAATTGGCCAAGCGGGTAACGGGTAGGGGAGAGCTGATTGGGTTTACCAATGCCTACCATGGCAGTACCCATGGTGCATTAAGTTTGATTGGGGATGAGTCGTATAAACGGTCGTTCCAACCTTTGCTGCCAAACGTCAAACAATTGAAGTTTAACAATATAAATGATTTACAGTCGATAACAAAGGCCACTGCTGCGGTTTTGGTCGAACCTGTTCAATCCGAAGCGGGCGTTATTGTGCCGCAACGCGGTTATTTAGAGGCGTTAAGGCAGCGTTGTTCCGATATGGGCGCCCTATTGATTTTTGACGAAGTGCAAACGGGATTTGGAAGGACAGGCGCCATATTTGCCCTTCACAAATTTGGGGTGGTTCCCGATATTTTGTGTTTGGCCAAGGCTTTAGGTGGGGGAATGCCGTTGGGTGCCATAACGGCCGATCCTCAGTTGATGGAGGCATGGCAGTCGAACCCCGTGTTGGGGCACATCACCACTTTTGGAGGTCATCCGGTGAGTTGCGCCGCAGGATTGGCCGCAACACAGGTGATTTTGGCAGGGAATTTGTTAGAGCAGGTAGAGATAAAGGGTAAGAGGTTTAGGGCGTTGCTGGAGAAACATCATAAGATTATCGAAATCAGAGGAGTGGGACTATTATTGGCGTGTGAATTGGGTAGCGAAGAGGTGGCGGCACGGTTTTTAAAGATGGCCATTGAGGCAGGAGTGGTGACCGATCTCTTTCTCTTTTGTGGCTCCGCTTTTAGGATTTCGCCACCGCTAACGATCACCTTTGATGAGATTGACGAGGTATGTGGATTGATTATGAACATACTTAACATACTATAAACAGATTATGACAAAGACAGTTGATAGGACAAAAGCCAAAAAAGAGACCAATATCGATCTTTTGGGACTCGATATGGGCAAAAAACCTCCTCAGGCGCTGGATATTGAGGAGGCGATATTGGGTGCGCTGATGCTCGAATCGAGCGCCGTGACCGATGTGATGGGCATATTGGCACCCGACTGTTTTTATAAAGATGCGCATAAAAAGATATATGAGGCCATCATATCGCTCTCTTCGCGCCACGATCCGGTTGATATCTACACAGTAGCACAAGAACTTAAAAAAAAGGAGCAATTAGAAGAGGTGGGAGGACCTTTTTACCTGAGCCAACTAAGTAACAGGGTAGGGGCGGCGGCGCACATCGACTACCATGCCAAAATCTTGCTTCAAAAATATATCCAAAGAGAGTTAATTGGGATTTCTTACGAAGTACAACGCGACTCCTTTGATGACTCCATTCCTGTGGACGATTTGTTGGATACTGCACAGCAGAAGCTTTTTACCCTATCTGACCGCAACCTCAAACGCGACACCCAATTGGTAAAAGTGGTGCTCAATCAAGCGGTGGAAGAGCTTCAGGCCGCGCAGTTGAGGAAAGATGGATTAAGCGGTATTCCATCCGGATATACAAGTTTAGATGCTACTACATTGGGTTGGCAACCTTCTGATTTGATAATAGTTGCTGCCCGTCCCTCTATGGGAAAAACCGCTTTTGTACTCACCATGGCGCGAAATATGGCGGTTGATCACAAGGTTCCTGTTGCATTTTTCTCTTTGGAAATGTCATCCATTCAACTTATTAGACGACTTATGGTGAGCGAAACGGGTCTCTCGTCCGATAAAATTAGAGGCGGACGCAAAATGGAACCATACGAGTGGATGCAGTTGAATACCCGTATAAATGAATTGGCCAACGCCCCCCTCTATATTGACGATACCCCCTCCCTTTCAATTTATGAATTTCGCTCCAAAATTCGTCGTTTGGTAACGATGATGGGCGTAAAGATAGTGATTATTGACTATTTGCAGTTGATGACCGGTCCACCGGAGTTGCGCAGTATGCGGGAGCAGGAAGTCTCTGTGATCTCCCGTTCGCTCAAAGCAATAGCCAAAGAGCTGAACATTCCTGTTATTGCCTTGTCGCAAATGAATCGTTCTGTTGAGAAGCGCGGCGGAAATATGCGTCCGCAGTTGAGCGATTTACGGGAATCGGGTGCCATTGAGCAAGATGCCGACATTGTCACCTTTATTCATAGACCCGATTTTTACGGCATCACCATCAATACAGAAGATGGAAGCTCCAATGAGGGCATTGCCGAGATTCACATAGCCAAGCACAGAAACGGCCCTGTAAAAGACTTTAAGATGTACTTCCGCAGTTCGGAAGCCAAATTTTTGGATATGAATGATAGGGAAGTGGTGATTGACGGGATGATGACCTTTGGATCCAAAATGAATAACGACTCGATGGTTCCCAATAATGATTTTGATGATAAATAATTTGAGATGAGAACATTATATAACTTATTTTTAATAACGTTCCTCTTTCTCCCCTTTTTGGGAAAGGGGCAGGAGGCCGCAAACATTTGTTTCCCAACAAAAGATATTCCTACGGCTCAGTTGAGTTTTCAGGATGGTGAATCGCTCACATTTGTAGCCTATTATACGTGGGGACTTGTGAATACGGGAGTGGGAGAGCTGACTACTACCGTGCGTTATAAAGATCAAGGAAATGAACCCTATTTTGAGGCCACCGCCGCAGTAAAGAGCTACTCGTTTTTCGACATTTTCTTTAAAGTAAGAGACACCTACCAAGCACGTTTTAGGGCAAGCAACCTTACGCCTCTCTACTTTTACCGCGACATTTCCGAGGGCAAATACACCATAAAAAATCGTTTTAATTTTAACAAGGACCACTCCATAGACGTGCAGGTGGTACGGAGTGGCAATCGCGTAAAAGACACGATAATGCAAGGGAAGCCATGCACTTTTGACCTTATGTCTCTGCTCTACTTTACAAGAAATATCGACACCTCTACCATGAAGGAGCAGGAGCTGTTCTCCCTTTCGTTTGTGATTGACGAAGAGATGCATGACCTCTATTTCCGATATATGGGAATTGAGCTAAAAAAGATTCCCGGCTTAGGCACTTTTCGCTGTAAAAAGTTCTCAGTCAGTCTTGTAGCAGGGGTTGTTTTTTCGGGAAAAGAGGAGATGCCTATATGGATTTCCGATGACGACAACCGCATACCTATTTGGTTAGAGTCGCCCACGGTACGGGGTAAGGTGTCGGCAAGGATTGCAAAATTTGAAGGGCTAAAGTTTCCGTTGACCAGCAAGGTGAAGTAGCAGATGCCTCAATTTCAGCCGATTGAACATAAAGGAACGATCGCCTCTTTAGATGGCAGTATGGCGTCTGTTGAGATTGTTCAGACCTCATCCTGTGCCGGATGCCGTGCTAAAACAATCTGTTCCGTATCGGGGCAAAAGGAAAAGCTGATCCGATTGTCGCTCCCTTCCGGTCAATCTTGGGCGGTGGGCGAGGAAGTAGTGGTGTCGTTGCGCGGATCGATGGGATTTAAGGCGGTCTTTTTGGCATACGTTGTTCCGCTGATCGCTTTATTGAGCGCTCTTTTTACGCTCTCATCCCTTGGTCTTCCCGATTGGGTTACCGGATTGAGTGCCATAGCCTTTTCTCTTTTTTGTTATTTTCTCGTGTGGATTTTTAGGGATCGAATCGGAAAAGAGTATATCTTTGTGTTGAAAAAACTACAATTCATTTAACATGACCCCGATATTCATATTTACCGTTGTGATACTCAGCGCGTTGGGCGTATTCTTTGCGGTAGTGCTCTATTTTGTAGCGCAAAAATTTAAAGTGATAGAAGATCCGCGGATCGATGACGTAACGGCAGTCTTGCCCGGAGCCAATTGCGGTGGTTGCGGTTTTGCAGGATGTCGCGCCTTTGCAGAAAAGTGCGTTGCAGCAGATTCGCTTGATGGACTGTTTTGTCCGGTGGGCGGCAACACCGTAATGGGCGTAACTGCGCAAATCTTAGGCAAAACGGCGCCGGAAAAGGCGCCCATGGTGGCGGTGTTGCGTTGCGGAGGCGCTAAAGATAAGCGGGAGTTGACTAATAGGTACGACGGCTTGGCCTCCTGCGCGGTAGCAGCCACTCTGTACGATGGAAATACAGCATGTCGCTACGGCTGCCTCATGTTGGGAGATTGCGTACACGCCTGTGCTTTTGACGCTTTACAAATCGATTCAGAAAGCGGAATGCCGATAGTGGACGATACCAAATGTACGGCGTGTCGCGCTTGTGTCAGAAGTTGCCCAAAATCGTTGGTTGAGCTTAGGAATATGGGGCCAAAGAGACGCCGTGTGTATGTAAGTTGCCAAAACAAAGAGAAGGGTGCAACGGCGCGCAAAGCGTGTAAGGCAACCTGTATCGGATGTGGAAAGTGCGTTAAAGTGTGTACATTTGAGGCTATTACACTCGAAAATAATTTGGCGTATATCAACGACCAAAAATGCAAATTATGCCGAAAATGCGTAGGCGAATGCCCCACCGGCTCCATTATTGAAGTTCACTTTCCTGAACGTAAAGAAGCGTCCCTCCAAGTCGAACAAAACCTCTTCACAACGCCATAAAAACGATCTCTATGAGTAAAACATTTTCGATGGGAGGAGTTCATCCTCACGACAATAAAATATCTGCCAACATTGCGATCGAGCCGTTTCCTCTTCCCGCCATCGCCGCCATCTCTTTGGCGCAACACATAGGCGCACCGGCAACACCTGTAGTACAAAAGGGTGATTTTGTGCGCGTTGGACAATTGATTGGCAAAGCAACCGGATTTGTTTCGGCCAACGTGCACGCATCGGTGTCGGGTACGGTAAAATCTGTAGAGCCTTTTGTGGATGCTACCGGCGCTTTGTCAATGACAATATTTATTGAGACACAAGGAGATGAATGGATTGAGGGGATTGATCGGTCGTCCCAAATCGTTAGTAACATCACCCTTCCCGGGCCCGAAATTATTAAAAAGATAACCGAATGTGGCATTGTGGGGTTAGGCGGCGCCACCTTTCCTACCCATGTCAAACTATCTCCTCCTCCGGGTAAAAAAGCTACTTGCCTGATTTTAAATGGCGCAGAGTGCGAACCCTTTTTGACTTCGGACTACAGGATTATGGTAGAGTTTGGCGAGGAAGTGCTGACCGGCGCACGGTTGATGATGAGGGCGTTGGATGTGCAAAAGTGCTATGTGGGGATCGAAGAGAATAAACCTCAAGCGATTCAAAAAATGGTCGATTTGTCCAAACGTTTCCTTGGAACAGAGGTGGTTGTGTTAAAGAAAAAGTATCCGCAGGGTGGTGAAAAACAGTTAATAGACGCCATAATTAAACGACAAACCCCTTCGTTGGGATTACCGGTGGACGTGGGCGCTGTGGTGCAAAACGTGGGAACGGCATTGGCGGTATATGAGGCCGTACAAAAGAACAAACCACTCATAGATAAGGTTATAACCGTTACCGGCTTTCAACTCAATGAGCAACGCAACTTTAGGGTCAGGATAGGCACTCCTCTCTCTCAATTGATTGACGCTGTGGGCGGAATACCTGAAAATACCGCCAAGTTGGTATTGGGCGGGCCAATGATGGGTAAGTCAATTGCCCATCAGGAAGCGCCTGTGGCAAAAGCCAGTTCGGCCCTCCTCTTTTTGTCGGAAAAAGAGACCAAACGCCATAGTGAGGGTCCCTGTATCCGTTGCGCCAAGTGCGTAGAAGTGTGTCCCATGCGGTTGGAGTGTTATTTGCTCTACAAGCTGGGTAAAGCCAACCGGTACGAGGAGTTGGAACAAAACCGCATATATGATTGCATCGAATGCGGGTGCTGTATGTACGGTTGTCCGGCAAACATCCCCCTTTTAGATATGGTTCGACTCAAAAAGGGAGAAGTGCTTAAGATTATGAAAAACAGATAATAATTGTTAACCAATCATAAATGAAAAAACTGCTTATCTCACCTGCGCCCCACCTGCATGGAAAAGAGCGTACCCAAAGGCTGATGCTCGACGTGATCATTGCGTTGATACCTGCCTGTTTGGTATCGATCTATTTTATGGGTTTGTGCGCCTTGTCTGTTTTTGCTGTTTCTATTGCCACCTGTTTGGCGGTAGAGTATGTCATTCAGCGGTTTCTTATTAAGGGCCCCTCCACCATATCGGACTTTTCTGCACTGCTTACTGCTATTTTACTGGCGCTTAACCTTCCGCCCACTTCCCCCTGGTGGATGGTGGTCATTGGGGCGGTGGTAGCGATCGGTATTGCCAAGATGACCTTTGGCGGATTGGGCAACAACCTCTTTAATCCTGCATTGGTGGGAAGGGTGGTGTTGCTGATCTCTTTTCCGGTGCTGATGACCAACTGGGAGGTGCCGGCGAGTATATTCCGTTCGGGTGCCGATGCATTTACCGGTGCCACTCCTTTGGGCATTATACAAGAGGAGTTGGCAAAAGGATTGACAATAGGACAGATACAGGAGATGTACGATTTTTCGTTTTGGCACTTGCTTTGGGGTAAGATCGAGGGTTCGATGGGCGAAGCTTCGGCCTTGGCGCTTTTGCTCGGATTTTTCTATCTGTTAATCAGGAGAGTAATACGTCCTTATATTCCAATAACGATCCTTGTCACCATTGCCGCTTTTACAGGCATTTTATGGTGGATCAACCCGCAACAATACGCCGACCCGCTCTTCCACTTACTTACGGGAGGCGTGTTGCTTGGGGCAATCTTTATGGCCACCGATTATGTCACTTCGCCCATGAACCCAAAGGGGATGGTGATTTTTGGCGTGGGTATTGGCGTGATTACCGTATTGATACGCGTCTTTGGCGCCTATCCGGAGGGGGTCTCCTTTGCCATTCTGATTATGAACGCAACGGTGCCATTGCTTAATATGTATTGTAAACCAAAACGTTTTGGGGAGGTAATAACGAAATGAGTAAAGAATCAAATATGAAAAATATGTTGCTGTGCCTCTTTGTGGTAACATTTGTTGCGTCCGCACTATTAGGAGGCGTATATGTGCTTACCTACGAGCCAATTCAAGCAACAATCAAAAACGAAATCAACGTGGCCATTGGTCAAGTTGTTCCTGAGTTTGATAACAGTCCTGTGGATGAAGCCATTACTATTCAAGTCGAAGGGAAAACGGCGACTATCTACCCCGCCATCCTTTCCGACGTACCGGTTGGTTATGCAGTAAAGGCTTCTACTTCAAAAGGTTTTGGCGGCCCTATTGAATTGATGGTTGGTTTTTTGCCGGACGGAACCATTTATGGTACCGCCGTTATAAGCCATACCGAAACCCCAGGCTTGGGCGACAAAATTGATAAAAAGAAGAGCGAATGGAGCGTACAGTTTGACGGACAAAATCCGGCCAACTTTAAATTAGCCGTGAAGAAAGATGGAGGTCAAGTTGATGCCATTACCGCCTCCACCATCAGTTCCCGCGCCTTTTGCGATGCCGTAGCGCTTGCCTACAAAGCGTTTATTACAAATATAAAGGAAGAAGGAGGTCAAAATGAGTAGTATCCAACATATCACCAAGGGGATCATTAAAGAGAACCCCACCTTTGTACTGCTATTGGGAATGTGCCCCACGCTGGGAACCACTTCGTCAGCCATCAACGGTTTTGGAATGGGATTGGCCACCATGATGGTATTGACCATGTCCAATATGGTCATATCTCTGATTGCGGGAGTCATCCCCGACAAAGTGCGGATTCCCGCCTATATTGTTGTGATTGCAGCATTTACCACTGTGGTACAGTTGCTTATGCAGGCATACGCCTCCTCGCTCTACGCCACGCTTGGCATCTTTATTCCCCTTATTGTGGTCAATTGCATTGTGCTTGGGCGCGCAGAGGCTTTTGCCAATAAGAACTCCGTAATCGATTCTGCCTTAGATGGTATTGGAATGGGACTTGGTTTTACCATTGCCCTAACGGTTTTGGGAGCGGTGCGGGAGTTTTTGGGAAGTATGTCGGTATTTGGATATAAACTCACTTCCGGAGACGGGATGTTGGTCTTTATTCTTGCCCCCGGCGCTTTTATTGCGTTGGCCTACCTGATTGTAATCTTTAAAAAATTGACAGCCAAAAAAGTATAATATATGGAATACCTAATAATAATCATCTCGGCCGTTTTTGTCAATAACATCTTATTGGCGCAGTTCTTGGGCATCTGTCCCTTTTTGGGCGTTTCCAACAAGGTGAGTACGGCGCTTGGCATGGCAGCAGCGGTTACCTTTGTAATGGCATTGGCTACATTAACTACTTGGCTTTTGCAATATTACATATTAGCCCCCCTGCATATCGAGTTTATGCAAACGGTCAGTTTTATCTTGGTAATCGCCGGTTTGGTGCAAATGGTT
This sequence comes from Prevotellaceae bacterium, assembly GCA_031281125.1. GTDB lineage: Bacteria > Bacteroidota > Bacteroidia > Bacteroidales > UBA932 > WRBG01. The sequence continues at coordinate 732 of JAITFU010000031.1, read as the reverse complement.
GAGATTATCCTCAAAAAGATCAGCCCTCCGCTCTATCAAGCCCTTGGCATATTTCTCCCCCTAATCACTACCAACTGTGCGGTACTTGGAGTGGCAATTTTAGTGGTAACCAAAGAGTTCACCTTTGGTGGAACGGCACATTTGCTCGGTTTACCCCAGTCGGTTGCCTACGCGGTTGCTTGTGCACTTGGCTTTGGCTTGGCCATGGTGCTCTTTGCCGGTTTGCGCGAACAGTTAGAGCTTTCCAATGTTCCTAAGGCGTTTAAAGGTATTCCCATTGCCTTAATCACTGCCGGAATCATGGCGCTGGCTTTTATGGGGTTTTCGGGATTGGTATAAAGCCGTGACACACGACGATTGGATCCGCTTGGGGCAGGAGTACCGCCAAAAGGAGCGTTGGGGAGATGCGATAAATGCGTATAAAAAGGCGTTGGAGCTGGATCCAAATGGCCCCGCCAAAGTGGCGTTGGAGTTCATTTATGACGTATTGGCGTACCGAAATACTGATTTGCTCAATCCGTAATTTCGAAAAAAGAACCTCTTTTCTACTGTGGCATTTCCCTCACACATCGGATGCTGTAACCATTCGAACGTTGCGGAGCTCCAGTGGACAGAGGCTGTTCAAAAACGAGCAGCCTCTTTTATTTTTAAGCAGCCACTTTGCTTCCGTATGTTTTTCGAGTACTGGGATAGACTTTTTGGAGCCGAACGAAAAAAAGGAAAACAAGCTGA
>JAITFU010000189.1 GCA_031281125.1 Prevotellaceae bacterium | reverse complement strand
CGTGGAATCACCTCTTTACCCACGCCGCTTTCTCCTGTGACCAAGACCGAAAGGTCGGTTGGTGCCACCCGACAAGCGATGTCCAAGGCTCTAAGTAAGCCTACATTATTCCCAATAATATCGAATCTTTGTTTGATTCCTTTTAAATCCATAGCGTGCAAATATACATGATTTCTGAAAAAGTACTATCTTTGCAAAAAATAAATATAGATAATTAACCATTTAAATTATATTAATATCATGAAAAAGAACATTTTTTGCGCCATTGTAGTGGTGCTGGCCGGGCTTAGCCTTGCTTCTTGTAGTGGTCCTGCCAAAATGGCAAAGAACCCCGAACTGGTAACTGTTTCCTGCAATCCTCAGGTGCTAGAGGTAGTAGCCGATGTAATCAATGTCACTTACACAGTAACATTTGCCGAGAGATATTTTCATCCCAAGGCGATTTTAGAAATTGTGCCTGTACTCACTTACAAGGATGGAGAAGAGAAGGCTCCCATTATGAATCTTCAAGGCGAGAAAATTCTTGACAACCACACCGTTATTCCCCTTTCAGGCGGTGGCGCTTCACATCAGATTCAGTTTGCTTTTAAAAAGGGAATGGAGGTTTCTCAATTAGACCTTATCCTCACGGTGATGGACAAAAAAGGGAATCGTTACCCCTATCCTTACGCCTATAAAGTGGCCGATGGTACCATCACAACCTACAAGCTGGCAACCTTTAACGGATATACCACCTTTGCCCCCGACAGCTATCAAGAAGTAATTCGCGAGCAAAAAGAGACCCAAATCATGTATTTGGTTAACAGCTCAGAAGTACGCTCCAAAGAGCTTACCAAAGGTGAGATTAAGGAGTTTGAACAATTCCTTGCCAATGCCATGAAGGATGAGCGTCGCGAGGTAAAAAACACCGAAATTATTGCCTACGCATCTCCGGAAGGTCCCCTTGCCCTCAACAATAAGTTGTCTGCAAACCGTGAAAAATCTGCCGAGACCGCTTACAAAAACGCCACCAAAAAGATTGCTGCCGGTGTTGACCTCAAAACTTTGTCCATGGGAGAAGACTGGGAAGGATTCAAAAAATTGGTATCTTCGTCTAATGTAGAGGATAAGGATTTGATTTTGAGGGTGTTAGAGATGTATGGCGACTCAAATGTACGCGATCGCGAGATAAGGAATATGTCAAAGGTGTTTACCACTTTACAAAATAAAGTGTTGCCCGAATTGCGCCGTGCGCGCTGGATTGCCAATGTTGACTTTACCAATTACACTCCAAATGAGTTATTAGATATGGTTAATAATCAGATCGATCTTTTGGACGAGGAGGCGCTGCTCAGAGTGGGCACCCTGCTGACCAATAACAACGACAAGATTACTGCCTACAAGCAAGCTGCCGAAAAATTCAACAGCTCTCGCGGGTATAACAATCTAGCCGTATGCTACCTTAACGGAGGCGACGTTGCTGCTGCAAAGAGTGCATTGGCCAAAGCTTCTGATCAAGATGCGTATGTAAAGAATAATCAGGCGGTTATTGCATTGAGAGAAGGCAAATTTGATGAGGCATACGCCCTGTTTGGTCAAACCGGACTTGCCGAATCCAAGCACAGTCAAGGCGCTATTGACATTATGAAAGGTAAATACGCAGATGCCGCCACCAAGTTGGCAGGCGAAGGCGAACACAACCAAGCCATTGCCTACATCATGACCGGTCAGCTCGATAAAGCCGCAGAAATTGTTAAGTGCGAGTGCCCCAGAGGCTCCTACATTCGTGCCATTATTGCTGCCCGCAAAGGCGACAAAGCTGCATGGGACAAAGAGATGGAGGTGGTAAACGCCAACGCTTCGTTTAAAGCTCGTGCAGAGAACGATATTGAATTTGCAAAGATGCGATAAACCGGTGCAAAAGAATCACAAAATAATGGGCGGGGCGCCAATGCTCCCGCCCATTATTATATTTACCAATACCTACCCATACGGAACCGGAGAGGCTTTTTTTGCCACCGAACTGCCTTTTCTGTTGATGTTTAAACGACCCATTACGTTGGTTCCGTTGTATGGTTCGGGAAGGGCGCGGACAATCCCCCGGTTTCCGCATACCTCTGTCACCGTTGCCCCACCGTTGCTCCCATTTGACCCCAAAGATAGGGTTCGGTTGCTTTTTAGGGGTCTCTTTTCCTTTGCGCCACTCTTTTTTGCCGTATCTGAATTTTTTGGTCGGCAGGTGTGGCGATCCCGAACACGAATTTGGCAGTTTGGCGTCTCTTTTTTATTGATTCGGGCGATTTTAGGACGAAACAGACGTTTTTTTAATCAAGCACCGATTGGAACGGGAGAGGCAACGCTCTACTTCTACTGGGGAGACAAAACCGCGTTGATTCTCCCTTTTTTGAGAAAGCGGGGCAAGTCGGTGGTGAGGTTTCACGGGTCGGATTTGTATGAGGAGGTAAAGGGATTTTTGCCGTTTAGGGACCGACTCTTTCCCGCAATTGACTTGGCATGTCCCATCTCTCAACACGGAGCTGATTATCTGCAACAGCGTTACGGAGCTTTGGCACCGCCTGTAGCGGTGTCCCGCTTGGGAAGTGTAGATTGTGGATTGGGCCTTGTTCCGGAGGAAGGCGGCGTGTTTCATTTAGTAAGTTGCGCCAATATCATCCCGTTAAAGAGGCTTCACTTGATCGCGAAGGCGGTGGCGTTGTTGCGTGGCCGGATACAGGATACGGGGCGTGTGGTGAAGTGGACGCATATTGGGGACGGACCGTTGCAGTCTCAAATAGAGGGGTATGCCGATTTTTGTGGCCCCATGCCGCATGACAAAGTGATGGCATTTTATAAAGAAACACCTGTGGATCTTTTTGTTTCGGCAAGTAGTAGCGAAGGGATTCCTGTGTCGATGATGGAGGCGATGTCGTTTGGGATTCCGGTGTTGGGGACAAGGGTTGGGGGCGTTGCGGAGTTGGTTTCCAATGGTTGGGGACGTTTGTTGCCGCCCCATCCTACTGCGGAGGAGATTGTGCAGGAGTTGTTGTGGTTCATTCGGTTGCCTCTTGACCAACGTTTAGCGATGCGGCAAAAGGCAAGAGATGTCTGGGAAACGGGGTGGAGCGCAGAGGTGAACTTTACGAGGTTCTGCACATTGTTGTAAATAATAATTCAAATTTGCGGTAAGTGCCCAAAAAAGTATAGTTAGCGCAAAATTAAAATTGAAATAAATCATCCATATTCACCTCGCTTTGAATGTTTCCGCTGTACATATTGTGCTTTACGCCAAATGTGGTTATCAGGGTAGTATGAAGGGCTTTACGTGTTTTTGTATCGTCAGAAAATTTGGCATCTCTTATGCGCAGAATATCGTTGTACTCTTTAGTAATCACGTACTTATCTTTTGAGTACTTCATTTCACAGAGGTTGACCACCCCATCGTTGCGATCAATTACAAGGTCAATTTGTGTCGAATTTTTTGATTCGGAGTCAACTTTTCGCCAGGACGAATAACTTGTTACCACGCCTGAAATACCGAGTTTATGTTTGATCTGAGGGATGTGCCACAAGCACACTTGTTCAAAGGCGTAACCCTTCCAGGTGTTGTGTTTGGGGGTTCTAAAATTGTTTGTCCAAAAATTTTGATCATTGTTGTTTTTATGATGCATAAAAATCAGATAAAATAATGAAAACAGATCGATTAATTGATAAATTTTGTTTCGCTTTTTTTTCCCAAATGCAAAATACGAACGAATAAATCCACATTGTTCTAATTCTTCTAACATTTTTGTAACCGCCCCTCCATCAGCAAATTTTGAAAAGGAGACAATCTCTTCGCGTGAAAGCCCCATACGCTTTTCTCCGAGTGCAATAACGAGCAAAATATATTTTTGTGAATTTCTAAAGAGAGAATTATAGACAGTCGTAAACTCATCTTTAAGCAAAGCAGAATCATTAAACAATACGGTATCAATATTTTGCGGCAACCCTTTTGAGTTATCCAATTGCATCCAATAGTATGGAATACCACCAAATACCATATAGTAATCAAGGATCTGATGACGATCAAGCCATATTTTTTGACTTCTCGCCAACTCTTCGCACTCTTTTAACGAAAATGGTTGCAAGGAGATTTGTCGTGTAACGCGATGATGAAGGCCACCTCGATTTTTAATGATCTTATTGAGCATCCAAGAAGTAGAGGAACCACAAACAATCAACAAAATATCCGGATTTGACGAAGCATAACTGTTCCACCAGTACTCAAAGGCTTGAATAAAATTTGATCCCATAGTTGCGAGCCAAGGCATTTCGTCAATAAAAATCACTTTTCGTCCCCTTTTTCGGGAGCGACTGATCTCTTTTCTCAACATTTCAAAAGCAATGGTCCAACTTTCCGGTGTAGCGATGGTCATTTTAAAGTGATTCTGAAAAGCGATCTTAAAGTTTTCGAGTTGAATTTTCATGGTTGTATTTTCGCACCCCGAAAGATAAAAAACAAACTTGTTGTCAAAAAATTGCTTTATCAAATATGTTTTGCCCACTCGTCTTCGTCCATACACAGCTACAAATTCAGATGTCCCCGACCTTATAATCCGTTGAAATAAATCTATTTCCTTTTTTCTTCCGACAATTCCATTCATAATAGTGATTTTTCAATTGTGCGGCAAATATACAAATAGTAATCGATATCGCAAAATAGAATAGTCTCAAATTTGCGGTAAGTGTTTTATTAATCCAACTTCAGTACCGCCAAAAACGCCTGCTGAGGCACCTCAACGTTGCCCACCTGACGCATCCGGCGTTTGCCTTTCTTTTGCTTTTCCAAAAGTTTGCGTTTGCGGGAGATGTCGCCGCCATAACATTTGGCCGTAACGTCCTTGCGCACTGCTTTTATGGTTTCGCGGGCAATGATTTTGGCGCCAATCGCAGCTTGAACGGCAATGTCAAATTGTTGGCGGGGGATTAACTCTTTGAGTTTTTCGCACATCCGTCGGCCAAAGTCGTAGGCGTGGTCGCGATGGATAAGGCTCGACAGGGCGTCCACCTGTTCGCCGTTGAGCAGAATGTCCAACTTTACCAAATCGGCCTCTTTGTAGCCGGTAATATGGTAATCAAAAGAGGCGTAACCGCGGGAGATACTTTTTAGTTTGTCGTAAAAGTCAAACACAATTTCGGCCAAGGGGAGAGAAAAGTTGAGCTCCACACGGTCGCTGGTCAAAAAGTGCTGACTGAGCAGAACGCCCCGTTTGTCCAAACAGAGTTTCATAATGCCGCCAAAGTATTCCGATTTGGAGATCACCTGTGCGCGGATGTAAGGCTCCTCAATGGTGTCGATATGGGTAAGGGGCGGCAGTCCGGATGGGTTGTGTACATCCACCACCTCTTTTTGAATGGTAAGTACTTTATAAGATACGTTGGGAACGGTGGTAATCACGTCCATATCAAACTCCCTAAATAGTCTCTCCTGCACAATCTCCATGTGCAACAAGCCCAAAAAGCCGCATCGGAAACCAAATCCCAAGGCCAAAGATGATTCGGGTTCAAAGGTGAGAGAGGCATCGTTGAGGCGAAGTTTTTCCAAAGAGGCGCGTAAATCTTCATACTCATCGGCTTCCACCGGATATAAACCGGCAAAAACCATCGGCTTAACCTCCTCAAAACCTGCGATAGCTGTATCGCAAGGACGCTCCACAGAGGTAATGGTGTCTCCCACTTTTACTTCAACAGCCGTTTTGATGCCCGAAATGATGTAGCCTACATCGCCGGTGCCAATCATCTCTTTGGGAATCATTTTTATCTGTAAAATACCCACTTCATCGGCTTCGTACTCTTTGCCTGTATTTACAAACTTTACATGATCTCCTTTGGCAATCGATCCGTTTAACACCTTAAAATAGGCAATAATCCCGCGAAACGAATTAAATACCGAATCAAAAATCAACGCCTGTAGAGGCGCTTTGGGATCGCCCTTGGGGGGAGGAATGCGGTTAACAATGGCGTTAATAATCTCCTCAATACCTGTCCCGTTTTTGGCGCTTGCATATAGAATCTCCTCAGGCTTGCACCCCAAAAGGTCAATCACTTGATCGCTAACGGTATCGATCATAGCGGCTTCCATATCTATTTTATTTAGTACGGGGATGATTTCTAAATCGTGATTAAGCGCTAAGTATAGATTAGAAATTGTCTGAGCCTGAATGCCTTGAGATGCATCTACCACCAACAGCGCCCCTTCGCAGGAGGCAATGGCACGCGACACTTCGTAAGAGAAGTCCACGTGGCCCGGGGTATCGATCAGGTTGAGGGTGTAGGTTTTACCGTTTGTATGGGCATACTCCATCTGAATGGCATGCGACTTGATCGTGATTCCCTTCTCTTTTTCTAACTCCATGGAATCCAAGATTTGAGACTCCATTTCACGGGCCGTAATGGTGTGGGTATATTCAAGTAATCGGTCGGCAAGAGTACTCTTACCGTGGTCAATATGGGCAATAATGCAAAAGTTGCGAATGTGGTTCATAATCCGACAAAGGTAGCGTTTTTTTCTTACCTTTGCCGGATTGATGACTATATGTTTATTATGCCACATATCCAACAACTTCAAAAAATAGCCTCACAGGTACGCAGAGACATTATCCGCATGGTAACGGGGGCGCAATCGGGTCACCCCGGCGGCTCCCTCAGCAGTACCGATTTTCTCACTGCACTTTTTTTCCATGTTCTTGACCACGATCCCAAAAGGTGGACACCTGAGGGCAAAGACGTTGATATGTTCTTTTTATCTATCGGGCACATCTCGCCGGCCTATTACAGCATTTTGGCCAGATCGGGCTATTTTGATTGTGCCGAACTATCCACTTTTCGCAAGTTAGGCTCTCGCCTTCAGGGACATCCGTCCACAGAAAAGGGATTGCCGGGGGTACACGTGGCCACCGGATCGTTGGGGCAGGGGCTCTCTGTGGCCATTGGCGCTGCTTTAGCCAAAAAGCGTAACGGTGATCCTCATTATGTCTATGCACTTGTTGGCGATGGAGAGTGCGGGGAGGGGCAGATTTGGGAGGCCGCTCTCTTTGCAGCTCATCATCAAGTAGATAACCTGATTGTTTTGACCGATTGGAACGGACAACAGATAGATGGTAAGGTGGACGATGTGTGCGGTTTGGGTGATTTGGAGAGGTTATGGAAGAGTTTTTGTTGGGAAACGATAGTAGTTCCTGGGCACGATATGTTGGCGATCTTAGATGGATTTGACAAAGCCAAAGCAATGAGTAATAAGGGAAAACCTGTGATGATGCTTATGAAAACCCAAATGGGGCGAGGGGTTGATTTTATGTGCGGTACAAACGAGTGGCACGGAAAAGCAACCAACAAGGAGCAAGCGGTGCGTGCCTTGTCGCAATTGGAAGAAACTTTGGGCGATTATTAATCAAATCGGAAAAATTACCGACCCTGCCATCGGAAAAAAAACCGTTGACAGGTCTTTTACATATCCATACCTTTGCCCCCCAAACAACGCCTCAAAAAGATGAAAAACAAAATGAAACGGTTAATTATCAAAACAATGCTTGTTCTATTGATTCAAGCGGTTGTGGTGTGTCTGCCCAAAATTGCCTATTCAAAGGTTCCGGAGATTCAGGCAAGCTCTATTATCAAACAGTTGAACGCAGGCAAACATCTGTGTATTGAACATAGCATAATATGGGGTGATTTGGACTTTACCAAATTAAACAATCGCAATAAAATTGCCGGCAATCTAACACAGGTATTTATAAGTCAATCAATTACATTTGTTGATTGTATTTTTTTAGGTAACATACGGGCGTATGATGCAAAGGCGGGTATTAGTGTCGAATTTATGCACAACCTTAGCTTTACCGGTTGCGATTTTCGTGGTGATGTGGATTTTACTGAATCGATTGTTGGGGGACATACGTTTTTTACACGTACTGTTTTTCGTGGCGATGGGCGGTTTCAAGGAACTCATTTCAGGCACAAAAAAGCATATTTTAACGAAACGAGGTTTGAGGGAGAAGCGTTGTTTCAGAACGCTGTGTTTGCAGGAGATGCAAATTTTTTGCACGCCGTTTTTGAATCGTCTGCCATGTTTCAGAAAACCGTTGTGGGCGGATTGTTCTTTTTGGGAAATGCTCAATTTAACGGATATGCCGACTTTACCTACGCACGTGCCGTTGAATCGATCTTCAGATATGCAAAATTTGGGAATCGATATGACTTTAGCGACTCAAATCTAAATGCAGATCAAATTGAATATTAACAATTTAAATACTTAATCATGAAATCGTGTTACAGAATTATCAATTATTTGTTGTGCCTTGCACTTTTGTTGACATCGTGCGGCAAAGATCCCGGAAATAATGAGAATCCGGACAGCCTGTTAAAGCGTCTGACAGGATGGAATCCCGATACAGAAAACAAATCAAAGTATCCACGAGATATCTCAACAAGATTTGGAAATTCTTCAAGTTCTAACCTTCCTTCTAAGGTTGACCTGACAAGCAAACTTCCGCCTGTTGGGGATCAAGGGCAATACGGCACCTGTGTTACGTGGTCGGTGGGTTACGGAATGCGCTCGTTCTTAGATGCCGTTAGTTTTGGCCTCACACCGCAGCAACTTGCCGACAAGAATAATCAGTTCAGCCCTGCCGACTTGTGGATGGCCATGAAAGACAAAGGCGCCGACTGCAACGGATCAAGCTTTGAACCCGCATTTAACGTAATGGTGGGTCGTGGTATTGCCACGCTGCAAACCGCACCTTATAGCAGCCTGCAATGCGGCGGCACCCCTCCCCAGTCGTGGACAAACGACGCAGCAAAGCACAAGATCTTAAACTACAGAATGATTGACGAAAACGAGATGACGGTATCCACCTTTAAAACGCAACTTGCCCAAGGACGTATCATGTCGTTTGGCGCTCGTTTGGGCGACAACTTTATGTCGTGGAGCGGCAGTGGCGTGTTGAGCAGCGAAACGTACAACGAACCCGATATGCAGCACGCCTACCATGCCCTTGTGCTTGCCGGTTACGACGACAGCAAAGGCAGTCGCGGCGCCTTCCTTGTCTATAATTCGTGGGGAAACAGATGGGGAGATAAAGGACTTATCTGGGTTGATTACAACTTTTTTGTGCAAAACTTTGTCTTTATTGCCTTTGTAGCCTCTGCGGAAAACAACATTGTTCCCAACGACAACAACGAAATTGATCCCAAAAACCAAACTTCGGGCATCGATTTGGCCGCCTACCAGGCATACGACATAGCCGACAAGTCGGAACCGGGTTGCAACCGTCAAGTTTACTTTAATATCTACAACATAGGAAAAGCGCCTGCCGTCTCTTCTGACCGTTGGAGTATGATTTATGTTTACTACAACGCCTATGATGCCTTTGACTTTGATCTTCTTGCGCACCTTTATTTTACCAACGAGATTCCTCGCGGGCAAGTTGTGTATATGGACGAAGATTACGAAGAGTATTGGATTAACAAAGATATTCCGGCCGGGAAAAACATGGCTGCCGCCGTATTTGATCAGCCTACCTATGAATACTTATTCCTCAATTACTATTTGCCTCCCATTACCGGTTTCTACTATTTAGTGGTGATGGCCGATCCGTTTGACTGTGTAAAGGAAGAGAATAAAGAGAATAACTTCTACTTTATTGCAGACGATTTGGGTTATCCCTATTATTTTGATAAAGGTGTTCCGACTGCGGTTTTTGGCACCAAAGGCGCTCCAAGTCAAACTGACCAAAGTCCATTACACTCACCTGTTACCGAGCACAATCTCAACGCATATTCACCCCAAGAAATATCAACTATGCTGATCCATTTCAAAGAGTCGGGAGCATTGGATAAGAAAAAACGCGAATTCCACGAGCGAGGAGGAAAATCAGTCTTGGGAGGGAAGTAACTCCCATAAAGAAAAATGCCACATTAGAATATTTATGACAAAAAAACTTATGAAAAACAATAGACATAGATACTTACAACTCATTCTATCTATTTCCTTAGTGTGCGTACTGTCAACGACTTGTAGCAAAGACAAAGGTATTGATATGGGTGAAAATAAAACCCATTTTGACGCCACTTTTACAGATGAGACTATTTACTTTGATGAATCCGAAGCAAATAAGGATATTGTCTCAATTGATTACGATAGAAACATTTTCACCTTTAAGAACACCAGCGATAAGGCAAAGCAACTAAAAAAGGGCGACATAGTGCTGATTCATGGGAAAGCGTTGGGAAAAGCCGACAGGATTACCCAACAAGGGAGCAATATTGTGGTTGAAACAGTAAAAGCTACTTTAGATGAAGCGATTGACACCGGCACCATTCAGTGGACAACCGTTTGTGATTTTAAACCCGATATGCAACTGCAAGCGCAAATTGGAGATATGATCATCGCTCCAACAACGCGTTCACTCAATGCAGTAAACTTTAATTTTGACTACGGAAGTTACAGTTATTCTATTGATATGGATATGAATAAAGACAATGTCATCGTAAAATTAGAGGTAACCAAAAAGTTGGGTGGCGGTGCCATCAAAGCAAAATTCTCTGCAGAAGGAAAAGTGTCTGCCTTTAAATCAGAAAACACCATCAAATACGACAAACGTAAACTAAAGGAGTATGGCGTCACAAATAGTAACCAGCAAGGAGAGTTGACATTAGCAATTACGGTAGCAGGATCCGGAAATGATGCAATCAATTTGGAAATGCCGGTGATCTTGGGCGTTTATCCGGTAATGGTGGGACCCATTCCAACGGTTATCACACTCAAAATGCAAATTGTGGTGAATGCAGTAGTTCCCATGGATGGATCGGCACAAATTTCTACGGCGTTCAAATACAATTCCGAAACAGGTTTTAAGTATGACGGGATCAAAACGGAGGCCAAGGGGAGAATCGGATCTTATACAATTACAGAAAAAGGTGTCTCGCAAACAGGCGCATCTTCTGCCATAGCAGCCAACTTTGGCATCGGTTTTCCGCGCATTGAAGTGGGTCTTTTTGGTAACGTGGTGGTGCCTTGGATTCAAACGGCATTCTTGATAGGAGGCGATTATACCTCCTTTCCGGCATGCCGAACAGCAAAGGCGCAATTCATAGGCGGATGTGGTTATGATTTTTCATTTCTTGGTATCAAACGATCAGATTCAATGAACCTTTGGCAGCAAGAAAAGGTGTTCTTAAAAGTGGGAGATTGCAGATAAGACAAGAGAAGCAGTACTTACTGATACATAAAAGTGTATCTTTGCAGGCATGGAGAATAAAAGAACCCTGCCACAAGTACTAAATAAATGAGACAAAACTACATAAACAGCGGAAACAGAGACACCAGATCGGGCTTTGGTGCCGGTCTGTTACAGATAGCCAAAGAGAATCCCAACGTGGTGGCTCTTTGTGCCGACCTAACCGGATCGCTAAAAATGGATGCGTTTGCGCACGCTTTTCCGGATCGTTTTATTCAGTGCGGCATTGCAGAGGCCAATATGATGGGGGTGGCTGCCGGTTTGGCGCTTGCCGGAAAGATTCCATTTGCAGGGACTTTTGCCGGTTTTGCCACTGGCAGGGTATATGATCAGATCCGTCAATCGATTGCTTATTCCCGAGCCAACGTAAAGATAGCGGCTTCCCATGCGGGCGTTACGCTGGGAGAAGACGGCGCTACCCATCAGATTATGGAGGATATTGGGTTGATGCGGATGTTGCCCGGCATGGTGGTGATCAATCCATGCGACTACAATCAGACAATGGCGGCGACAATTGCTGCGACAGCGTATCAAGGCCCTGTTTATCTTCGCTTTGGCCGTCCTGCTGTCCCCAACTTTACCCATCCTGATCAACCATTTCAAATAGGTAAAGCATTGCTATTACAAGAAGGATCAGATGTTTCGATCTTTGCTACCGGTCATTTGGTTTGGGAGGCGTTGGTGGCTGCCGACGAATTGGCCAAGTTGGGCATCTCTGCCGAAGTGATCAACATTCACACAATAAAGCCTTTGGATATTGAGTCGATTGTGACTTCTGTATCTAAAACGGGGGCCGTAGTTACTGCAGAAGAACACCTTATTGCCGGAGGGTTGGGCGAAGCAATTGCCGGATTGCTCACACGATTGAATCCTGTAAAACAAGCATTTATTGCTGTTGACGATCAATTTGGTCAGAGCGGGAAACCCGAAGAGTTGCTTGCGGCTTATGGGTTGGATGCCAAACATATAGTAGAGGCAACACAAAGCGTTTTGGCATAAAATGAGCGATGAGGAGTTGGTAAAGAGTTTTAGAGAAGGCGATGAACCGCGAAAAGCCTTTGATGCCATTGTACGCACTTATGGAGAACGTCTCTATTGGCATATTCGTAAAATGGTAATTTCACACGACGATGCCAATGACGTGTTACAGAATTGCTTGGTCAAGGCGTGGAACGGTCTTCCCGGATTTAGGGAGGAGTCCAAACTCTTTACATGGCTCTATCGGATTGCTACCAACGAAGTGATCACATTCCTCAAAAGGCGCCGTACCCATCGCTTCCAGCCTCTTTCTGAGGTGAGTCGGCAACTTGTCGAATCGCTCCATGCCGACCCTCTCTTTAGGGGAGACGAAATTGAGTTAAAACTGCAAAAGGCAATCCACTCTTTGCCCAACAAACAGCGAATGGTTTTTTGTATGCGCTATTACGATGAACTCAAGTACGAGGAGATTTCAAAAATCCTCCACACCTCAGTAGGCGCATTAAAAGCCTCTTATCACCATGCCGTCTCAAAAATCGAAGCATACATCAAACAAAATTAAACTTTCTAAATTATCCATTGTCAAAGGAGCAAATGCAACATATACATAAAATAGAGCATACGCATTTAAGAAGTAATCCGTATGGTGTCCCACAGGGATATTTTGATCTTTTGCCTCAGCAGATTGGTCAAATAATTACCCAAGTGTCCGCATCCGGTGGGCAAGAGGTGGGTTCGGGTTCCTCTTTAAGAATGAGACTCAGAGCGCAGTTGGCATTGGCAGCCTCCTTTGTTCTATTGATCGGATTGGGATATGGGATTGTTTGGTTGGTTACTCCTGAGAAGGTGGATCGAGACCCGTTCAATTCATCCTCCATCTCTTTATTCAATACTTATACGCTGCTTCAAGACGATGAGTGGGAAGATCCCATTGATTTGGAGCAGATTATCACCTTCCTGACCGATCGCGGGATTTCGCCTAATGCCATTGCTTACCTTGATGATTGAAATATTATGAAACGATCTGTTATTATTCCCTTTTTGCTGATCCCAAGCTTTTTAACAAAAGCCCAACAGCCTTTGTGCACCCTTTTTGAGGTGGTAGAAATGCACGATTGTCCACAAGAAAAGACGCCAACTCCACGTCCCACTCAAGATGAGATAGAGAGCCGAAAAATAGCCTTTCTCGCCGCTGCCATTGCCCTCACCCCTGCAGAAGCGGCACACTTTTGGCCGGTGTACAACGAATGGAATCAAAAAATCGAGGCCAATATGAAATTGAGACACACTGCATTGCGGCAAATTCGTCAATTGTCAAAAGATAAAAAAACGGATGAAAAACTCTACGCCCAACAGAACAAAGTGTTGATTGACGGTGTGGCAGAAGAGGCATATATTACGGCTGAGGCCCATAAAGCATACGTAACTATCATAGGCGAAGTGAGAACGGCAAAACTCTATTTAGCCGAAGAACAATTCCGTAATATGTTGATTAGGGAATTGGGGCAAAATAATGAGGGGAGCGGCAACAAGCAAAAGTAACGTCTGCCACTTTACACAAAAAGTCCGTCTCCTGACTTCGACACTGGGACACCCTAAGCGTTTTTCCAGAAGTTTTGGTCGAATAATTTTTCGATAGATTTGTGTTTTTGAGTCAGGATCATTGTTTTAGTCATTGTTTCACCGCTCACAGGTAATTTGACTTTTATGGTCGTAATAGTTTTAGCTATATTCAATACTCTATCCACACTCAAATTGATGTCATTTTGCTTTAATATGCGCCCCAATTCTTTGTACACCTTGTATGCCACAAAGCAAATGCAGATGTGCGCCTTGATGCGTTTCTCCGTAAAATGAAAAATCGGGCGCAGCTCAAGCGTTCCCTTTGTAACCCTGAACGCATGCTCAACTTGCCATAAACC
>JAITFU010000080.1 GCA_031281125.1 Prevotellaceae bacterium | reverse complement strand
AACAAAATCAGAGGTGCTAACTGAACTACTATGATAACTATCAGAATTTGATTCATATAACTTGCCGACTTCAGCAGATTCACGGTTACTCTCATATCGCTCTTTTGATTCACGCAGTTTTTTTTCATGCTTATTCAAAGACTCAATAAACTCGTCAAGCAAATCATCGGAATCACTCGCACCACCTAACTTTATATCCAAATCTACAAATATCCTATTTTCAGATTGCAAAAACAAACCATCGGGACCGAGTTTTGCCCCTAACTTCACAAGAATATCTTTGGTCTGCATTACCCATGGCAATGAGTGAGGATTAGGACGGGTGTCACTCAAAATAGCATTGTGTAAAGAAGCCATGTGTTGTATGTCTGCACGTTGGTCAAGTAATATATTCCAACGTTCTTCAAGCTCATTCCAATGAGGATAGTTACTGTTCCAAGGTAACTCGTCACGTCTTAACAATAGTGCATCGACATATCTGCCGAAACCTATATCATCACTTATTCCAACAGATTGAAGCTCTGCGCCTATCAATGCAAGGCTACGATTTGTCAAAGGTTGAGGATGATTAGCTATGACAGCATTAATGACTTCGCTGTTACTCATGTCTCCAAACTGCCTTGTTCGGTTTACTTGAAGCATTTCTGCGTAACCGATTTTAACGGAAACCATATCCTTAAAGGAATGACCAATATCAACGTACTCATAATTGCTCATTGGTCTATCTGAATTATTGAACATACCAGAACCCGGAACAACCATCAAAAGATTATGAGCTTTCATAAAGTCTTCGCCAAACGTGTCTATAAACTTATTTTCAATAAACTCATAGATTTCCAAGTTGCTCATACCGGAAAAATCTGTTGACAATATTTCTTCTTCCAGTTGTTTCAAAAGTGGTCTCACTTCTTCAGGTGACATATCATAGTAATTGCTAGTACTGAAAGGTTCAGTATTCCGAATTGTAACCGGTGCATTAAACACCGCTGCTGTTCCAACTCGTGCTTGCGATATGGCATTTAAGAGATTATCCCTTGAAAAACTACCATTGATGGCGGGGGGTGATGAATTTTGCCGATTGCTTGACAAAGCTTCACGAAAGTTTTGATCCGTTACTGTTTGCGCTCTGGGCAAATAGTTTGAGTTGATTGAAAAAGTGTTTCTGTTTGCTGCAAAACTGATGCCTTGTATCATTTTTGTATATTCCTTTTCTTTGCATCCGTGTCGAAATTTTGTCCTGTTATATGTCATTAGTCACTAACATATAATCTTTTAGTTACGACCAAGAATCGCGTTTTGATCCAGACTTCGTAAAAACCAGTCGAAGTTGCCCTGTCCGCTTTGGTTTGCGAAATTTGTTGTAATAGCACTTAAAAAGTTTATTGATTTGGGACAAAATACGTGTCTGCCTGATTGCATCCAATAGTCTTGATCGTTAAGCAATTTATTCCAGCTTACAGGTTTGTCGAGCATATCAGCCCAATTGGGACCAAAATCCCATGAGTAGTCTCGAACCATGTACATTGAAGTCATACCACCTTTTTTTGGAGGAACCCAACCTTGCGGAGTATCGAATAATCCAACTGCTCGCATTTCCCCGTGCATCAATGCCAATTCACGGTTTGTCATATTCCGGGGGTACTTATCCATTATGATTTGTTTTATTTCAGCATCACTTTTTTCACCGTACAATCTCTCGCGATTTACGGCGTTGAAGGCAGATTCATTACTACCAAAGCGAAATCTAAGAGCTGATTGGAATTCTCTTCCAACATGAAAAGTATCAGTCAGAGCTCCAAGATTTAGCTTAAAGCCATCCATAAAATCATCGCCAAAAACGGCTAAAAACTGTGCTTCTATGAAATTATAGGCTTCTATGTTGGACATTTCTGCAAGTCCCGGGTATTCTTCAATAGCTCGTTTAAGCCATAATGCTTGAGTTCCTGCACCTTCATCAGATGGTGACATAGGCTTAAACTTTGTCCACGGTGATTCTGCTGTTATCGGAAAGTCTAACCACGGTGTATTTTGTGATACTTTCGGCTCATTTCCGGCATTATTAAGATTATCTATTGTTTCTTGTGACATAACCCTTGGCGGTAATGAAGCAAACTGTGTTCTAAACTCATGAAACGGTGAAATAACACTTACCTCACCCGCTTGTAATAAACGAAATCCAGTATTTAATTGGTCTCCATAACCGAGAGATTCCATTACTTCCCTCTGGTTTCGCATGAATTCCTCAAAAAATTCACCTGTTAATGGTTTCATCCCTGCGGGTAAAGAAGCGTTATTAGAAGTGTTTGCGGTATAAGCGTTGCTGTAGTTTGTGCTAATATTCATGCTTTTTTCTCTTTCTTTGCATCCGTGTCGATATTTTGTCCTGTATTGTATTATTAGTTACATATATAAAATCTTTAGTTACGACCAAGAATCGCATTTTGATCCAGACTCCGTAGAAACCAATCGAAATTGCCTTGACCGCTTTTGTTTGCGAAGTTTGTTGTAATAGCGCTTAAAAAGTCTATAGATTCGGGAGAAAATACATGTCTACCTGATTGCATCCAATAGTTTTGCCCGTTAAACAATTTATTCCAATTTACAGGCTTGTCGAGCATGTCAGCCCAATTTGAACCAAAATCTCGTGAATAGCTTCGAATCATGGTTCCTGAACACATTCCACCTTTATTTGGAGGAACCCAATCTGGTGGGGAATCGAATAACCCAACCGCTAGCATTTCTCCATGCATCATTGCTAACTCACGGTTTGTCATATTCCGGGGGTACCTGTCCATAATGATCTGTCTTATTTCAGCATCACTTTTGTCACCGAACAATCTCTCGCGATTAACAGCATTGGCAGTAAAGCTATGTCCAAAATGTGATTGGAGTGTTACTCTAAAATGCATTCCAACACCAAAAGTATCAGTCAAATCCCCAAGCTTTAGATTGAATCCATCCATAAAATCATTGCCAAAAACGGCTAAAAACTGCGCTTCTATGAAATTATAGGCTTCTATGTCGGACATTTCTGCAAGTCCTGGGTATTCTAAAATAGACCTTTGAAGCCAAAGTGCTCGGGATGAAGCTCCTTCAGCAGATGGCGACATATGACCGAACAACATCCACGGATGAAGATGGTCAGTCATAGGAAAGTCTAACCACGGCTCATGATGTTCTGTTTCAATATTATTTCGATTGTCAATGGCTTCCTGTGTCGAAACTCTTGCTAGTGAAGCAAATTGCATTCTGAAATCATGAAATGGTGAAGTAACACTTGCCCCGTCTACCTTTAACAAACGAAGCCCGGTATTTAATTGGTCTCCATAACCGAGAGATTCCATTACTTCCCTCCGGTTTCGCAGGAATTCCTCAAAAAACTCACCTGTTAATGGTTTCATCCCTGCGGGTAAAGAAGCGTTATTAGAAGTGTTTGCGGTATAAGCATTGCCGTAGTTTGTGCTAATATTCATGCTTTTTCTCTTTCTTTGCATCCGTGTCGAATTTTTGTCCTATTTAGTAAAAATCAGCAAGGTTGCAGTTTGTTGACCACATCCTTGCTGATATAACATTACCTTACTATCATTTTCGATATTGTTTTCCAATACTTTAGCAAACTCCACGCAGAGTAGAATTAGTTTTCCGATACAATTTCGTTGACATCTACTCCCAAGGATGCTGCGAGTTTTGGCAGGATGGTGATATCAGGTAAGCCTTTTCCTGTTTCCCATTTTGAAATGGCTTTATCTGTCAGCAACAACTTTTTTGCAAGCTGTTTTTGTGTCAGGTTTTTCGAGATTCTTAGTTTTGCAATTTTGTTGCCTATAGACTGAGGATTCATAATTTTACCTATCTCATGTCATTATTAGTCGTTTCGTTTACATCCGTATCTTGTTGAATGTATTTAATAATATTTATAGTCCACATCTTTTTTTGTTTCTATTAATATAGCGGAATCGTATACATGATGTGCAACTCACACCACAGTCACCGTTTGTGTTGTCACGATTGCTTGGATAAAAAAACTTTCTGTGTAGTTACTCTTATTCTTCAATGATTATTGGTATATCTTCAAATGGCTCTGTTATCTCGGTTAGCTCGACCATAAGTTCATTATTGACATATAATCTATAAATACCGTATGAAGTCTGTATAATGTAAGAGTTGTCGGGTGTAATAAAGAATACGTCATCGTCGATAAATTCAT
>JAITFU010000046.1 GCA_031281125.1 Prevotellaceae bacterium | reverse complement strand
GTGGCCTTCATGTCGCGTTTTACAAAGGGGAAGAGGTCGTCCAATGCCTTACACCGTTCTGCTAAGGTGTTGCTAAGTATCATTTTACGCAAGTGGAAGAGAGGCTCTTCGGCGCCTTTGGCGTAAAACATGTGTTCGGTACGGAAAAGACCAATCCCTTCTGCCCCAAACTCAATAGCCTGTTGTGCGTCTTTTGGGGTGTCGGCATTGGCGCGAACGCCCATGGTGCGGAACTTGTCCACAATCTTCATAAAACATTGGAATCTTGGATTTTCGGTGGCATCCATTAAATCCAAAACGCCTAGATAGACGTATCCTTTGGTTCCGTTGAGGGTGATCACATCTCCCTCTTTGATGACCACATTAGAATCTTTGATTTTGGCTATTTTGTTTACTTCGTCCACCTCTAAGGCGCCGGCTCCCACAATACAGCACTTACCCCAACCGCGGGCAACCAATGCGGCGTGAGACGTCATACCGCCCAAAGAAGTCAAAATACCCGCAGAAACTTCCATTCCATCAATGTCTTCCGGATTTGTTTCTTTGCGTAGAAGGATCAGTTTGGCATGTTTGTCTCTCTTTTTCCACGCCACGGCGGCTTCAGAAGAGAAGACCACATTTCCAACCGCTGCGCCGGGTCCGGCAGGAAGTCCTTTTACCACAGGGGTGAATTTCTTCTCCGACTCGGGGTTGATAATGGGGTGCAACAGTTCATCCAACTGAGAGGGATCAACCCTCAAAACAGCCGTTTTTTCGTCAATCAACTTTTCTTCAAGCATCTCCATAGCCATATTCAAGGCGGCTGTACCGGTGCGTTTGCCAACGCGGCATTGCAACATATAAAGAACGTCTTCTTGAATTGTAAACTCAATATCAAGCATATCGCGAAAACTGTGTTCCAAAATGTCGCGAATCCCGCAAAGTTCCTTATAGATACCGGGCATAAACTCCTGCATCGATTTGAGGTGTTTGTTTTGCTCGTTTTTGGTGTCGTCGTTTAAGGGGTTTGGGGTGCGGATACCGGCCACCACATCTTCTCCCTGTGCATTAATGAGCCACTCACCGTAAAAGATGTTCTCTCCGGTGGCGGGATTACGGGTAAAAGCAACGCCGGTGGCGGAGTGATCGCCCATATTGCCAAACACCATTGCCTGTACGTTAACGGCGGTGCCCCAATTGTCGGGAATTCCCTCGATGCGGCGGTAGGATACCGCTTTTTTGCCGTTCCAGCTCTTGAAAACGGCTTTTATACCACCCACCAACTGCTCTTCTGCATTGTCGGGAAACTCTTTGTTTAAGTGTATTTTAATCGTTTTCTTGAAGGAATCGGAAAGTGCGATCAATTCTTCTGTTGTGAGGTCGGTATCAGACTTATATCCTTTTTTTTGTTTAAATTCATCCAAAATCTCGTCCAAAATTTTACGAATCCCTTTTCCATCGGTCGGCTCAAGACCTTCTGCCTTCTCCATCACCACGTCTGCATACATCATAATCAAGCGGCGATAGGAGTCATAGACAAAGCGGGGGTTGTCGGTCTTTTTAATAAGACCGGGAATGGTGGCGGAGCATAAACCAATGTTTAATACTGTGTCCATCATGCCGGGCATGGAGCTGCGGGCGCCGGAGCGGCACGATACCAACAGGGGCGATACAGGATCGCCATACTTCATACCCATAGCTTGTTCCACTTTTTTCATGCCCTCCCACACCTGCGGCATCAGGTCGTTGGGCAGTTCGCAATTGTTGGCGTAGTACGCCATACACGTGTCGGTTGTAATGGTGATCCCGGCGGGAACAGGAAGGTTGAGTTTACACATCTCTGCAAGGTTAGCACCTTTTCCTCCCAAGAGGTTTTTCATGGTTCCGTCTCCATCGGCGCTCTTTCCGCCAAAGTAATAGACGCGTTTAATTTCTGACATAGAATTTGTTATATTAATGATAAATATGTTAGTGATTCGTTTGAATTAAAAGAAGCTGCAAATGTAATAAAAAAAACGTTACTTTTGCATAAAAAAGTGGATATGGATGAAGTAAAGGAGTACAATCATCATCTTAAAGATTATCAATGGATCGAAGATCCGGCGCCGGAATATGCTATTGTAAGCTTAGATCCCTCAATACAATATACTTATGCCGATTACCTCACATGGATGGATGACGTAAGACGGGAATTGATTGGGGGATTTGTTCATCTCATGTCTGCCCCCACAGAGATTCATGCAAGACTTTCTTATGCTGCGAGCTGGGTTATTGAATCGTTTATTCGAAAAAAGAAGAGAAGATGTCGCATATATCATGCCCCCTTTGACGTCCGTTTACCTATAAACGGTGAGAAGGCAGACAATCAGATATACAACGTTGTACAACCCGACATTTGCGTGGTTTGTGATCTATCCAAATTGGATAAACGTGGCTGTATTGGCGCCCCCGATCTCATTGTGGAAGTCCTTTCTCCCTCCACATTAAAAAAAGACTGGAATTACAAGTTTAACCTCTACGAAAAAGCGGGAGTCAGGGAATATTGGATTGTAGATCCCATTGCCAAGGCAGTTAATGCCTTTATCCTGCAATCGGATGGGAACTACGATCATGGAACCGTTTACACGCGCAAGCAGAGCGCTCCGGTGTTTATTTTTGAGGGGTTGGAGATAGAATTACAGGAGTTGTTTGAGGAGTAATTTATTATCTTTGTTCCGTTATGAGATGCCATATTGAACGCCCAACTGGTTACTGGAAGGTTATTGTGACCATCAACGGAGTAGAAACTGTTTTCACCGAACCGTTGTTGCGTACAGTTGAAATAGATATTCCCGAATCGGACTCTTATAGAATTGAGGTAATAGGCTTTGGCCAAAAGTCATTATCGGGAAAAGTGAGAAAAAGCACTACCGTTTCTAAAATATTAGAAGTTGGAGGGCTCACCGTTGGGTGCCGGATTGTAGTAAAAAACAGACGTTTGGCTTTCCCATGGTTCTTTCTTGCCATCTATTTTGTATTCCCTACAGTCAATTTTTTTTACAAGGGATGGACGAGCACCTTGATGATCATAGGAACAATTATTTTTGGACTTTCGTTATTCTCTTTCTGTTTTTTGTTTATCCACGCATTAGAAAGAATTGGTTTACCATAAAGGTTTTAGACCCGTTGTAGAGCCAAGGCATAAAACCCATTTATGAGTTCAACCATGCGACAATTCTCTTTTTCATTGATCTAAGGCGGGTGGCAACATATATGATTCGAAATATCTCAATGAAACCCAAAACAGTAAAAGCCACATAATAAATTACATTAATGGTGGGATATTTACTCGCACAATAAAGAAAAAAATAGGCTTCAAAATAAAAAAAGTAAATCAGAAAAATGAACACATAAAGATAAAAAGAAAATGTATATGATCCCCTTATCAATGAGAAAAGGATGTTTCCTTTTATGATAGATTTCATTTTGACCTGGTCTTCATTTATAAAATCAACTTTTACGAAATGACGTAAACATGCTTTTGCCTCAATAGTTCTAGATTTCACCTCGTTGTAAGGTATTCTGATTTCGTCTAATTTTTCTAATAGGCGCTCTTTCTGATTCATATTGTTTAAAAGTCAAACTGTTCATAGTTGTAAGAATTACAAAGTTAATAAAAAAGTTGAATTGTACAACTATTTTCGCGAAAAAAGCCACTTTGCAGAGAAACGGCAATTTGAATCAGATGCTTATTCACACTGCACATAATTTATGATCTTTGTTCTGTTATGAGATGCCATATTAAACGCCCAACACATCTTCGGATGTCATCTTTCAATGGCGATTCTGAAAAAACTTTTCCTTTTCACATTGAAAAAGAAAAGACTAAACAATAGATATACGAGTGTGGCAGTACAGATAAAAAGGACACTATCCAGAACAAGCCATCCAATCAAAATCATTGATATCCCAACAAAAAGAGATAATAAAAACATCCAATTTGTAAAAAAACTACTGATAACAATAGTACAGCCATTAGTTAACGTACATGAATTCTTACTGGAACTAGGAGAATAGAAATTTGAGGTAGAAACATTTATCCGGTAAGAGTCGTTTGGCTCTACATCAACAGATTTTGTTCCTATTCCTCTGAACAAAAATTCTTGTTCATTAATCGTTATTCTGTATGTCCAAAATCTTGAGACTATATCAAATGGACGAATGATGTGACAAAGCATATTTTTACGCAGTTTGTAAGATTCGGCAAGTTATCAACAATTTATCAACACAGTTATTAACTCCGGTTTTTTATAAGATATTCCCTGCCAACTCCGCCAATTTGCTGCGCTCTCCCTTGACTAAGTTCACATGGGCAAACACATCTTGTCCCAGCATCTTGTCGGTTAGGTGCGTAAGTCCGTTTGAGTGCATATCAAGGTAGGGCGAATCGATTTGATGGATGTCGCCGGTGAAGACCAATTTGGTGCCCTCTCCTGCACGGGTGATGATTGTTTTGACTTCGTGGGGGGTGAGGTTTTGCGATTCGTCTATTATAAAAAAGGTATCGGAGAGGCTTCGGCCACGGATGTAGGCAAGGGGAGAAATGAGTAACTTTTCGGTTTTAAGCATTTCGTCAATTCGGAATGCTTCTCGGGAAGTGGGCTTAAAGGCGTTTTTGATCACCGATAAATTGTCAAAAAGCGGTAACATATAGGGAGCCAGCTTCTCTTTGATGTCTCCGGGTAAAAAGCCAAGGTCTTGATTCTGCAGGGGAATGACCGGTCGCGAGAGCAATATCTGTTTGTAGTTCTGCTCCTGAGCCAAGGCGGCTGCCAAGGCGAGCAACGTTTTGCCGGTGCCTGCAATACCGGTGAGCGATACGAGGCTGATTTGTGGGTTCCGGAGGATGTCTAAGGCAAAGGATTGTTCATCGTTACGCGCTTCAATGCCATAAGTACGGTGTCGCTCAATAGGAACGATGCGCCTCTTGACGGGGTCGTACCGCGCAGGAATGTTGCCGTTGCGGTTTTTTAACAGAAAGTTTTGGTTGGGGTACGGCTTTTTGATTTTTATATCTTTTGGAAACGCGCCATCAGGGTGCTGAAACAATTTGGCAATCATTGTGTTAGAAGCATGAACCCACTCCACTCCTTTACGCAGCAAGTCAATGTGGTCGTCTTTTACTCTGTCGGTGAGGTAGTCCTGAGCAGGAAGCATCAACGCTTTGGCCTTGATCCTAAGGTTGATGTCTTTTGTTACCAAGATGACGGGGCGTTCCGGATGCCGGCTCTTGACCCATGAGGCGATGGCTAAGATGCGGTGGTCGGGCGAATCTTCGTAAAAAGACTCCGCGATGGTGTCGCTCAAGGGGTGTCCCAGTTCGATTTTGAGGGTTCCCCGTCCCTTCCCCAATGAAACTCCTTTCTCAAACAGAAGACTCCCAGATAGTTTGTCCAATTCGCGCACAAATTCACGGGCGTTGTAGTTGATCTGATCGTTCCCTTTCTTGAATTTGTCCAACTCTTCTAATACCACAATGGGTATGATAATGTCGTTTTCCTGAAAGTTATAGATCGAATGATGGTCGTGTAAAATCACGTTGGTGTCAAACACAAAGATTTTGGGCAATTTTTCCATAAGTGTAATATTTTGGGTGTAAATGTACGAAAATAATTGCAACTTTGTATTGTTTTTGGATGCATATTTATGAAAATCGATCAATTATATCGAGATATACTGTCATATTTATTCTCACAGTTTCCTCAATATCAGAGTATAGGTGCAGGAGCTTACAAACCCGGATTAGATGGAATGATTGTGATGGATCGCCTACTTGGCCACCCGCATCATCACTTTCGCTCGATACACGTTGCGGGTACCAACGGAAAAGGTTCGGTGTCGCATCTCCTTGCGGCCATCTTGCAGCAGTCAGGGTATCGCGTTGGCCTCTACACCTCTCCGCATCTTGTCGATTTTAGGGAGCGTATTAGGATAAACGGCACGATCATTCCTAAAGAAGAAGTAATCGGTTTTGTATCAAGCCATCGCAAATCTTTTAACACACTCCGACCCTCTTTTTTTGAGATTACAACCGCCATGGCTTTTAGGTTCTTTAAGGATCAAAAGGTGGATATAGCGGTGATCGAGACGGGCTTAGGTGGTCGGCTCGATTCTACCAATATCATCAACCCAATCCTCTCGGTCATTACAAATATCGGTTTGGATCATTGTGAATATCTTGGAGATACACTTCCTCTTATTGCAGCAGAAAAGGCAGGTGTTATTAAATCGGGAGTGCCTGTTGTGATTGGAGAGCGTCATCTGGAGACAGATATGGTATTTGTGCAACGGGCTGAGGAGGTTGGGGCGCCTTTCTTTTTTGCAGAAGATGTTTTTGTTGTAGAAAAAGTGACTCAAGAAGATTATTATCAGCGTTTTGATATTTCTGGAGAGGTCTATCTGTCCGATCTAATGGGTGCTTATCAACAAAAAAACATTCCCACCGTTTTGATGGCAACGCAAGCATTGGGTAAAATGGGACTACATTTAAAAGAGGTAAAGCGGGGAATCAGGGATGCTGCCCGTACCACAGGATTGCGCGGTCGGTGGGAGTGCATCTCCCAAAATCCTAAGACTATAGTGGATGTTGCCCATAATGAACATGGAATGAGATGGGCAATGGATCAGTTGAAAAAGGAGCGTTACCGACAGCTGCATTTTGTGTTTGGGGTGGTCAAAGAGAAAGATATTGATTCGATTATCCCTCTTTTACCTGCCGATGCGCTCTACTACTTTACCCAAGCCCAAATCAAACGTGCCCTAGGTTCACAGGCCCTTGCAGATTGTTGTCAAAAAAGGGGTTTAAGAGGAAAAGCTTTTGATAATGTGTCGGATGCGCTTTCAACAGCTGTAGTTTCTGCTGATCGAGACGACCTCATCTTTGTTGGAGGTAGTATTTTTGTTGCTGCGGAAGTGTTTGAGTATCTGGGTTTAAATTAAATTGTCAAAATAATTTTGAAAAAAAATGTACAGTCCGAATTTTTCGGATGGTGTACCTCTACTTTTGTGGCGTTAAACTTATGAAAGATGAAGACAAAAATTTTGATAAAAAAGAGCATTTCGTTATTGATAACGACCTTATTAGTAAATGGTTTTATCTATGGACAGAGCTGGTCAACTGAGTATATTTTAGTGGGTGATTCAACTGTTTATTCATTTTCACCGAACAAAATTGTGCAAGGAAATTCGATCGACTTCTTTTTTCCGGCATACAAATACCATCAGATTGCAACAACTGAATCCGTTGAGTCTATTTTTGTGGAAAATGAACAAGTTATTGAAATAGAATTCTATACAAGATCTTTCGATTTTTCTAGAATCAATATCGAAATCGATATGTATGCAGAAGCAATGGATACCATTCGTTTTTTTCTTAAAACTACAGACGATAGATTGATCTTCGTAACGCAAAGAACGCACCGTCAAGGATATACATACTTGCCAACTGTAAATTTCTCGATAAACATTTCTAATAATGAGTACAAGAGCATCCAAATTGTGGGTATATCCAAGAATGAAGAAAAGATGATTGTTGGACGGGTGAGAGGAGCCAAGAAAATTGAATACATAGCGGATAGTATGATAGAAGTGGATTCATTTTTGTCCGGATATGATTTTGAGAAACATAGTGATACATTTGTGGAACTGCCTGATCATCATTTAAGATTACACGGATTTAATCTACGACCCCGTTTGGCATTACACAATTGTAATTCAGCCACCGACTCTGTAGAATGTATCAGTCAATTTACAAATAAGATATTGAATGATTACAAATTATATGATGTCTATGGGATCAACAAACAGGATTTAATCGACAAAAATGCACTATTATCTAAAACCTCGAAAGAAGTAGGTGACTATTACAATGGTATGAAAGAAATCATTGCTTCACTTCACAGTTGCCATTTGAGGTTGTCAACGAGTGTACAAGATGAAGTGGAATCCCCGTTGCAACCTATTTATTTATACAATATTAAAAATGAGATTGCTGTCGCGGCCATTTTCGACCCAACTATAAAAGATGAGATTCAACTTGGAGATAGACTGTTATCTATAAATAACATTCCCATCGAGAAGCTGTATGACGTTTTTAGCAATAAAGTTTATGCATCAACTTCTCAACAACGAGAAATTAAGATTACTCAAAAGTTATTGTTCTTAGCAAAAGAGTGGTTGGGGGACAGCTTGTTACTCACATTTAGAAACGACACAAGCAGCTATTCTGTTTTGTTAAACGAATCCAATTTTTCTGGAAAAAGACAAATCCCATCTGATTTCAAGTTGGTTTCGGACAATGTATTAGAAAAGTTCAACAAAATCGCTTACATAAAACCTGTTTTTCAAGAATCGAATCTTATCCCCTATATCTATTCACACAAGACAGATATGAACAATAGTGATGGTATGATAATCGATTTACGTGGCTGCTCTAATGCAGATTATTCCTTTTGCACGTTTTTTTCGTTTTTGATTTCCAAAAACACTCTTATTTTAACTACAGATTCCACTTTTATCAATACTTGCTCCAATTTTATTGTGAAGCCATCTCGGCAAATAAATGCCCAAAAACCTGTAATTATTTTGATTGATGCAAGGACAGCTTGTGGTCCCGAATTGATGATCAACGCACTTAGAGGCAATAGATCAGATGTTTACGTAATGGGCACAACCAATAGTGCCGGTAGTGCACAATATACCATGGGATTTGACCTTCCTCGCAAAGCGGTAATGTCATATTTTGAAGGAATTGCAAAAGACGCTTTTGGACAGGCAATTGATAATAATATTGGTATTGAGCCTGATAAAAAGGTTCACTTTGATTCGTATAGAGACTTATTCCCATATCAAGATAGATTAAAGTTGGATGCGTTGCACTTTTTGGGTTATACAGTTGAAGATAACGACGAAAGTCGCTATTAAATATCTTATTATATTAATCTTTTAAATTTATTTTTTATGAAAAAGCTGGTTGAAGAAGATCCAACAATCAAGAATGAAGAGTTGGAAGAGGTGTCAGGGGGCATTAAAGAAGATGCCCAGTTAGATGACGGCTGCATTATCCACGATTCGTGTATCTGCAAGAGTAAAAGCGGATTCGCAGATGAGGACGATCAGAGTAATGTTGTCTTATGATAACCATGGCTGTAAGTTTTTTATTAGACCCTCTACCGAGGGTCTAATAAAAAAACTGTATGATGAAAAAATAAGAAATGAAAGAAAGTAGATATAACTTTTATCTAAGCGATGATGAGGAAAAAACACGCCTCATATATAACGCTTTTAAGAATACTTTAGTCGAAGATGAAGAAGGTAAGATTCATAATTATATCGAACAATACAAGAGTGACGTAAAATTTAACTCAGAATTTGTAAAAGAAGAAGAGTATAACGATTTGATCTCTTTGGGTATAATTGTGCCTGATGAGATGGATGAAAGGCAATGTGCGATTGATGCAAACACAAAAAAACTCCAAAGCATGCATCAAAGTAATAAGGTATTGTCGTTAACGATTATACCAACTCTATTATGTAATTTTAAGTGTCGTTACTGTTTCGAGAGCATGAACACCAGAAAGAACAATGAACATATTAGCGATGAGGTTCAAAATGACATCATTGAATTCATCGTTAAGTCAATTACTGATAATCACATAAAAGTAATCAATATTGTTTGGTATGGAGGTGAACCACTATTGCAACGCAATATTATTCTATCCATGCAAAGCAAAATCAATGAGATTTGTACGCATTATCAAATCAAAAACCATTCAAAAATTATTACAAATGGCTTTTTGTTATCCCATGAAACCAGTGATTTGCTTAATAAATATGGAATCAGAAAGATACAAGTAACAATTGATGGACCGGAACACATTCATAATAAGAGAAGATATTATCCTCAGGATCCAAATAATAATTTCAAAACAATTTGTGACAACATATATCGTGCAAATGAGAACATTAAATTTCTGGTCAGAATAAATATCGACAAGTTAAACATGGAGTATATCATTGAATTAATAGATGACCTGATTTCTCGAAAAATTTGGCCCCACAAGAATAACGTTTCTTTACTTACTGCTCCTGTTGAATCATCAGAGAATACCGACCTGTCAGGTGTTGAATTTTCAAAATTTGAAAGTCGGATAAGATATTATATGAGAGAGAAGTATGCAGAAATTAACTATCAGTTGGCAGATAAAGTAAAACTTAATTTTTTGTACCCCTGTCCTGGTGGAGATGCGAGATGTGGGTTTGGTGTTTCAAAAAATGCTTGGGTCATCAATTATGATGGTGATCTGTTCAGATGTTGGGAACCTGTTGGACAAAAAGAGCATAGTTTGGGTACGATACAAAACTTATTAGATGATTTTGGCGCTTCAATTTTTGAAAGGATAAAAGTGGATAGCCATTTAGTCAAACAATGGGGATGTTATGAGTGTAAATTTTTCCCAATTTGCGGCAACAAATGTCACTGGGATTTTATTAATAATAATGAAGAAAGAAGATGCACCGAATGGAAAAACACCCTTAAACACAGATTGATGGATCAGTATAAGCTTTATCAACAAAAACCGAATATCTTCGCTAATGTGCCTTTTAAAGTTTAAAAATAATAACTTTACAATAATTACTTAAAAATAAACCAATGAAATACAATTACTTAATTCTTTTGTTATTTTGTTTCAGCTCATTATTGTCTTCGGCACAGCATCGTCTTACAGGGACAGTCAGAGATGGGGCAGATGGTTCTCCTATTCCTTTTGCAACCGCCGCACTATTGCGCCCGGATTCGAGTGCTATAACAGGCGTAATTACAGACGACGACGGTAGATTCCTGATTGAAAATGTGGCGACAGGAGACTATTTATTGCAAGTGTCGCTTATTGGCTATAAAAAAGAGCTTCTTTTTGTGCATGTCCCATCCCAAAGTGATATAGGCGAGATAGTTTTGCTGGAAGATGCCATACGGATGGAGGGGGTAGTAGTTACGGGACGTCGCACTTTAGTCGAACAAAAGCTTGACCGGATTGTGGTAAATGTTTCAGGAAACGTCATCACTTCTGCCCTTAACGTACAAGATGTATTAAAACAGATGCCGGGGTTAGTGGTTGACGAAAATGGCAATGTTAAGCTCAATGGGCGACCTGCAACTATTTATGTAGATGGCCGTCCCACACGTCTCCCGGCACAACAGGTGGTGCAAATGCTCAATGGTATGCAAGGAGATGTGGTAGATCGAGTAGAGTTAATAACCAATCCTTCGTCACGTTACGAAGCGGCGTTGAGTTCGGCCATTGTCAATATTCGTTTAAAACGTGACATCTCATTAGGCCTGAATGGTTCCGCCTCGATCGGTGGCGGATGTACAGATAGCGATTTTGTA
>JAITFU010000175.1 GCA_031281125.1 Prevotellaceae bacterium | reverse complement strand
AGTGCGAAGGGGAGTGTAGCGGTGAGTGTGGAGAAAATTGCGAGAATCACGTCGAGTAGTTTTCTACTAAAATGACATGATTTGGTCCTTATCGGGCTGTCCAGTTTTGGGTGGCCTGTGGGCTATTTGTCTTGATCAAAAGATACTATTTAAAAAGTGGATCGACTTCGGTTTATTAGTTTTGCCAGCGGCAGTAGTGGAAACGCTTGTTATATAGGTAACTTGATGCAGGGCATTATTATTGATGCCGGCGTAAGTCCAAGGGCGTTAAAAAAGGGGATGGCAGAAGTTGGCCTCTCTATGCAGTCGGTGTTGGGCGTTTGCATCACACACGATCATATCGATCATATTTTGTATGCCGGAGCTTACGGAGAAAAGTTGGGACTTCCTGTTTTTTCCACAGAAAAGATTCACAAGGGAATGACCGTTCATCCGCATCCCAAGGTAAAAGTGGGGGCAAGCAAACGGGTGATCAATCATGAAGTTGCTTTTCACCTTGGTCCTTTTGAGATTACTGCCTTTGAAGTGCCTCACGACGGAAGTGATAATGTTGGCTATAGCATTAAATATAGGGAAAAAACTTTTGTAATTGCCACCGACCTGGGGCATCTTTCTGAAGGTGTGGCTTCAAAGATTACTTGTGCAAACTATTTGGTATTGGAGTCCAATTACGACAAGGTTATGTTAGATTCAGGACCATATCCCTTTTTCCTAAAGAACCGCATCAAAAAACCTTTAGGTCATCTATCCAACGATGATACAGCGCAATTTTTATCAAGTGCACACACTCCTTTGCTCTCTCATCTCTTTTTGTGTCATCTGAGTCAGGAGAACAATCGACCGGAGTTGGCGTTACAAGTAGTAAAGTCAGCATTGGCCGATAAAAAATCACATATTCAAGTACTTTGCTTGCCCAGGGGAAAACCTTCGGAATGCTTTATATTGTCACCTTAAATCATAGCAGAACAACAAGTCATGATCCCTCAGGTAGAGTTTGCCGTGAGAAACAACGGGATGGGTCCACACCATATTATCGGTGGTAACGATTTGGGTTCGCTCAGGAAAGGGCATCCTGCCCAATTCTTTCCATCCATCGGGAGATGCTTCTGCTACAGCAAGTAATCCCGATCGCTCTTCCTGACAAATCAGACGATCTCCCACTCCGAGCACCGCACCTTTTCCGATCCCGATCTCTCCGCTCCTCCCTGTACTCCAAATGGCCTCACCGGTTTCAAAATTTTGACACACCCAACCTGAAAAATCGGAATAACCATAAATGTGGCCGTTGATCAACACAACTCCTCCATGTTGGTTGCCCATATTTTTATTGGCATAAACCTCCTCTGCCCTCCATACATCGTCCTCTTTAGAAAGGGTGATCAGAAGACAACCCACATTGTATCCGGTTGTAACATATACCGTATTGTTCACACAAATCGGGGTGGGGATGACTGCCGTTCTAAAGCCCGGAACCTCTACGCTCCACAACAGTTTGCCATCTTTTGCCGCTATGCCGGCCACACGTTTTTCGGTGAGTTGGATGTATTGGCGTACCCCTTCAATTTGGGCAACAATAGGGGATGAGTAGGCGGATTTGTCTAAGAGCTCCCATGTCCGCCAAACCACGTAACCGTTGTTTTTGTCAAAGGCAACCAAGGTTCCTTCATCACCACCGGGAGAACAGATTACAAGATTCCCGTCAATCAAAGGCGATTCGCTGTACCCCCAGTCCGACATCATTTTACCGCCAAAATCTTGTACCAAGTCTTTTTGCCAAAGCAGTTTACCGTCAGAGGCTAAAAGACAGTGTATCTGCCCGCCGCCGCGAATCAGGTAGAGTTTATCGCCATCCATGGTAACGGAACCTCTGGGGCCATGTCCACGGTTTTGATAAGAGACGTGTTCATCGCCAAGGTTCTGTTTCCACTTTAATGCACCTGTTTGGGTATCTAAAGCAAAAACAAAGTCTTGATTTTCTGCCGAACCCTGACAATAGAGGGTTGTGCCCGCAACGGCAGGTGATGCGTATCCCGATCCTGCATCGCGGAATGTCCACAACAGGGACGGCTTTTTGGCTGACCACTCTAAGTTGAGTCCGCTCTCTTTGGAGAGTCCGTTGCGTTCAAGACCTCGCCATTGCGGCCAGTCTTGTGCATACGTGTTGATTCCGATAAGCATGGGAATCATGGATAAAAGCCATAGATTGTGTTTGATTTTCATTATGATTGTTTATTTATTAGATCACTCCAAGATCCTCTTATCTGCTGCAAAATGGTTTACCCAGGCAGAGAAGTTCCCGTCCAAAAATAGAGTTCAAATACTTTGCAGCGAGAACATAAAATGTTAACAAAGAGAGCGACAATTCCGAATATGCTGCTACAAGATGCCAAACAATCCCGCAGCCAAACGCCTCCAATGTCAATCCCAAAAAGAGGAAAACAATGAGCAGCACTAAAAAAAACATCGCTTTGGACATTTTGAGGGCAGATATGGTTAGGAGAATGGAAAAAATAAAGTAACCCGCAAAGACAAACCCCATTTGTCCCATGTCGGCCGATGCTGCCAATGTATTGCCAAAGCACCCTAACCTTATGAGCCAGCTCATGCTCATACCTACCCAAAAAAGCCCGTAGCCGCCAAATGCAGTCGCGCCAAAAAGGTTGTTGTGTTTAAAGTCAAACATGGCCGCGAAAAGTTGCGCAAAGCCGCCAAGAAAGAGCGCCCACGGTAGTACGAGACTATAACCCGTTGTAATCCCAAGTTTTTGTGACGACGCTACAAGCGTTACGATGGCTAAGCCAAAAAGGCCGAGGGGGGTTGGGTCGGCAACCTCAATTTTAATCTGTTTTGTTTCCATTTGATAAAGTCGAATTTGAATTATGGCACAAAGGTAGTCAATAATCTTTACACACAGTCTATTTTTTTTACACTTAGCGCCCCTGTGTTTGGGTACTATTTTTCATATTTGATTTCTTTTTTTGGGTACTATTTTTACGAAAAAAGATGTATCTTTGCCACATATTTATCATGAATGAAACTAAATGAAATATCTTAATAGAAAAATAGACAGCGATTTACAGCAATGGAGCGGAGAAAAAAAGCGAAAGCCGCTAATGCTACGAGGTGCGCGTCAGGTTGGAAAGACCTTTGCAGTTCGTAATTTGGGTCAACAGTTCAAATACTTTGTTGAAATAAATTTTGAAAATAAAGACCATTCGGCTGCAAAAATGGTCTTTTCCAAACACTCCGACCCACGTTTCATTTGTAGTGAACTTGCTGTGTTGTTTGGCATACCCATAGTACCAGGAGAAACCTTACTGTTTCTTGATGAGGTTCAGAACTGTCCGGATGCTATTGCTTCTTTGCGCTTTTTTTACGAACAATTTCCAACACTGCATATTATTGCAGCCGGATCTCTACTCGAATTTGCACTCGAAGAAATCCCCTCGTTTGGCGTTGGCAGAATTGATTCAATGTTTATGTATCCTTTCTCGTTCAGCGAATTTTTGTATGCGAAAGGACACGGTATTTGGGTAAAGTTGATTCAGGAAGCCACTCCGGAAAAACCTATATCTGATTTACTTCACGAAAAAATAGTGGAACAGTTGAAAAATTTTTTGGTTATCGGCGGAATGCCCGAAGTGGTAGCAGAGTTTGTAGAAACAAACGATTTTTTAACTTGTCAAAAGGTCTTACACAGTTTGCTTGTATCTTTCCGCAACGATTTTGCAAAGTACAAAAAGCGTATCCCTGCATCGAGGATCAATGAGGTCTTTAGTTCGGTTTCTCTGCAGGCTGAAGGAAAATTTATGTATGAACGTGTTTCTCAGAATCTTAACAATGATCAAGTAAAAAAATCTTTAGAACTCTTGTTGATGGCAGGCTTGTGCTATCAGGTCACCCACTCTTCTGCTGACGGCGCGCCCTTAGGTGCTAGAATTAACCCCAAGTATCGTCGCATCATTCCGTTTGATACGGGAATATATCAACGAATTCTGCATTTAGATATTTCCGGCATCTTGCTGTCAAGCGATTTTGACGCCATCAACAAAGGTGCAGTTGCAGAAATATTTGTGGGTTGCGAACTGAAAAAAAACGCTTCCTGTTATGATGATGAAGAACTTTACTGTTGGGTTCGTGAGAAAAAAAATACACATGCACAAATTGATTTTGTAGTTCAACGGGGCGAAACCATTGTCCCGATAGAAGTTAAATCGGGCAAGCAGGGTAAAATGCAGAGTATGTGGTTTTTTATCGAAGAAAAAAACTCAACCTATGGAATTCGTACCTCTTTAGAAAATTTTTGTACCTATGGGAAAATCCATGTCTATCCGCTGTATGCGGTAGGGAATATTTGCAGTAAGCAGAAATGAACATTAATAAATTGGATTCGACAGAAAAAATCTATCTTTGTACCGAATAATAACAGCTGTTATGAAATTTCTTTTTAATCGAACAGGGTAAACCCTGCGCTCTACGGAGGGTAGCATTTTCAATATCATGAATTCTAACTTATTAACATTTAAACCGGTTGTTATTTGTTTGTTTCTTTCTGCCTCATGCGGACAAAGCGGACAAAACAACCGGCAAGCGGATGGCGTTATTTCTCAAGCGTTTTTGCAAGAAGTGGTAACAACAAAAGCCGTTTTGCAACCGTTTCAAAAAGAGCTTTCTCTGACGGGAAAAGTTACTGCCGATCCCAATAAAATCATCACCTATTCGCCGTTGGTAAGCGGCGTAATTGTCAAAAGTTACTTTACGCTTGGCGACAGGGTGCGTAGGGGAGAGACAATGGTGGATATTCGCTCATCCGAACTGAGCGGCTTACAATCATAGCTTACGATTGCAGGTCGTAAACTGAAAAGCGCTGAGTAGCTTCTTGTAAACGGTTTAGCCATTGAGCGCGAAGTGGTGGAAGTGCGCTCCCTCTATGAAAAACTGCAAGCCGACTTGGCGCTGTACGGCATAAGTAAAGGAGACGGCGTCTTCTCTATTACCGCCCCTATGAGTGGTTATGTAATTGAAAAATACGGAAATGCCGGCAGTACCCTCTCTGCTGAGGGCGAACCGCTCTTTTCCATTGCCGACCTCTCAACGGTGTGGGTGATGGCCAACATTTATGCCGGCAACCTGCAATTTGTTCACGAAGGTCAGTCTGTTGAGATTACATCGGTTGCCTACCCGGCAGAGGTATTTAAGGGCAAAATCAACTTTATCTCTCAGGTTTTTGACCCGGAAGATAAAGCCCTTAAAGCGCGTATTGTACTGCCCAATCCCCAGCTTAAACTCAAGCCGGAGATGACTGTGTCGGTAAAGTTATTTAATGAATCGGGTTTGGAGATGGTCTCTGTTCCCAACGAAGTCGTGATTTTTGACCAAAATAGCTATTTTGTGGTAGTCAAGAGTACCGATTTTGCCATTCGCCCCATCGTCCCCTTTGACCACCATAACGGAACTACCTATATTTTAGAGGGTCTTGAATCCGGAGAGGAGGTGGTGGTTAAGAATCAACTATTGATTTACAACGAGCTCAAAGGGAAATAACGATGCACAAGTTTATCGAAAACATCATTGGCTTTGCCCTTAAAAACCATGTTTTCATCTTATTTCTGACGGGAATTTTGTTTGTGGCAGGGATTGTCTGCTATCGGAATACCCCCATTGAGGCGTATCCCGATGTGACCAACACCAGGGCAAAAATTATAGCGCAGTGGCCGGGACGCAGCGCCGAAGAGGTTGAAAAGTTTGTTACCCTGCCCATTATGCAGCAACTCAATACCATTCCGCGAAAGTCGGACGTGCGTTCTACCTCTCTTTTTGGATTATCGGTGGTGACGGTGTTGTTTGAAGACGGTGTAGATGACTTTTTTGCCCAGCAATACGCCTCTAACCGGATGCAAGAGTTGAACTTACCCGATGGGGTAGCGCTCGAAATCGAGCCGCCGAGCGGAGCTACCGGTGAGATTTTCAGGTACATATTGAGGAGCCATTTACCCATTCGGGAGGTGTCGGCCATCAACGACTGGGTGGTGCAGCGCGAGCTTTTGGCGGTGCCGGGCGTAGCCACCATCGCTACTTTTGGGGGCGAAGAGAAGATGTACGAGATACGGGTTAACCCGGTAGAGTTGGCAAACTACGACATCTCGCCCTTGGAGGTGTATGAAGCGGTGGGTCGAAGCAATATCAATGTGGGAGGAGACGTGATCCAAAAAGGGTCGCAAGCTTATGTGGTGCGGGGAATCGGCTTGTTGGAAAGCATCGAAGACATTGAAAATTTATTGATTGACGTAAAAGGCAACTCTCCCATCCGTATAAAAGAGGTGGCTACCGTAACCATTTCATCTAAACCCAGACAGGGGCAAGTAGGTTTAAACGACCAAGACGATGTGGTGCAAGGAATTG
>JAITFU010000146.1 GCA_031281125.1 Prevotellaceae bacterium | reverse complement strand
CGAATCGGGTTGGGTCTTAATGGCGTGGATCAAGGCGGAGATTTGGTCAATATGTTTGCCGTCGGTTGTGGGCCAGGAGCGCCATTGGCGGCCATATACGGGGCCTAAATTCCCATCGGCATCGGCCCATTCATCCCAGATGGTGACACCGTGTTGGTTGAGCCACTTGATGTTGGTGTCGCCTTTGAGGAACCAGAGCAGTTCATAAATGATAGATTTAAGGTGGATTTTTTTGGTAGTGAGCAGGGGGAATCCCTCTTGCAGGTTGATACGCAGTTGGTAACCAAATATACTGATTGTTCCGGTGCCTGTGCGGTCGGATTTAAACACACCGTGGCGAAGGGTGTGGGAGAGCAGGTCTAAATAGCACTTCATACCCACAAAAATAGAACAAAATTGTCAAAGTGATCAATTGAGGGGGGATAATTGAAAAGATAGATATGTAATCGGCTTATTTATAGTCAAATATTGTTTTTCGTAAAAGGTGTGTACTTTTAGAACAGGGATTAACTCGTCAAGACGTGTGCCCAAAATGTCGGAAGAGGCGTGAAGGATGGGGTAGTGGAGGGTTTGTGCCAACTCTAAAGTGTAGTTGTGAAGCTCTTGGCTGTCGGTTTTGAGGTGAATAGTACCGCCCGGACGTAAGAATTGGGCGTATCGATCCAAAAAGAGGGGATGGGTGAGGCGTTTGCGCTCTTTGTGGATTTGGGGATCGGGAAAGGTGATCCAAATTTCATCCACTTCGTTGGGGGCAAAGATCGATTCGATAAAGTCAATTCGGGTGCGAATAAAGGCAACATTGTGCAACTGTTCTGTAGTTGCAGTTTTGGCTCCGCGCCAAAGTCTTGCGCCTTTGATGTCGATCCCAATATAGTTTCGATTGGGGTACAGACGCGCCAAAGCCAAAGTGTATTCGCCTTTGCCACAACCTAATTCAAGGCCAATTGGGGCTTGTTGGGCAAATACTGCTGTGTTCCATAAGCCTTTGTACCGCCAATCTTTTCTGAAAACCTCATCAAAATTGGGCTGATGGAGGCAGTTAAACGTTTGATTTTCTTTAAATCGAGCGATTTTATCTTTTCCCATCAGTAACGGTTTCTCTCTTTTGTAAAATAAACCCCAAGGGCTGTCATTCCATAAAGTCTCTCTATACTTGTGTTTTGCCAAAATGTAAAGTGCCAATCTCCCCCCTCAGAAAAGCAGATGTGGCTGCAATAAGGAAACCTAAAATCTGTCCAGAGGTGGTTTGGATTGCGGGTGATACAAAAAGAGAGGGTATCGGCAAACGACCCTCCGGAAGGAGCGGTGACATTTACCCTAAGTGACAAAGAATCAAGAGGAAAATTACGCGAGATACGCCCTGTAATGTCAAAGTGAAAAAGAGAAATGGTATCCATAATCATCACCTCACATACAACGGAGTCGTGCCGCTGCCACCCACTTTGGTTTATCTGCAACATGGACGCATAGTTATCCACTTTATGGGTGCAGGCAACAATGAATAAGAGGCAAAAGAGAAGAAGTGGGGCGCTATTTGTTATTCTTTTGTGTGTCACCGCTTGGTCTATATTTGTGGCGTTTTTTGTTTTGCCTTTGGTTATGTTCGTTAAATCGGGTGAGACTCCCCTCGCCGACAGCGCTCTTGAACTCCGTATCAGGGCCTGCGTGATGGGGATCGGAAGCGAGTGCAGGTGCTTTGTTTCCTGTTTGGTTCATTTGAATCATCTCACGAATACGTGGGATGGGGATCTCAAACACTTTGATTTGGTCGTTGGGATCGTAACCAAACCACATACGTCCTCCAAGAATATCCGTTTTAATAAGATAAAGGGGACCTGCTTCTGTATCAATGGGGCGCGTAATTTGCGGCAATCCTCTTTGTGCATCAATATATACAGGCGCCTCGTAGTTGATGCAACATTTGAGCTTGCTGCACTGTCCGGCCAATTTTTGCGGATTTAGCGAAAGATCTTGACAACGAGCCGCTTGCGTAGAAATCGAGATAAAATCAATCATCCAGCGGGAACAGCATAACTCCTGCCCGCACACGCCAATACCTCCAATAAGCCCCGCCTCTTGACGTGCGCCGATCTGCCTCATCTCGATTCTGATTTTAAACTCTTCTGCAAAGAGTTTTATCAATTGCCTAAAGTCAACGCGCTCATCGGCAATGTAGTAAAAGATTGCTTTGGTGCCGTCTCCCTGAAACTCCACATCGCCGATCTTCATATTCAGCTCCAACGAAGCGGCAAGCTGCCGCGCCCGAATCATGGTTTGGTGTTCGCGGGTTATGGCATCTTGCCACTTTTCAAGGTCAAAGATTTTGGCTTTTCGGTAGATCTTTCTAAACTGATAGTTGTTGGGATCGACTTGGTGGCGCCTGAGTTGATGCATCACCATAGGTCCCTCGATGCTGATAATGCCCACGTCGTGTCCGGAGGAGGCCTCCACCGCGACAATATCGCCCTTGCGCAAAGGAGCGCCTGAGGCATTGGTAAAGAATGCTTTATGTGTGTTTTTGAACCGCACTTCAAATATCTCCATAGACGTTAGTGCAGGGAACCCTTGTAACCAATTGTGCGTTGATAGTTTACAGCAACTGTTTTTCATTTGGCAACACAACTCTCCCTGATGTGTGCGTTCCACGGTACAACCGCGTGCGCAGTCCCGCCGGGGTTCGTCATCGGTGGGGGTATAGATGGGGGAGAAGTCTAAAATATCGGGGGAGGTCATGAGGGGTTGGGGGTTACAGATATTGGCACAAAGGTAGGTAAAATTATGATGCAAAAAAGAGGCGAAGGGCGGCGGAGTAGAAAGTCATTTTGGAGTTGACGTTACGGTCAATGTCGGATAGGGCGTTGTTGAGGGCTTCGGAGGCTTGAGTAAAGAAGGTGGCGGGGCGGTGGGTTGCCCAAGTACGCAGGTGGGGGAGGGCTCCAGCAGGGGCGTTACTG
>JAITFU010000137.1 GCA_031281125.1 Prevotellaceae bacterium | reverse complement strand
TTGTTCCCACCTATTTACACAACGGCGCCCGCATACTGCTCAAGAATAAAAATGAACGTTTTGCCGAGAAAAAATCGATCAAAAAACGTACCCCAAAGCTCTTTGTGGAACCATCGTACAGCAAGGAGCTAAACAATTTGTTGTTAGTTGTAGAAGAGTACGTTACCAAAAACAGGCTCAACAATGTGGTGAGCAAAATCGGACAAATATCGGTACCCAAAGATACCGGCAAACTGATTGGTTTGTTTAGCAAAGATGTTTTAGATGACTTTCTTAAAGAGCACTCAAGCCCCTACGCTCTTTTGGAAAAAAGTGAGCAAAAGATATTGAATAAGCATATAAATACGTTGGCAACCGCTTTGATAAAAGAGGTTTACTTCAAGTGATGTATAAGTACCCGGAGCCGGGGTCGAACCGGCACAGCCTCGCGGCCACTGGTGTTTGAGACCAGCGCGTCTACCGATTCCGCCATCCGGGCATCCAAAATTGTATGTAGTCCATACAACCGGTAAACATTAATTGTGCAAAGGTAGTCAATTTTCTTTACCTAACAACGAGTACCGGTTTTCCAAGCCCAATCTTGCCCAACGGAGCCATTTGTGTTTTGGCATCGCCCACCACAATATAGACCATATCATTGGGATTCATAGTTTTGTTTACAACTTCCTTTATTTGGTCAAGAGTGATGTTGTGCAATGTTTGCTCATTTTGTTTTACATAATCAAATGGCAATCCGTAGGTGGCAATATTGTTGAGCATAGTTACCAAGGCGCCCACTGTTTCAAATGAAGAGGCCATAGCCCGCATCATCGAATTTTTGGTCACCTCAAGCATCTCTTGGTCAAATCGTTCTTCGTATGTACCAATCAACTCTTTAAAGAGTTCGACCGATTCTTTGGTAACAGAACCTTGTACGCTTGACGATGCGGTAAAGCTGTTGTGGAACTCGCCGTTCTCAAAAGCGGAATAGGCGCCGTATGTATAACCTCTTTGAAGTCGGATTACATCAAACAACATTCCCTGAGAGCCGGTGCCAAGACGGAAATTGGCAATCATCGCCGGATAATAGTTGGGATCGTTCATGGGCATTCCTTTGGTACTTACGTTGATCATCGATTGGGTAACACCGGGGTTGTCCACAAAATAGATAGTGGCGCCTTTGGCTGGAATGCCTTGTACTGGTTCGGGAATAACCACCTCTTTGGTTATCCAGTTGTTGTTTAAGGATGTGAGCACCTTCTCACATGTAGCCTTGTCAATGTCTCCGGCTATGCTTAGTGAGGCAATGGAGGGAGATATGTATGCCAAATAGAACGCTTTGATATCGTCAAGAGTGATGTTGTCCACTGTGGCGGCGGTACCGTATTCGGGGATGGCAAAGGTGCCGTTGGCTCCGTAGAGAAGCATATCGCGTGTCCTTTGGGCAATGTTTCTGGGATTGGCAGAGTTTTGGCGAATCATTGACTTGGTTTGCATCTTGACGCGCATTAAAGCCTCTTGGTCAAAGCGGGGTTGCAACAGCATCTCCTCTACCAACTCCATCACTTGGGCAAAATTCTTTGAAAGCCCCGAAATGGAGAGGGTCAGGCCCTCCGTTCCGGATGTGATTTCGATTCGGGCGCCCAAAAGACCCATCGTGCGCTCCAATTGGTCGGCGGTTTTAAGGGCGGTGCCCTCATTCATCAAACGGGCGTTGAGGTAGGCAAGCCCTTTCTTGGCTGCGGGGTCAAGCATCGTGCCCCCTTTGATTGAAATTTTTGCCTGAATGATAGGCAGTTCGCGATGCTCGATCCCATACACTTCCATTCCGTTAGCGGTTGTAAAATTCCAGACAGCGGGTACGCAAATTTCGGGACGATTTGGGAGGTAATCGGGTTCAACTGAGCGATCTATGGCAGATATGGTACGAACGTAGTCGTCATCCGCTAACTTGCCGGCTTCTGACTTGGATTCGATCTCCTCCACCTTTTCGGTAGAGACTACAGCAGGTTTTGAGTCGGCTAACGCCAAATCTTTTTGACCTTTGGGAACAATGCTAAGGGCAATATAGTTTTTCTCTTTAATGTAGCGATCAAACACATCCATGATTTGCTGCTTTGTAATAGCTTGAAATTTAAGCAATTCATTAAAAGTTGCCACCGGAGAGCCGCCAAATTCGTTGTCGCGAGCCATCA
Source organism: Prevotellaceae bacterium (assembly GCA_031281125.1). Lineage (GTDB taxonomy): Bacteria > Bacteroidota > Bacteroidia > Bacteroidales > UBA932 > WRBG01. The sequence goes on along the minus strand of JAITFU010000137.1, from coordinate 12,931 downwards.
TCAACGCTTTTCCCTGAATGCCGCCAATTCGGTTGTAGAGATTTACCTCCTGCATCACTTTAAGTCGTTGTAATTCTTCTTCATCGACCCCTTCTTCTTCAAAACGGACAAAAGCCTCATGAATCGCCTCATATACAGACTCTAAACAAGTTCCTTCAAAAGCCCTGACCCCAAATTGCACACCACCGGCCAACTCACTTGATCGGCTGTTGCCGGTGACATTTGGGGCCAATTTTTTCTCCTCCACCACAATTTTATATAGAGGTGACTGTTTTCCACCGGCAAGGAGCGAAGCCAAAGCAGAGAGGGCGGGTGAGTCGTTATGGTACTGTTCCACCCCGGGAAACACGATCTCCAAATCGGGAAGTTTGGCAAAATCGTCTTCCCAAAAGATCCTTTTCTTTTGGTCAAGCTGTACGGGTAATGGCGTAGGTTTGGGCACGTCGTTGCCTCTTGGAATCTCGCCAAAATACTTTTGAATCAACTCTTTTGCCAATTCTCTGTCAAAATCGCCCGCAAGAACCAAAGTGGCATTGTTGGGTACGTAATAGGCTGCATAAAACTCTTTTACATCGTCAATAGTGGCGTTGCGAAGGTCGTCAATTTCGCCAATGGTGGTCCAACTATACGGGTGCCCCTCCGGATACAACTCTTTAGCAATAATAATACTCGATTGTCCGTAGGGTTGTGTGTCGTAGTTTTGTCGTTTTTCATTGGAGACAATGTCGATCTCCCTCTCCAACCCGCCTTGTGTTACGGTACTGATAAAAAAACCCATACGGTCGGATTCCATCCACAACACTTTCTCCAAGGCATCTCGTGGAACGGTCTCAAAATAGTTGGTTCCGTCCGAATTGGTCGATCCGTTGAATGACCCGCCCATGGCGGCGATCTTTTGAAAAAAGGCATTTCTGGGCAGGTTTTCTGAGCGTTGAAACAACATATGTTCAAAAAAGTGGGCAAAACCGGTTCTCCCGGGCTTTTCGCGGCCCGACCCAACGTGGTATTGAATAGCCAATGTTACAATTGGATCGGAATGGTCTTGGTGCAGCACGATTTTTAATCCGTTATCCAAGGTGTAGCTTTCGTAGGAGAGATAGGGGCCCTGTGCGGCGTTTGAGCAGGCAAACGTAAAGAACAGAGTAGCAACAAGGGAGAGTTGTGTAAGGTGTTTTTTCATGAGGATAGAGTTAGTTATATTGACTACAAAGATAAAAATAATATTACAAGATTACTGTGATAATGGAGACCTACATTGTGTTTATGGCAAACAAAGGTAGGAGCGGGCGCGAGTTCGCCCATATATTTTGGGGGATTGATAGAAAAATGATTACTTTTGCAACAAAATTAAGAAGAAAAAGATTATGGATACTATGTTTAATTACAAATCGGTTGCTGATAAATTTGAGATTCCAAATGATATTGTTAAAAGAATTTTGGAAGAAATAAGAGCAGAAATTCCCGGTGACAACATGATTATGGAATTGCATATTTTGCGTGCCTTAAAGTCATACGCCAATAAACATAAATTTGCTGTTGCATAATGAAAACTAAAGTTTATTTAGATACTTCTGTAATCAGCGCATTATTTGATGAACGCACTCCTGAACGCTTGGCGATGACTTCTTCATTATGGTCAAAATTGAGTGACTATGAGGTCTTTTTTCCGATCTTGTATTAGAAGAACTTGAAAAAGCAAACGAACAGGTTAGAGATAAACTGCTTTCTGTTGTAAAGGACTTTATCGTTTTAAAAATAACAAACGAGGCAGAAGAATTAGCCGAAATCTATGTAAAACAAGGCATTTTTCCGGAAAAATATTTTGACGATGCCCTTCATGTTGCGTTGACTTCCGTAAATCAAATTGGAATTTTATTGAGTTGGAATTTCATTCACCTTGTCAAATTGAAAACTCGTCGTTTGATATCGATTGTAAATTTATCGGAAAATATTATGCCTGTTGAAATTGCAGCTCCTCCTGAATTATAGTACTGCCACCCCTTGGGTATGGAACAGCACCCTAAAACGACCGGTAATGTTTGGGAGAATAAAAGTTTTCTTATCTTTGCCCCGCATTTGCTAAGGGAACTCCGTGCAATTCGGAGACAGTCCCCGCTGCTGTGATGCTTGCCCCCAAGGGTTATCCCCGATCTAACCACTGCCTTACAAGAAGGTGGGAAGGTGTGGGATATAAAAGCTAAGTCAGAAGACCTGATCAGGTGCACATTGTTTAACTTTTTAGCTTTCGGGAGGTAAAGCAGGATTGATCAGGTATTTATACCATATTGTCGTTGTAGTTGTATTGCTGTTGGGCAGTTGCTGTGCTTTGGTAGCGCAAGAGGCTGTTGTTGATACAGTCAGGTTGTTGTTGCCCGCAAAAGTGGAGGCGATCCAAACATCGACCTCTCCAAACAGTCGCTTTTCTGTCGGCATTCGTGATCGGCTCTTTACAATAGAACAGTTGCAACCGTCTAACGAACAGAGTTTATCCGACTATCTGCAACGTAACAGCGCGGTCTATATCAAGGAGTTTGGACAGGGGATGGGCGCTTATATTTCGATTAGAGGTACATCGGCCTCGCACACATCGGTTCAATGGAACGGAATGAACGTGAGTATGCCCACCATGGGTCAAACCGACTTTTCGCATCTGCCCCTCTTCTTCTTTGACGCCATGGAGCTTCACATTGGAGGCGCCGGCGCCTTGTACGGAAACGGAAGCATTGGGGGCAGTGTGCAATTGTCCACCACCCCGTTATGGAAGCAGGGGGTGAGCATGCAGGTGAAATTGGGCGCCGGAAGCTTTGACGCCCGATTTGCCGGAGCCAATGTACGTTGGAGCGGAAATGGGTGGGAGGGCCGGACGGCAGCGCTCTACTCGTTTGCACAAAACAACTTTTTCTTTTCCAACAACACAAAAATCGGGAAACCACGTGAGAGACAGCAGCATGCGTCGTCACTTAATTGGGGGGTATTGCAAGAACTGTACAAAAAGATAGGCGCCCGGAACCGGCTCTCTTTCCATATCTGGTATGTCGATTTTGATCGAAACGTCCAACCATCGGTCTCCAATAACGACCGCCCCCAAACGTGGACATCGCTCCTTGACAAGAACTTTAAGCTATCCGGAACGTACCGCGGAAACGCCAATCATTTTAGGTATTCAACCCAGATAGGATATGCCCGTGATTACGAAAAGTATGAAAAAGAGATTATTGAGGCCGATTGCGTTGTGGGTGTAGTTGAGGGAGAGTACATCCGGAATCGTTTTGTGGTAAAAATGGGAGGAAACGCCGCCTACACAAGTCCAACGGGAAAAGCTTTTGAAAGTGCTGCTCAGGAGTGGCGTTCAGACATATATGGGTTATTGTGGTGGAAACCGACGCCAACAATCATGGTCAATGCAGGTATCCGTCAATCGTTTGTCTCTGCCCTCTCTCTATCTTCCGATCCGTTTGTGGGAGCGCAATGGACTTTTGTGCAACGGGGTGCCCACCGACTCACGATCCGCGGTGCTTTTTCGCAAAGTCATAAGATTCCCACTCTTAACGACCGCTATTGGGGCGGGGCAAATAGTTGGCTGCGCCCCGAACGGGGAACGACTGTTGAGTCGGGTGTCGATTATGAGGCAGAGGCCGGAGGTTGGTGCTGGTCTGTAAATGGCACTCTATATTATAGTTATGTTCAAGATTGGATTCGATGGTTTCCGGCGGGCGTGGTGTGGCGACCCCAAAACATCCCCGTGGTGAAAGCCTCCGGAGCTGAGGCCGCTTTCAGTGTAAAAGGATCAATAGAGAGGGTGAAAATAGGCATGGATGCACACTACGCCCATACGGGCATAACGGTAAAAGAGGGGTTGTGGACGCACGATCCTGAAGTGGGGCATCAGTTGGCCTTTCAACCTGTTCACTGTTTTACAGCAAAAGCTAACACAAGCTATCGATCTGTTTTGTTGGAAGTTCAATCCCGATACACCGGAGCGCGTACCACCAACGATATCCACGACATTCTCCCCGGTTATCAAGTGTGGAACGTGCAATCGGCCTATACCTCAACTTGGTGCAAACATCAATGTACCTTTAAAATTAACGTAAATAATCTCTTTAATAAAGATTATCAAAATGTTAAATTTTTTGCCATGCCCGGAAGAAACTATATGGTCACTATTCAATATCAATTATAAACCTATCAACAAATGAAAAAACACACCTTACTTCTTGTCATCATTGGAGTTACCACAACCATCTCATGTTCAAAAAATCAGATTCCTGAACCCGAACCCATTGAGAAAGGCGTAATCGTTATCAATCAGGGAAATATGTCGCAGCAAAACGGAAGCATCAGCTATTACGATCAAGATTCTCGTTTCATTAAAAACTTAGCCTATGAAGAGGCCAACGGAGTGAGCTTAGGCGCCGTTGTTTTGTCGGGATGTATTGATGAACAAAACATTGCCTATCTGCTTTGTGCCTATCCCGACAAATTGGTTCGCATTGATGCACCTACTGCCAAAGTGGCCGCCCCCGACATTACACAGGAGTTGGTTAATCCCCGCAACGTGTTGGTTCACGGAGGTTACATCTATGTAACCAACTCCGGAAGCGAGTACATAGAAGATGGATGGTTTTGGGAATATACCAACTCCTACGTAGCTGTCTATAACCAAAGTACCGGCACCCATATCAAAAACATTTCTGTGGGAAGCGATGCAGAAGGGTTGTGTGTGGCAAATAATCAGCTCTTTGTAGCTGTAAAAGAGGGTGTTAAAGTGATCGACCTTGCCACCGGCAACATCAAAACAACAATTATATCAGACAGTTTTTGGGGCGCAGCAAAACACTTAGTTGTAGATTATCAAAATCATGTATGGGCTTCCTATCCCGATGAGGGCGTCATGGAGATCAACAGCAGCTACACCGCAGAGGCGCGCACCATCACCGTCCCGTTGGACTACGAAGGCTACATCACGATCAACAAAGAGCGGGATCAAATCCTCACCTTTGCCACACTTTACGATGACAGTTGGCAGTCGATAGGGTCAAATATCTATGCTGTTGACATCAAAGCCGGAACCCATAAAAGCCTCATATCGGGAGATCAGTTCTACAGTATTGGCGTCAATCCATACACCGGAACGCTCTTTGCTTCGGAGGCCAACGGCTTTACCACCAACAGTACGCTTTTGGTAGCCAAACCGGACGGAACGGTAATCGACACCAAGACGGCGGGGGTGGGGACGGCGCGGTACTTGTTTTACTAAATGGATGCCTCTTCTTGATAGAGAAACTTCACCACCTTCTTTATGTCGGGATGCAAACTTTGGGTTACGGGACAGGTGGCGGCGGCATTTTCGATCAAACGCTTCTCTCTGTCTGTGTAGTTGTTGGGTGGTAGATAGATGTCAAGAATGATCTCTCCCACGCGGCGGGGGTTTTGGGCCATCACTTTTTGTGTCTCGATGCGGGCGCCGTCAATCGAAAAACCGTGCGATTCGGCGGCAATGCCTGCGATGGTGAGGATACAAGAGCCTAAAGAGGCAACAAACAGGTCTGTGGGAGAGAAGGCCTCTCCGTTGCCGCGATTGTCAATGGGGGCGTCGGTAAAAATTTGAGCGCCGGATGGGTTGTGCGTGACTAAGGTGCGAAGTTGACCTTGATAAATGGTTGATATAGCTGACATAAAAAGATTATTTTCTGGAGGATGATTTTTCTGCAAGGGAGCCGATTAAGGTGGCGGAACTGCAACTGCTGACCGTAACTTTCACAAAATCCCCAATTTGGGCATTTTCTCTTGGAAAGACACACACCTTATTTTGGGGGGTGCGTCCAAAAAGATCTAAATCGGAGCGCTTGGAGGGGCCCTCTACCAATACCTCAAATGTTTTGCCCACATCGCGTTGGTTGCTCTCCAAAGAGAGCTGGTTCTGGAGGGCGATGATCTCGTTAAGACGTTGGGTTTTTGTCTCCTCCGGAACATTGTCCGGATATGCTTCTGCGGCTTTGGTGTTTGGGCGCTCAGAGTATTGAAACATAAACGCTTGGTCAAACTTTACCGTGTGCATCAGCGAGAGGGTGTCGGCGTGGTCTTGAGGCGATTCGTCGCAAAAACCGGCAATAAAGTCGGTGGAGATGGTACACTCAGGGAGGATTTGGCGGATCGCTGCCACGCGTTCTAAATACCTCTCTCGTGTATAATTCCGATTCATCTTTGACAACATTCGGTCGCTGCCGGATTGAACAGGCAAATGGATGTGGTTACAGATGTTGGGATACATGGCCATGGTGTATAGAACCCCGTTGCCCATATCTTTTGGGTGCGAGGTGGCAAAACGGATGCGAAGTTTGGGGTCAATAAGGGCAACCACTTCAAGCAGTTTGGCAAAGTTGAGGTTTTGGTCAGGGTTGTGGTTTGGATCGACCCAAAGATAAGAGTCAACGTTTTGCCCAATCAGTGTCACCTCCTTGTAGCCGTTTTTTACCAACTCTTCCACTTCAAATCTAATGCTTTTTGGGTCTCGACTGCGCTCCCGTCCACGTACAAAGGGCACCACGCAGTATGCACACATATTGTTGCATCCCCGCATGATTGACACAAAGGCACTCACTCCGTTTGGATCTGTACGAACCGGCGAAATGTCGGAGTAGGTCTCAAGGTCGTTAAAGTTGACTTCTATCTGCTTCTCTCCTTGATTTACAGATTCCAAGAGCTTGGGCAACTTTCTGTAGGCATCGGGACCTGCCACCAAATCAACGGCGGGATGGCTAAGTATCTCTTCTTTTAGCCTTTTGGCCATACAACCCAATACGCCCACTTTAAGCGATCGATTTTTCTTTTTCAAATGGTTAAACACCTCTAAACGACCCCAAATACGTTGCTCCGCATTGTCGCGAATAGAGCAGGTATTAATAAAGATGATCTCTGCGTAATCTATGGTGTTGCACAAAGAATAACCGGCCTCTTGCATCACCGATACAACCACCTCACTATCATTTACATTCATCTGACAACCATAAGTCTCTACAAAAAACTGAGGTAACAAGGCGTTGGCCACAGGCCGGACGGTATGAAATTTATTGGTCATTCAAGATAAATTTGGTGACAAATGTAGCAATTTTTCTATCTTTGTACGTTTATTTGATGATTATGCCTACAAAACTTTTCCGTTTTATTGTGCCGATAACGGCTCTTTTTGCCCTTACTTCCTGTTTTTCTTTCAAAGATATTGAACTGAAAGACTTCTCAATAGATAAAGTGACACCCTACGGGACAAAGATTATTATCGACTTTTCGGCTGAGGTGGATAATCCCAATCGCGGTTTTGTGATTCAAAGTGTAGCCGGAGATTTGAATCGAAACCAAAAACCTTTTGGTGCCATTCAACTGATGCAGGCGATCAACGTTCCAGGCAAAACAGAAGAGCGCTGTTCGGGACAACTTCAATTCAATGTTTCTGATATAATGTCTCTATTTCAAATGGGGGGTGATATCAATTCTTTAGACCTTAGCTCGATACTCTTTACAGGCGATGTGCAGGTGAGGGCTGCTTGGTTAAAGAAAAAGTTCAAATACAACAACATTTCCTTGGATCAAATTGCCAAAGGATTGAAATAAACACAGATAGTATATGAAACGATATCTTCTCCTCTTTTTCACCCTCATATTTGTTGCCCCATTATCAGCCCAAATTTTGGATTCGTTGTTGATCAATCGAAACATTTTCGAAATTTTGGGTACAGTGGGCCCAAGTGGAAATCGGGTGGAGTTGGTGCAGTCCAATGCGTTAAAAAGTGCTGTGGAGCAGCAGGTGATTCAAAACAGTACCAAAACGATACAAGGTTATAGAATAAGAATTTACAGCAGCAACGTCCAAACCGCAAGATCCACTTCGATAGCTGTCAAAGAGGAGTTTGAGGCCCTCTTTCCGGAAGTAAAGGCCTATTTGAACTATGTTAATATTGATTTTCGAGTAACGGTGGGTGACTTTAGGACCAAAGCAGAAGCGATACGGTTTCACCGAGAACTTACCGTGATGCCTCAGTATCAGACTGCGGTGGTGTTAAAGGAGGCAATCTCCTACCCGAAGCTCTGATTCTTTTTCGCTTGCTGTTCTGGTTCCGCCACCACCGCATCCGCAGTCGGTCTTTCCATAGTCTAATGGGGGCAATGTGGCGGTCGATCTTTGAGGGATAGATATCCTCGATACTCACCAAAATTCCCGTCTCCTCTACACCTCCAAAGTGTTCGTTTACAGATGTCCCAAATACACGCATCGAAGGTGAGAGGCTCATGTAGGAGTTGATCAGCGGAGGAATACTCTCTCCAATTGCCCTGATCTCTTGAGAAAGGGCTTTATAGTCTTCTTTGTAACTTCCTGTTTGAAACAGCGCGGAGTAGTAGGGATTGTTCTTGTCGTATTCCAGTGGTTTCTTTGGGATCACCAATTGATCGAGATCGGGAAAATATTTGTGTAAAAAATTCAACAGTAGATTCCTGGCGCCGCTGTGGTAAGAAGTGTACATCGTTACCTTTCCAAAAAAATACTTGACATGTGGATATCGGATGATCAAGGCGCCCAAACCGTCCCAAAGGTTATCTAAGGCATAAAGTCCTTTTCTCCTTATATTTGAGCTCTGGTAATTGGGCTGCACAAACGACCTTCCCAACTCAATGGCAATGGGCAGGAACTCCTCTGTAAAGTGATCCGAAAAGTTGAAAATCTCTCTGGTACACAAGGACTCAACCGGTTGATACGAACACACAGCATAGCGGTATGCACCCAATATTTCTCGGTCTTTGGGATCCCAAACCAATAGTTGTTTGTAGGGGGTGTCGCGGCAAGTATCGTATGTGTCAATGTCCACCCGTTTTCCTGTTCCACCGCCCGAAAGTCGAAAAGAGATCTCTCTCAATCGTCCAATCTCTTGCATGGTATTGGGGGCATTGTGTGCTGTTACCTCGTAGAGCAAATTGCCGCCTTTGCTGGTGCTTCGGACAAATTTATCGCGTGTAAGTTCTTTTTCAATCAGTTGTCGCTCAATGGGAGCAATCACAGGGTTCATCTTCATATCAATCTATTATTTGGGAACGGTTTTAAGGAGTAATTCAGGTAAATAATATACCTTGCAACGAATGTCAAGCATCCAATCATCTAAACTTTTTTCGTTGGTAAACGAAGAGTGGGGAATGGGCGGACCAAAGAAGAGGTTAAAACGGGCGCCCTTTTGGCGAAACATCTCATCGGCAAGATAGAGCATCTCCAAATTAAAAGGGATGTGCAGCCATTTGCGGATATTGGCAAGATTGTAAAAAAAGTTGGAATTCTGACCCGAGAAGAAGAGAGGAACAATATCTCGTTGGTATCGAATTGCCTTTTGCAACACATTTCGTTTCCATGGCAAATCGCTAATCACCCCGCCTCTCTTTCTTGAACATAGACCCGCAGGAAAGTATAACATCTGTGAATCAGAGTCGTAGGCGTCGTGAATCTGTTTTGCATAAGATGTATTTTGACGACCGTGTTTGTTGATGGGGATAAAAATGTCTTCAAACGGCTTAATGTGCATAAGAAAATCGTTTACAATAAAACGTACCTGTGGAAAACGTTGACCAATCGTATTAATCAACACCAATCCATCCAATCCGCCTAAAGGATGGTTTGATACAAAAATATATCTGCCATCGTTATGTATATTATTAAGTCCATGAGGAATAGCCACAATCTCCAAATAGTCAAGAACAGCCTTTGCCATCTCTAAACCACTAAGATGTCCGTATGTGCTTAAAATATGGTTTATCTCCTCTTGATGAAGTATATGTTCCAGATAACGAACAACAAAGCCGGGCAGCCAACGTGCCAATGCCGGACTCTTGCCTCGTATCACCGAGCGCACATCAATCGATAGGGTGTCGTTCTGTTTTTCCATTTACATGGGAAATAAGGTACAAAGTTAAGTAAATAATGTATCTTTGCACCACTTTCAAGTGTAGGATATGCTCAAACAGAGTTTACAGCAAAAATTGCTTCAGAAACTGTCTCCCTTACAGATACAGACTATTAAGTTAGTGGAACTTCCTGTACTTGAATTAGATCAGCGTATAAAAAAAGAGCTGGAAGAGAATCCTGTTTTAGAAGAAGGAGTGGGTGCAGATGGAGAAGAGGGCAAGGAAAGTGGAGAGGGAAACAATACCGACACCTCTTTAAGCAGCTATTACGGGGAGGAATCAACACCCTCTTATCGTCTCTATTCCAACGCTCAACCAAAAGAACCAAAAAAAGAGTACCCTGGTTTTTCGGTTAAGGAGAGCTTTCAGCAGTACTTAGAAGCACAGTTGGGCTTTAAAAAACTAAACGAGCGCGAGAGAGAGTTGGCATTGTTTATTATTGGCAGTTTGGATGACGACGGATACCTTAGGCGCGACCTTGAATCGTTGTCAGATGATATTGCCTTTAGAGTCGGTATAGAAACATCTCCGTTGGAGCTGGAACAACTTTTGGGGATTATTCAGGAATTTGAACCAACAGGAGTGGGTGCCAGAAACTTACGTGAGTGCTTGTTGCTTCAGTTAGAGGCCAAAAAGGGACAACCAACAGTAGAAAAGGCGCATCGAATCATTAGGGATTGTTTTGTAGAATTTACCAAAAAGCACTACGATAAAATCAGGCAACGCCTCTCTTTGTCCGAAGAAGATTTGAGAGGGGCAATAGATGAGATAGTGAAATTGAACCCTCGCCCCGGAGGCAACATTAATGATTCGTATGACGATAAAATACAACAGGTGGCACCCGATTTTTATATCGAAATCAAAGATGGAGAGATTCAATTGACAATGCCCCGTTTTTCTGTGCCCGAGTTGAGGATCAATAAAAGGTATGCCGATATGTTGATGAAATCGGTAAAACAATCGGCACGGGATGCCAAGGAGGCGGCACTCTTTGTGCGTCAAAAGTTGGACTCTGCCAAATGGTTTATCGAAGCCATAAGGCAAAGACAAAACACCCTGCTCAACACCATGAACGCCATTATTGATTTTCAACACGACTACTTTTTGGATGGAGACGAAACGCTGCTTCGCCCCATGGTGCTCAAAAACATAGCAGAAAAAACAGGACTTGACATTTCAACTATTTCCAGAGTAGTAAATAGTAAATATGTCCAGACGCACTTTGGAATATTTCCTTTAAAGTATTTCTTTACAGAGGGAATGATCAACGACCTTGGAGAGGAGGTGTCAACCCGAGAGATAAAAAATATTTTACAGCGGAGCGTTGATGCAGAAGACAAGAATAAACCATTGACTGACGAGGAGTTGGTGTCGGTGTTGCTCGACAAAGGGTACAAAGTGGCGCGCCGTACTGTTGCTAAATATCGGGAGCAGCTTAATATCCCCATTGCTCGGTTACGCAAAGAGTTATAAAAGTCAAAATATGAATACAAAACACACTTTAATCATCGGATATATGATGACACTATTTGGTTGCACTTGTAAGGAACAGGTTGATTTGTTGGTATATGATGCCACAATTTATACCGTAAACCACGATTTTGCGTTGGCTCAGGCTTTTGCGGTTAATGAGGGACGATTTGTTGCGGTGGGAACCACCAACGAGATACGTGCTAAATATATATCGGATAATGAGATAGATATGCGCGGCGCTCCCGTTTATCCGGGTTTTAACGATGCCCACTGCCACTTTGTATCGTTGGGGAAGAGGTTCTCTATTGCAGACCTAAGGGGTGCAACATCATACGCTGAGGTGCTGGAGCGGATTGCTGCCCATCACGAAGCCTCTCCTTCTGAATGGATCGTGGGCGCCGGTTGGGATCAAAATTTGTGGCCCGACAAGAGTTACCCTACCAACAAGGAGTTGAACAAGTTATATCCTAATACGCCCGTTGTGCTCAATCGTGTAGATGGCCATGCAACAATTGCCAATGAAGAGGCGATCCGGAGGGTGGGAATCAAGGTGGGCGATTCTTCGATTTTACCCGGAGAGGCATTGGTGCAGAACGGAAAATTTACCGGATTGTTCCGAGAGTTTACCGCTGATCGTTTGTGGTACGCCGTTCCCGATGCCGACGTAGCGGAGCAGATCAACCAGATTCTCTCTGCCGCAGCGTTTTGTTATGAGTTGGGTCTAACATCTGTAAGTGATGCCGGATTGCCCCTGTCGGCAATTGAACTGATCGACACGCTTCAGCAATCGGGACGCTTACAAATGAGGGTCGATGCATGGATCAGTCCCACTGATGAAAATTTTGAACGATTTAAGGCGCCCTACCGCACCTACCATCTTAACGTGAGCTGTCTCAAGCTCTATTTGGACGGCGCCTTAGGCTCAAGAGGCGCCTGGATGCTAACCCCTTATCAAGACGAACCCTCTTCAAAAGGCATTCCCGTAACCACAGATCAACAGTTTCTAACCTATTGTCAAAAAGCGTTTGATGCCGGTTTGCAGGTAGCTACCCATTGTATTGGAGATGCCGCCAATCGCAGAGCGTTAGAACTTTACGCCACATTTCTCAAAGAAGAGAACGACCTTCGCTGGCGCATCGAGCATGCCCAAATCATTGCACCCGAAGATTTTGACCTTTTCAAGAAGTACTCCATTGTTCCATCGGTTCAGCCCACGCACGCCACTTCCGATATGTTTTGGGCAGTTGATCGGGTTGGAGAGCGCATCAAAGGCGCGTATGCGTTTCAACAACTTAAAGATCAATTAGGATGGATTCCTTTTGGCACCGATTTTCCGGTTGAGGAGGTCAATCCGATCTACACTTTTTTTGCAGCCGTCTTTAGAAAGAATTTAGACTTTTTACCCAAAGATGGATTTCAGATGGAGAACGCCGTTACCCGCGAGGACGCCTTACGCGCCATGACTATTTGGGCAGCCAAAGCCTCTTTTGACGAAACCCAAAAAGGCTCCATCGAG
>JAITFU010000136.1 GCA_031281125.1 Prevotellaceae bacterium | reverse complement strand
CCCCCCATCCATACAGATACCCCATTATCGGCAGCACAGAAAGCCTAAAGAACCCTCGACTTTCTCAAATGGTTGAGTTTTATCAAAAATTCTATGTAGCATCCAATATGGGACTGATTTTGAGCGGAGATTTTAATGCCGATGAGGTCTTTCCGATGATAGAGACCGCTTTTTCCCGAATTCCCTCCGGAGCTGTGCCAAAAAGAGAAACTCCTCAGCCTAAGTTGATTACCGGTGTCCAAAAAGAGCAGATAAAGATTCCCGTTCCATTTGTACGGGCAAAAGCGTGGGCGTGGAGGGGGGTGCCGGCAGGCCATCCGGACGAGATTACGCTCAACATCTTGGTAGGGCTTTTGAACAATACCAACGGTACCGGTATGTTGGATCGACTGATGGTGGACGGTAAAGTGATGATGGCCCAAGCGTTGTCGGCAAGTTTGAACGATGCAGGCATTTTGGCCGTTTTGGTTGTCCCCAATATGCTGGCGCTCTCTTCGTCTCGTGCAGTAAGGGCAACGTTACAAGCTATTGCCTCTATCAAAGAGGGCGATTTTAGTGACGACACATTTCTTAGCCTCAAATTAGAACAAAAGCGCACTTTTGAACAGCAATTGGAGTCGATTGATGCCCGATCTGCCAAATTGAGGGCGCTTTTTTCTCAGGGCATCAACTGGGAGCATCACCTACAAACCGGTGCGGCGATCGATGCGCTCACCAAAGAGGACATTGTTCGCGCAGCTTGTAACTACTTTAATGACAACCGCTTTGAAGTTACAAAAAAGACCGGTCGTTATTCCAAAGATCGGGTGGAGAAACCTAAATACGCCCCTATTCCATTAAAAAACAGCACCATTGAATCGGTGTATGCACAATCGCTCTCACAAATAAAGAGCAAAAATCTGACACCTAGATTTTTGGACTTTGATAAAGATGTAGAAACAATTTCCCTTACCCCTCTCTGCACCCTTTATCTACACAAAAATAATGTCAATCAACTATTTACTCTTAAATTTCAATTTGGAACAGGAACCCTTGAGCGCCCCAATCTTACTCAACTCTCCATATATTTACATCTGTTAGGAACCGTTAACTATTCGTATGAACAGTTTAGAAACGCCCTGCAAAGCCTTGGGTCAACGCTCACTTTTGAAGCAGAGAGCAACTATTTTGTATGCTCTGTAACCGGTTTTGATTCCCATTTTGCTGAGACGTTGCATTTGGTACACACCTTTTTCAAAGAGGTAAAAGCCGATCCCAAAAAGTTGAAACCACTACGCGACAACAAGAGGGTCGAAAATAAGAGTTTTCTAAAGACGCCCTCCAACACCATTTTGGCGCTGATGCAAAAAACGCTCTACGGAGACGATTCAAGGTATTTGCGTCAACTCTCTATCTCCCAAATTCGATCATTAAAGGGAGATGAGCTGATTCGCCTCTTTGGGGAGGCGCTGCAAACCGAATGTGCCATCCACTACTGCGGCACCTTACCCACAGATTCGATTATTCACCTTATTAATAATAGTGGCATTTCCAATCAAGTCGTCCCCTCAAATTCGCCTCTGATTAGGGCATCAAAAGAATACACTCAGCCCACTCTCTTCTTGGTTGACGATCCAAAAGCAACCCAATCTATTGTGTATGCGTATATTGCAGGTCCATCTGACCTAAGCCAAGAGGAGCGTTGCATAGCCAACCTCTTTAACACCTATTTTGGGCGAGGAATGTCGTCGCTTCTTTTTCAAGAGATTAGAGAATTGAGGTCATTTGCCTACGGAACAAACTCCTCCTTTCTTATTCCGCAACCCAAGAACCGCCACAAAAACAGCTCATTTATTGCCTCCCTATCAACACAGGCCGACAAAACAGTCCAAGCCATAGAGTTGTTGGATTCGCTACTCAAACAGATGCCCCTGCAAGAGGAGCGCTTTGAATATGCCAAACAAAACTTTACAAACTCAATCACAAACGATTACCCCGGACTGAGGGATATCTCTGTCCGAATCGCTTCTTTAAAGAGGGATGGGTACAACCAAGACCCCGCTTCTGCCACCCTCTCTTATGTACAGCAATTGCAGCTCAAAGATATGGAGCAGTTCTACAAAAAGCACATATCCACACAACCGGTTGTTTGGATGGTGGTGAGTAACGTAAAGAGACTCAATACTGCCCAACTCTCTAAGTTTGGCACCATTGAGTACGTGAAACACAAACAGATTTACAAAGAGTAAAAAACTGTTAATGTTTAGAATAAGCCTGTGATCAGATCAAACAGACCTTTTAGGTTCGGGAAAAAAATCCCAATAATAGATAAAACGGCGGTGATGATTCCAAGGATGAGTGTCCAATTCATAAAATATTGTTTTAATGGTTCGTAATCGATTGTTATCTTCTTGGTGCATATTGAGATGCCTCAGGGATTGTTGCCCTTAGTCGGGCCATCCGATTGGCGTCTGAAGGGTGGGTACTCAAAAATTCCGGTGGTTTGGGCCCGCTGTTTTGCGACATCTGTTCCCAAAAGACGGGGGCTTGATTGATATCGAAACCGGCCATGGCCATAAAGATCAGACCCAATCGATCGGCCTCATACTCATGGGTTCTGGAGTAAGGCATAAGTACTCCCAGAGAGGTGCCCAAGCCAAAAGCGGTATTAAAAATCGCCCTTGTTTGTTCGCTCTTGCCGGATAAAACAGCATCTCCTGCCGCCCCTACCATTTTAACAATGGTCTCCTGGCTCATACGCTCATTCCCATGGTTGGCAATCACGTGCCCCATTTCGTGGCCAATCACCACAGCCAACCTGTCGGCGGTGGAAGCAAACGGCATAATTCCCTCGTATGCCACCACTTTTCCATTTGGCAAACAAAAGGCGTTGACCTCTTTACTGTCAATACACACAAAACCCCAATTGTAGGCGGCCATCTGTTGCCCTCTGCCGTTTTGCGTCATGTAACTGATAACGGCCTGAGACAAACGAAATCCCACATCCTGCACCATTTTTGTCATATTGGTGTTTTTGGATAGAGTCGCCGTACTCATCACCTCGCTGTATGCGTCGTTGCTAAGGCTGGCAATCTGGCCGGAGTCAAAGAGTAAAACTTGTTTGCGACCTGTAATAGCCACACTGCCACAACTTTGCATGAGGGCAGAAAGAGCAATACAGAAGATTAACAGGCAGCTTGTTACGATTTTTTTCATGCTATTCTTTTTTAATAAACGGTTCTATGGGGTCTCCAATATCAAAGGTCAAAGATAATACTCTTTTTTGACTTTCATCCATAAAAAAGGTAAGGTCAAATCGACCGCCGCCGACTGTGTTGAAAGTAAAGGTGTTGCCGCTCTTGTGTGTGAGAGGACTATCCACTTTTTTTAAGGAAAACCGGAGGGTGTCGTTTTGCAAATAGACCATAGCTTCTCCAAAAGCGCCGCCTTCAAACCGTCCGGTATAACTTTTTATCTCCAAGGGTATGGGAAGGGAGTCTCTCTTTGCGATAGACGGTCGTGGAGATCCGGGTTTCATATAATCGTCCAAGTAGTGCTTTTGCCAATCTTTGTCGGTTTTACCTGCATACAAATCAATCAACTGACGCGCAATCGCATAGTGTGGATTGTTGGTGGTCCCGTTTGTAGTCAGAATGGCAAATCCCAAGTTTTGCTCGGGCACAAAACCTACCAAAGCGGTATATCCGTATGCCAAACCGGTGTGTCGGATTATCTGTCCCTGAGCGCCTTGCTCAATTGTCCAACCCTGTGCGTAGTTGGTTACGGTAACAGAATCCATACCGGAGATGGTCTGAGGAGTCATCAGGTACTTAAAGTTGCGTTCAGAAATAATCTGTTTACCCTTAAAATTGCCTTTCCCCAACAACATCTTGAGCCAGTTAGCCATATCGGCTCCTGTGGAGATCACAAACCCGGCGGGTGCAATGGCGCTCAACCACGTAAACGCGCCCTGCAGGTCGGTACGAAGTGTCACGCGAAGGGTGTCGGCCTCTTTTCTAAGGCTGTAGCCGCGAGCTAAGGTTTTAGAGGTAAAGAAAACTTTGTTTCCTGTGGTGGAATTTTTCATCTCCAAGGGGGTAAAAATGCGCTCTATCAGGGCATCATCCCAACTTTTTCCGGTGTATTTTTCAATCAACCGGGCGCTTACGGTAAAAAGTGAGTTGTTGTAGGCATAAGTGGTTCTAAAACTGTATGTGGGTTTAATATGACGATAGAGGCTCAGCAGTTCGTCTCGATTGTATCCAAATGAGGGCAAATCGTCAGCGGCGTATGCATTAAACCCCGTCTTGTGCACCATAATGTCACGCACCAAATAGTTGAGGGTTACCCACGGGTCATAGAGTGTAAAGTCGGGCAAATGGTTGACTACCGTGTCTGTCCATTTTAAATGGCCATCGTCAATCACCGTAGTCAGTAATGCTGCCGTAAATGCTTTACTTGTTGAGGCAATCACAAATTGTGTGTTTTCGTCAACAGGAATACCGGCATCATCTAAAGAGGTTTTTCCGTATCCCTTTAAAAATACGGTTTCACCGTCTTTAACCACCACCACCACCATACCCGGCAGTTTCCACTCCTTTGCCACTCGGGTAACGTGTGCATCAAATTGGGACGGAATGTTTTGAGTCGGTTGCGCCCATACCGAGGCAACACAAAGGACAAAAGTTGTCAATAGAAAGATTTTTTTCATGCGGCAGCGGGTTTAATGGGTTCTATGATTTGATATTTTTATTGGATCATTCTGCAAAGGTAAGAGAAAAAACTTTAATAAATTTGGAACATATTCCAAATTTTTCATGTTTTTTTTGGAACATATTCCAAATTTCTTACTTTTGCAAAAAAAATAGTGATGATAAAACGGCTGATTGAAAAGAAAATTGTTAAAGCAATCCATCAAAAAAAGGTTGCAGTTGTAATGGGGGCAAGACAAACGGGAAAAACCACTCTTTTGCGCCAATTATTTAAAGAGAACACCAATGTGCTTTGGTTGAGTGGAGATGATCCTGACGTACAATCGGTTTTGGAAAATGTAACCTCTACTCGATGGCGCGCCATTATTGGACAAAACAAAACTGTGGTTATTGACGAAGCCCAATACATCCCAAATATTGGCATCAAACTAAAACTGATCACCGATCAGCTTCCCGATATACAATTGATCGCAACCGGCAGTTCTTCTTTTGACTTAGCCAACAAAATCAATGAACCCTTAACGGGTCGAAAACGCGAAATTATGCTCTTTCCACTATCTCTTGCAGAGATGACAAACCACCATGGCTTGCTCGAAGAGAGGCGATTGCTGAGGCACCGCTTGGTTTTTGGTTGTTATCCGGAAGTTGTGTTCAATTTTGGAGAAGAGAGAGAGGTGTTAAAAGAGTTGATTAACAGCTATTTATATAAAGACATTTTGTTGTGGGAACGTATTCGCAAGCCGGACAAAATTGTTAAACTATTGCAAGCCATTGCATTTCAGGTAGGACAATTGGTTTCGTATAACGAGTTGGGGCAACTTTGTGGTCTTGACAGCAAAACCGTTGAGCAGTATGTTATTCTTTTGGAACAATCGTACATCATTTTTAGACTTGGCGCCTTTTCAAGAAACCTTCGTAACGAGCTTAAAAACAGTCGAAAAATTTACTTTTATGACAATGGTATTCGAAACGCGCTTATCTCCAACTTTAACCAAACAGAACTCAGGAACGACACCGGCGCTTTGTGGGAAAACTTTATGATTTCAGAAAGAATAAAAATGAACCATTACAACGATCTATGGGGAAATAATTGGTTTTGGCGTACACAGCAGCAACAAGAGATTGATTATATAGAAGACCACGACGGGATCATTTCTGGCTACGAATTTAAGTGGAACCCCAAGTCGCAAATCAAAAGAGCAAACATATTTTTGGACGCTTATCCAAACAGCACCTTACAAGTGATACACATAGATAACTATGAGGACTTTTTGTTCTGACGAAGCTTTCAAAAAAGAATGAAACATCACGTTTTCAAGAGAATAGTTTTAATTGCACAGATTCAACCAATTGAGGGCATTCTTGTATCTGTAATCTCACCTTTTCATAGTCAGAGACCTTTGCAAAAAAGACATAGACTAAATTTCTTATAACTTTCTTCTACTTTTTGTTTTTCAGGTCTGTTTCTTCAGTTATTTCTTTCGTTTTTCTCTTATTTTTAGCTATTTAATGTCATAACTAAGGCTTTTTCAAGCCTGCTACTGTCTATTTTTGAGCGTTGGACACAATAATCCCAGGCGCTCTGTATAAATTGTAGGCTATGGCTTCCAACAGGTGTTGCGTGTGCGTATTGGCCAACCCTACGTATCAAGCCGTCCCACACCGGAACCATCGTCGCATACCTCCAAAAGTGCGTTCCACTACCCAACGCTTCTTACTGATTAAACGATTGTACTCTTTCTGCTATTCGGTTAATGGTCTGTTTCTTTATGCTTTGTGTTTAATACGGTTTTTTACAGGTGTCTTCTGCTATTTCATACATCGGTTTGCCATCAGGACAGCGAGGTGTATCGGTTAAGGTAGCATCTACTATCCCGGCGCCATTGCGTATAATCACCTTATGCGCTACAAGCTGACGATTAATCTTTTTCAATAAACGGTCAAATGCTTTCTTCTCTGTCAACTCTGTACGGAAGCGACTCAGAACACTATGATCAGGTACACTGTCTTCTATGTCCAAATCGCAAAAACGCATCATGGATAAATTCTCATTGACAGATTCCTCGACTTTCTCGTCGCTCAAATCATACCAGATTCCGATTCTGTCCAATCAATTATCGTATTGATTTGTTTGAAGAAAGTATTCTTGCGAATACGTCTTTCTACGTAACCGTCTACAAAGCCCATTTGTGTATTCTTTTGGTAAAACATGGGGCAAAGATACAAAATAAAATGCTAATAAACAAATGTTTATGTCAAT
>JAITFU010000112.1 GCA_031281125.1 Prevotellaceae bacterium | reverse complement strand
AAGTACAACCCTCTTTTTTAGCTTTTACTAAGGACTCCTTAGCATTACTCATGTACCGAATGGCCTCACCGTAATACTTCTCCCTCAATTCTTGTTGTTCAAATACAGACATAATGTTTTGTTTGATGATGCAAATGTAACACATAAAGCACACCAACCAACACAATTCTCCAAGATGTCGGCATTAATATTGAATTTTAAAATTTTTGCCGATTTTTAGTGAAGATACTATGGCGTATTTCTCACGCAACGAATCGATTGCCCGTAGGCCCGATTAACCCAGGACAGGAACGCGGTACCATCCTGCGACACCCTCAAGTACCACGCATCAGATACAACCGAACTTGACCAGTAGTACCCGTAGCCGCCATTATCGTTGAGCGTACCTGAAACATCGTTATGACGGCGGCCAGCACCGGGAAAGAACAACGAAGCATTAGTAGTTGAGTTGTAAAACAACCGACCTATATAAGCAATACTGTTAGAACCGGCAGCAACAGAAACAGCGGGAAAGCCTCCTGTCGACCGCCTATCGAAAAAACCATCAGCATAATAACCCCAAACGGCATTAGCCACATTACTATCATCACCATTCTGCGGATTTAACCACAAGGACTGACGAAACTCGGAAGCAGCAATATTATTGGTAGTACCTGTGGCGCCGGAAGTCGATCCATCGTTCGGACGACGGTAATTGGGAGGACATGTCTCGTGCGTGGCGCTGAGCGTATTCCAAAAAGTAGTTGGAGCAGAAGTATTCCATCCGGAAACAATAGTCGCACTTACCGGATTCCATGCGTAAGTGGGATTAACACTATTTGCCCACTGGAATAAAGCGCCCCCCTGAGTAGGATAGATGGTGAAATCGCCACCCTGATATCCCAAAGAAACAGTATTCAAATTTGCTTCGGTATGAGTAGTAAGATTATACGGAGAAAATCGTACCGATTGGGTGCGGGTGGCAGGAGCGCCAGTACCGGTGGCCGGACCAAAGGCGTCTCCCGCCGGAGGAGCGCCGTTGCGCATCACATAATCGGCTCCTTCCCCCTGACGGATAAAAATCTTTTGCGTTTTGGTGTTGTTGCTGTAACTGAGCAGCACCACTGCATAGCGAGCCGGCCAAGTGCTTGTATAGTTGGCGTCATTTGCCGGACTGGTTGGATCGTCTGCTTTAAATTTTCCGGTATCGGAAAACTTCTTTGTTAATCCGATACGGAAAATAATGTCTCCACCGGTGGCAACTGTGCCACTTACGATTGTTGCACTACCTGTTACAGGATTGGCTTCCGCGTCTCCCGGAGTGGCGCCATAGATGCCACGACCGGTAAGCTCTGTCAGCGTGGCACCACTAAGCACTATTCCGTCTCCCCCGGAGAGGTTCCATCTGTCGTCGTACCAAACAACCGCTGCCGTCCAATTGCCGGCATCGGCAGCGGCAATATTGTAGTTGCGGATGATACGCTCGCCTGTTTCGTTAGCCTTCCAAAAAGCGCCTATATAGTTTCTCCCGTTGGTAAAAGACGTACCGCCGCCGGGGATGGTTGTTAAATCAATCCACTGCGTAACGGTAAAAGTCTCGGTCACTCCGCCGGCTTCAACCGTAATGGTGGCGGTACGGGGGGTGGTTCCGGTGTTGTTTGACGAGGGATGGACACTGATGGTGGTACTTCCCGTTCCTCCCGTGGTGGTCGATACGGTGAGCCATGAAGGGGGGGTGTCCGTTGTCCATGTCGCTTGATTGGTGGTAATGGTTACGTTATCTGTACCTGTCGTCTCGTTGTATGCAAAAAAGAGGGTGGGTGGCGTGACGGTAAGCGATACCACAACCGGAACAAAAGCAGCCTGATATACATAAATGCTTAACCGGTTCCCGCCTGTATCTATCACCTCCACATAACCGTCACGGAAGGCGCCGGTGTTGTTCTCCGCGGCGGTGATGGTAAGGTCGATGTCATCAACACCTCCGGGGCCACTCATCGGGCTTACCGTTACCCATTTGGGATGGCTGATCACCTTCCATGCCAAAAGGCTGGTGATGGGGATCGTTTGGTCTCCTCCGTCAGAATCAAAATAGACCTCTTCTTGTTGATTGGCAAATTTGAGGATGCCTGTAAAGCAGTCAGGTGGGGTGCAGCCCCAAAGCAACAGGGCAGAAAGGGTGCAGAAAAATAGAAGATTTTTCATAGATAAAAATATTTTAAGATAAATGAATCCTGTGGGTGGGCGTAAAGCCCACACGAACTTGTAAGGAGAGATAATGAATGCTGGGGGCGGACGTAAAGCCCGCCATTACGTGTAACGTGTTGTTTATAAGGGATTTACCCCCCCCCCTTCTGTTAATAGGCTGAAAATCAATATCTTACGAGGGTTGCGACTCAAAAGAGAGAAATCATCTATTTGGGAATGGAAAGGAAACATTACACACTAATTTTGTGCAAATGTACTAAAAAGATTGGAATCGCAAAAAATGCTCGATAAAGTTTGATTTGAGATTGTCGCTTTTAAGGAATAAATTCCAATTATATCGCTATTTTTGAGGAATATTTTCCAAATATGCGTAGTTTTTTTACAGAAAACTAAATCAAAAATTCTTCAACATTATCGGGAGAAACGACATACATATTCTCCACACCATATGATGCCTGAAAAGTAGCATTTATTTTGGGTTGTTTTTTAACATTCCATTTAAATTCAAAGGCAGAAACTACTGCATCTCTCTCCTCTATGTAATCAATTTCTTGGCGATCCTTTGTACGCCAAAAATATGAATTTGCCCAAATTTCGTCGTAATGCAGTTTTTTTATTCTTTCAGCAACAAGAAAATTTTCCCACAAAGCCCCTCTATCATCACGCATTTCTATTTGTTGAAAGTTAGATATCAGTGAATTGCGAATTCCGTTATCATAAAAATAGACTTTTTTACTGAATTTTAATTCATTCCGCAGATTTCGTGCAAAAGAACCTAAGCGAAAAATAACAAATGTTTTTTCAAGTAAAAGTATGTACTTTTCAACGGTTTTGGGATCAAGTCTGCAGATCTGTGCCAACTCATTGTAAGAAACCTGATTTCCAATTTGAAACGATAATGCCTTTAACAGAGTCAGTAACCGATCCGGTTTTTGAATGCCCTCCCAGTTTAAAATATCTTTGTAGAGAAAACTGTCAGAAAGATGCTGTAAAATTCGTCGTTCGTTTCCATTGTTAACAACAACCTCAGGATAATAGCCATATATAAGCCTTTGACGAAGCAAACGTTTTTCTTCTATTAAACCATGATGCTGCACCATTTCGGAAAACGAGAGTGGGAACAACTGAAATTCCCATTTACGACCTGTTAAGGGTTCATTGATGCGATTACTCAACTCAAAAGCGGAACTGCCCGTCGCAACCAGTTGAATAGTAGGTATTTGATCTGTAATCAATTTAAACTTTATTCCCACATTTTCAATTCGTTGAGCTTCGTCAACAATTACCATTGAATAGTTGCCAAAAGCAGCCCGCAAACTTGAAGAAGTGGCGTGAGTAAAAAGGTTTTGCACGTCAGCATCATCACCATTGAGCCACAAAGTATTACTCTTATTTTCGAACAATTGTTTGATCAAAGTGGTTTTACCACTCTGCCTTGCGCCCAAGATAATTATGGCTTTATTCGAACTCAAAACTTTTTTAATATTCTTGCCTAAAATACGTTTTATCATATTTGATATGTTATAAATACCTTGCAAAGATACAACTTTTTAGGAACTAAATCCATAAAAGTCGCGATTTATGTGTAAACTTTTCCCTTTTTTCGTAGACTCATCGCGGTTCCGGGAACCAAAAATTGTGGCAATTTATCACTTTTAAGGCAAATCAAAACCACGCTTGACTACAACGGCATCCTGTATTCCATCGTTGTAACCCGACAAATGCAGATTGGAACGGTTATTATACTACCGTCTGTATCCACTAATAAACCTTAAGGTGTTTGTCATTTACCACCACCGAGTCGCCTATTTGTTTAATAATCGCAATCCCACGATTTAAACACTCCTCTTCAATCTCAGGGTAAAAACTAAGGGAGGCAAAACCAAGATAGATCTTAAAGTCTTTATAATTAGGGAATAAATAGCGAAACGTTTCCGGTTTTTTGAGCACTTGGGTTACGTCGTTAAGATGTGCTTTGTACTTTACTTCAATAAGCGCTACGGAGGTGTGGTTGTACAAGAACCGGTAAGTTCTTCTAAATTTTTCATCCTCTTCTCCCACTTGGCATTCGATTCGGACATCTCGCGATCAAATTTTGCGCCTGATTTTTTGTTTGTTCCATATCACTCTGCACAATTTTCTAATAGGATGCAAAGATAAACATTTCTTCTTAAAACTCCACAATTTTGATCAAATTTCACAAAAAGATTGAAACAGCTAAAATTATTGTTGGGTATTTTTGGCGTAATTTTTGGAGTTGAATTCCAAATTGTGGCGTAATTTTTGGAGTTTGTAAAAAAACTTCCCATCTTTGCAACGACAACACTAAGGGTTTCAAAAATGAAAAATAGAAGAGTTGGAATGACCACATATCTGACTCATTGTTTCAGAGGTTATTAAAGAATGAAGAAGTCGATTATTATCCATCTTTCTTGTTGGATAGCAGAAGGGCAGAAAAATTACAAGCATATACTCATTATCTAAAATATGGAGGATTGCCCGCCATAAGCGATAACGATTCGATCGAAGATGAAAAATTTGATTGGCTGCACGATTATGTAAGAACCTATTTGGAAAGAGATATACGTGATCTTGCTTCTTTTCGTGACTTAGAGCCTTTTGTTCAGCTTCAACAATACTTGGCCATAAACACCGGAAACCTTATCAACGCCTCTTCCATAAGTACCCAACTGGGAATCAATATAAAAACCGTTCAACGATACATCCGGTATTTTGAAATCAGCTACCAAGCAATTGTGTTGCCGTCATGGTCAAAAAATCAGAATAAACGTTTGGTAAAATCCCCTAAAGTTCATTATTTGGATCAGGGTATTGTACAGGCAGTTTTGCGCAAAAGAGGCGGAATGACTGGGAGCGAGTATGAAAGCGCCGTGATTTCAGAAATATACAAACAATCCAAAAACCTCCGGTCTCGTGTCCAATTCTCTTTTTTACGTACACACGACAATAGAGAAGTCGATTTGTTGTTAGAATTTCCTGATTTTTACTATGCCTTTGAAATTAAAGCAACAACTAAAGTCAACAGAATTGACGCCAAACACCTTTTTGGATTGGACGAACTATTGGATAAGCCTGTTAAAAAAGCATTTGTTTTGTCTAATGACGAGGAAACCAAACATTTTGACAACAAAACCACTGCCATACACGCAGCTATGTTTTTGGGATAAAAAAAACGCACAAACCACGCCGATTCGCACGTTTTCAAAAACATTTAATGCTCTATGAATCACGCCCCCACGTACCGCTGTAGGGGCGGATAAATCTCCGCCCCACAACGATTTAGAATGCCTTTAAATATTTGTCATTAATCACCACCGAGTCGCCTTGTTGCTTAATAATTGCTACTCCTTGGCGCCGACATTCGTCTTCTACTCTTTGGGTAAATACCATGGCTGCTAAAGCCAAATAGATTTGATGGTTTTTGTATTTGGGAAAATTGAGCCGAAAAGTTTGCGCTTTTTTGATGACTTGAGGAAGATTGTCTAAACGACCCTTATATTTTACCTCTACAATTCCTAAGGACTTACCGTTGACAAGAACAATGTCAAACTCGTCATTGGTCTCTGCGCCTTTCATGTTTTTCTTGAGTTCATCAAACTCCTCTCCAAAAAAGGTCTGTTGCCCATTCTCAAACGAGTTAAAG
>JAITFU010000038.1 GCA_031281125.1 Prevotellaceae bacterium | reverse complement strand
CAATTCCGTAATATGTTGATTAGGGAATTGGGGCAAAATAATGAGGGGAGCGGCAACAAGCAAAAGTAACGTCTGCCACTTTACACAAAAAGTCCGTCTTTCATCTCCAAACACCTGTCTGTCATTGCTGCCAAAGAGGGGTCGTGGGTAACCACTACAAAGGTTTGTCCCATTTGGTCGCGAAGCGAAAAGAAGAGTTTGTGCAATTCGATTTTGTTTTGGGTATCTAAATTTCCGGAAGGTTCGTCCGCCAAAATTACAGAAGGATTGTTCATTAAGGCACGGGCAACGGCTACACGCTGCTGCTCTCCACCGCTCAGTTCTGACGGTTTGTGGAACATCCTTTGCGACAGGGACAAAAAGTCAAGCAACTCTTTGGCCCGTTTTGTAATTTCGGAGGGTTTCCCTTTTGCAATATAACCGGGTATCGATACGTTCTCCAAAGCGGTAAATTCGGGCAAGAGGTGGTGAAACTGAAAAACAAAGCCGATTTTCTTGTTTCTGATCTCAGCTAATGCGTTGGAAGACAATGAAAGCAGGTCAATATCATCCAAAAAAAGTTCACCGGTGTCAGGGAGGGAGAGGGCCCCAAGGATTTGCAACAAGGTGGTTTTTCCTGCACCGCTGGCACCCACAATGCTCACCACTTGGGCCTTTGATGCAGAAAAATCGACTCCTTTAAGCACTTGCAATGAGCCGTAGGACTTGGTAATGTTTTTTGCTTCAATCAAATCGATTAATCCTCTTTTTCTTGTGCTTCGTACTCTTTGAGAAGTTTATCCTGAACCTCAGCAGGTACTTGCTGGTAATCTGCAAAAGTTTGGGTAAAGGTTGCGCGTCCCGAAGTGATGGAACTAAGGGTGGTGGAGTACTTATTTAACTCTGCCAATGGTACCCTTGCCTTGATCACTTCAAACCGTTTTTCGCTACTCATACCCATAATCATGGCGCGGCGGTTCTGAAGGTCGCTCATCACATCTCCCATGGCATCGCTCGGCACCATCACCTCAACATTGTACACAGGCTCCATGATTTTGGGTCCGGCCTTCTTAAACGACTCTTTAAATGCATTTCGACCGGCCAATCTAAAGGAGATTTCGTTGGAATCAACGGGGTGCATCTTTCCATCATACACATATACACGAATGTCGCGTGCGTAAGAACCGGTAAGGGGTCCCTCTTCCATCTTTTCCATAATTCCCTTGAGGATTGCAGGCATAAAGCGACCATCAATTGACCCACCCACAATACAGTTGTAATACTCCAACTTTCCGCCCCACTCCATATCAAACTCCTCTTTTCCTTTGATATTCAATACAAGTTCTTTTCCGTCAATCTTATGGCGGTTGTTGGGCGGCGTCCCTTCTACAAAAGGCTCGATCAACAGGTGAACCTCTCCAAATTGACCTGCTCCACCCGATTGCTTTTTGTGGCGGTAGTCGGCGGCAGCCACTTTGGTAATTGTTTCACGGTAGGGGATTTTTGGATTAAGGAGATCGATTTCAATTTTATGGGTATTGGTGAGGTGCCACTTTAATATGTTGATATGATGTTCACCCTGACCACTTAAAATGATTTGTTTCAACTCTTTGGAATATTCGACAATAATAGTGGGGTCTTCTGCATTAGCGCGGTTGAGGATTTCGCCCAATTTTTCGTCGTCTTTCTCGCTCTTGGCTTTAATGGCGGTACGGAACTTGGAGGGTGGAAACTGAATCGGAGCAAAAATAATCTCTTTTCCTGTGCTTAATGTTTGATTGGCGCGTACCGACTTGAGTTTTACGGTACATCCAATGTCGCCAGCCATCATTTCGGTTACCTTTTCCCGTTTTTTACCGGCAACAGCGTAGATGGCCGATATGCGCTCTTTGTTGCCGTTATCGGCGTTGATCATATCCATACTCTCTGTCAATTTTCCCGACATTACACGGAAGTAGGAGACATCTCCCAAGTGTTGCTCCACAGTCGTTTTATATATGAAGATAGAGGTGTTGCCTGTGGAAACACAGGGAATAGATGTGCCGTCAACAGTGAGTTGCTTGGTGGCTTCCGGAGAGGGTGCAACGTGAATAATAAACTCCATTAGTCGCTTTATTCCAATATCTTTTTTGGCTGAGAGGGTAAAGAGAGGAATGATCTCTCCGTTTTTAAGTCCAATGGCCAAACCTTTGCAAATCTCTTCAATAGTGAGGTCGCCTTTGTCAAAAAAAGTCTCCATCAACGCCTCGTCATTCTCGGCGGCACGCTCGCAAAGTGTGGCATGAAGCTCGTCTGCATGGTCTTTATGGTCTGCGGGTATCTCCAACTCTTCTTGTGTGCCGTTATCGTCTTTATAACGATACATCTTCATGGTCAGCACATCCACAAATGCGTTAAAATCAGCCCCGGTGGCCACAGGAAATTGCACCACCGCCATCTTATTTCCAAAACATTGGCGAAGCTCGTCCAAGCAGGTCTCCCAGTTGGCTTTATCGTGCTCTAACTGATTGACCGCAAGGATTAACGGCTTATGATACTGTTCGGCGTACCGAGCAAAGATTTCTGTGCCCACCTCCACGCCCTGTTGGGCATTAATTACCATTACACCGGTATCGGCCACTTTAAAAGCCGAAACCACGCCGCCAATAAAGTCGTCAGAGCCGGGCGTGTCGATAATATTTAGTTTATGATCCAAAAATTCTGTATATAGCAACGTTGGATAGATGGAGCGTTGATACAACTGCTCAATTTCTGAGTTATCGCTTACTGTACTTTTGGCTTCAACGGTTCCACGGCGGTCAATAACATTGCCTTCGTACAACATGGCTTCTGCCATCGTAGTTTTTCCTGAACGGGTGTTGCCCAAGAGAACCACGTTGCGAATGTGGTCGGTAGTGTAGGTTTTCATCGGTTTTAACAATATTTAAGGCGGCAAAAATAGATAAAATTTCTTAAATTCCAAGCGTATGAAACAAAAATCAGGGCAACAATAAAACCTTTCACCTGACATCTCCTATCCCCATCTCTTTTGCAATCCGCTCCATAAGTGCGTAAGCCTCCTGGTATTCGTTGCGGATTTGGCCGTCTAAGATGGCATTTTTTATGCGCTCTTTGATCAATCCTACTTCTTGACAGGGGTTTAGATTGTATTTTTGCATGATCATATCTCCGGAGATGGGTGGCTGGAAGTTTCTAATGGCGTCTTTCTCTTCTACTTCGATCAATTTTTGTCTCACTTTGGCAAAATTGTCCAAATGCAACTTGGCGGTTTGCTCGTTTTTGGAGGTGATATCGGCCTCGCAAAGTAACATTAGCACGTCAATATCGTCACCGGCTTCAAAGAGAAGGCGGCGAATGGCTGAGTCGGTCACTTGTTCCTGTACCAACGAAATGGGACGCAGGTGAAGCAACACCATCTTTTGGACAAATTTCATCTTCTCGTTTAGTGGCAACCTCAGTCGTTTAAAGATACCGGGAATCATTTTACTGCCCACAAAATCATGCCCATGAAAGCTCCATCCCGTTTTTGAATCGTACTGTTTGGTGGCCGGCTTACCCACGTCGTGGAGCAGGGCTGCCCACCTGAGCCAAAGGTCGTCCGAAATTTTTGCGATGTTCTCTACCACCTGTAAAGTGTGGCTAAAGTTTTCCTTATGGCCTCTGCCCTCCATAGTTTCCACCCCTTTTAACGCCTCTAACTGAGGAAGAATCATGGATAATAGTCCGCTTTGATCCAATAAACGAAACCCTTGAGAAGGACGGGAACTCATAATGATTTTATGCAACTCGTCCGCAATACGCTCCATAGATACAATCTCAAGACGGCGGACGTTGCGTTGAATCGATGCAAAAGATTCGGGAACAATGGAAAAGCCTAACTGAGAAGCAAAACGAATAGCCCTTAACATACGCAGAGGGTCGTCGCTGTATGTGACGTCCGGGTCTAACGGAGTACGTAAGAGACCGTTTTGCATATCTTTTACCCCTCCAAAAGGATCGATCAGGCATCCGTAGTCAGAATCTTGCAGGCTAAAAGCCAATGCGTTGACTGTAAAGTCACGTCGCATTTGGTCATCCTCGATACTCCCATCTTCTACCACAGGTTTTCGGGAGTCGGCACGGTATGACTCTTTTCGGGCGCCCACAAATTCAATCTCTATGTCTTGATAACAAAGCATAGCGGTACCAAACTGCTTATAGACGTGAACAGGAGTATGAAGCAAAGCAGCCACCTTTTCGGCCAAGTCTATTCCACTCCCTTCTACCACAATATCAATATCTTTACAGGGACGTTCCAAAAAAAAGTCACGGACGTAACCGCCAATCACAAAGGCGCGAACACCCGATTCGCGAGCGGCTTGGGAAATAATGGGAAATATGGGGTTAGAGAGGGGCATGCTGTTACAGGTACTTGGATAGGACGGCTTCTATTTCTTGAGGTATTTTGTTTAGTTGCTGTTCTAATTCGGCAATTTGCGTTTCGATTTTTTCTATTTTGGAAACGATTTTTTGTTGTTCGGGGAGTGGAGGAACAG